>NZ_SOFR01000032.1:0-99365 GCF_004402735.1 Cryobacterium sp. MDB1-18-1 | reverse complement strand
GCGCAGCAGCGCTTGCACCCTGGCTCAACTACTACAACACTGAACGCATCCACTCCGGCATCGGAACAACCCCCATCAGCCGAGTGTCACCAACGTCATAACTCAGTACAGCTAGCGGCCCCCGGCGTGCTCGACTACGTCCTCAGGGTTGGCTGGGCGACCTCGTTCGACAGCCAGCCCGCCGAGCTGACCCTGACCGTGCGCAACCACGGCAGGACCCTCGACCTGCAGCCGCAGGCCAACCTGCTCGCCGGGGTCGAGTACCCGGCCCAGACCGGGGTGAACAGCGTCTAGCTCGACAGTCCCGCATACCTGGGCACGTGGCCAGGCGCCGTCCCCACCCCGCCGGCCGCCTGAGCGCGGCCTTCCGGTGGCTAACTCAGGAAGATCGCGCGGCTGACCGCTACAGATTGCCGGACCGGTGCGGACGATCCTCCGCTGGCGCCCGTCGGTCAGCTGTCGAAGCTCACGACGGGCAGCGGTGACGGGTCCGGCCTGGAGAAGAGGTAGCCCTGCCCGTAGCGGCAGCCCATGGACCGGAGCAGGTCGCGTTGGCCTGCCGTCTCGATGCCCTCGGCGACGACGTCGAGTCCGAGCGAATCGGCAAGGCGCAGGATGCCCTCGACGATCGCCCGGTCGTGTTCGGAGCGTTCGAGGTCGCGCACGAAGGTGAGGTCGATCTTGAGCAGGTCGACGGTGAAGGCGCGGAGGTGCGTGAAGGAGGAATAGCCGGTGCCGAAGTCGTCGATCGCCAGTTTGACACCCAGTTCCCTCAGCTCCTGGAAGGTCCGGGCCGCGGAGTCGATCGCCTCGAGCACGGCGCTCTCCGTCAGTTCGATCCAGAGGCGCTCGGGAGGCAACCCGCTCTCCGCCAGCGCACGTCTGACAACGACGCCGAAGTCGTCCTGCGCGAACTGTCGTGGAGAGACATTGACACTCACCGCGAGGCCGCCGTCGAGGGTCACGGCCGCCCGGCAGGCCTGACCGAGAACGGTCACGCCGATGCCCTTGATCAACCCGACTTCTTCTGCGATCGCGATGAACTCGCCAGGGTAGACGATGCCGCGCTCGGGGCGGCGCCATCGGGCGAGAGCCTCGGTGGCGACGACCGTGTTCTCCTGGAGATCGACGATCGGCTAGTACCAGGTCTCGATCTCGCCGAGCTCGACGGCGTCGCGGAGGGCGAGCTCGGTGTCCAGCCGCCGGTCGATGCGGCCGCGCAGGTCGTCGTCGAAGACCTCGTAGCGGGCCCGGCCCCGACCCTTGGCCGAGTACATGGCCTGGTCCGCGTTGCGGAGTAGCGCCTCCGCGTCGTCGTGGCCGAGGCCGAAGGCGATGCCGATACTCGCGTCGACGGATGCGACGAGGTCGCCGATCCGGATCGGTTCGGCGATTGAGCGCTGCAGGTTGTGGGCCAGTGTGTGCACGTCCTGGCTGCTGTCGACGCCCGGACAGATGATCACGAATTCATCTCCGCCGATCCGGGATACCGTATCGGTGGCCCGCGCCTGCTGCCGGAGCCGCACCCCGACCTCAGCCAGCACGGCGTCCCCGATGTGGTGGCCAAGGCTGTCGTTGACGAACTTGAACCGGTCCAGGTCGATGAACAGCACGGCCACGCCGTGCCCGTGCCGTGATGACTGCAACAGGGCCTGGTTGAGCCGGTCGAGAAGCAGCAGGCGATTGGGCAGGTTGGTCAGCGGGTCGTGGAATGCGAGGTGCTCCACTCGGGCCTCGGCGAGGCGGCGGGCGGTGATGTCCTCCACCTGGTACAGCAGCGCGCCAGCCTGCTCCCCCGCGGGGATCTCGGCGATGCTCACCTTGACCCACGTTTCCTCGTCGTCGACCCGGAGCATCCGGCGGTCCATGCGCTGCCGCGTGGAGGGCCCGTCGAACACCTCCGACGTGCGAGCGCCGCGCGCTCCGGCATCGAGCGGCATGAAGATGGCCTCGATGTGCTGGCCGACGACAACGGATGCCGGCCCGGCGAGCTCGAACAGCCGCGGGTTGGCTGCCACCACCCTGCCGTCGAGATCCACGATCGCCGTGCCGAGCGGTGACGACGCGAACGCCGCCTCGAATCGCGCCCGCGCGGCCGAGACCGCCTGTTCCGCAGCGTGGAGCGCGGTCACGTCTGTGACGGTGGCCATGTGCCCGGTGACCTGACCGGCGTCCCGGATCGGCGCGGTGCTCACCTGTACCCAGTTGACCTGACCGCCGGGGGTGCGGAAGCGCATCATCGTCTCGTACGCAGCCCCGGCGGCAATCGCGGCAGCCCAGTCGCGTTGCACGCGTTCGGTATCGTCGGGGTGGATGGCTGTGGCCATACCGCCGCGCTGGAACTGAACCCTGGTGAGGCCGCTCAGGGCGTGCCACTGGTCGTTGGCGCTGAGAAGTCCGCCGGCCGCGTCCATCTGCACGATGCCCACCGGGGCGATCGCGACGAGCGTGTGCAGCGTGTCTGCGACCTTCGCGAGCTCGCGGGTGCGCCTGTCCACCGCCGTCTCGAGGGCGTGGTTGGCCGCGTCCATCGCGACCATGGCGGCGTCGCGCTGCCGGTCGAGGTCGCGGAGCCTCCGGGCGGCCACCCAGCTCAGGCCGATGCCGACCACCGTCATCGTGGCGATCAGGAAGGCGACACCGAGCACCGTGTCGAACCAGCCCTGTCGCTGGCCCCAGAGTCGCAGCCAGCCCAGCACGAAGGGGCCGAGCAGGAGGAGCGGAACGACGGGTCGGAGCAGCCGCCCTGAGCTACCCGGGTCGCGCAGCAATCCGACGAGGCCGTTGTCGGGCCGGGTGAGAAGGATCGAGACCGACTCGAACGCCACCGCGAGAGCGGTGATGAGAGCCATGCTCGTGTACCCGCCCACGGAGTAGAGCGAGGACACCCCATAGGCGTAACCGAGCAATGCGAGCAGGCTCACGGTCAGCGAGCCTAAGGCGAGGCCGAGCATCCAGGACGCCCGCGGCAGCAGGCTCGCGCAGACGGCGAGGCCCAGAAGAATCAGTAAAACGGCCGTCGCCGGCGCCATGCGCGGATCCTGACCGCCGAAGGCGATGCCCGGCAGCAGCCGGTCGACGCCGAGCGTCACGCCCAGAATGTCTTCGGAAAGGGTGAGGGCGCCGAGCAGAGCGACGGCGAGCCCCAGGACCAGTGCCACCCGACGCCGCTCGAGCAGGAACAGGGCCAGCGACAGCATGATGAGAGCCAGGGCCGGCGTCGGCTTCATCGCCCAGGGGCCGGCAGGGTGCTCGCGCCGAGATACCAGCCTGCGAGCACGACGAGTCCCATCGCCCCGGTGACGGCCGCGCTGATGCGTGCCAGTAGTAGTTGCATGCTGCCCTCGTGCTCGCGAGACACGGAAATACCTGCGCCCCCCTCACAGGGTACCCGGCGCGGCCCAGCGCGGCACACCACCGCTTCCCTCGAGAACCGCCCTGCGCGCCGAGTGTCGTCGGCGCTCCAGCGACGGGGCGTTAACGACGGATGCCCCCCTCGCCGAGGCGAGAGGGGCATCCGTTGGTGAGGACTACACGCTACTTGTAGGTACCGGGCGTGA
Organism: Cryobacterium sp. MDB1-18-1; assembly: GCF_004402735.1. NCBI lineage: Bacteria > Bacillati > Actinomycetota > Actinomycetes > Micrococcales > Microbacteriaceae > Cryobacterium > Cryobacterium sp. MDB1-18-1. Next base: position 95,805 of record NZ_SOFR01000032.1, on the reverse strand, counting down.
AGTCGTCGGACGAGAAGCTGTCGAAGTCGACGAAGCTCAGGTCACCCTCGTTGAACGCGGCATCATCGGTGAAGATGCGGTTCGGGTAACGCTCGGCCTTGGCCTCCTCCGTTGCCTCGACGGTGACGTCGCGGTAACGGGGCAGTCCGGTGCCCGCCGGGATCAGCTTTCCGATGATGACGTTCTCCTTGAGGCCCATCAGCGGGTCGCTCTTGCCTTCCATTGCCGCCTGGGTGAGAACCCGGGTGGTTTCCTGGAAGGAAGCGGCCGACAGCCAGGACTCGGTCGCCAGGGACGCCTTGGTGATACCCATGACTTCCTGACGAGCGGATGCCGTCTTCTTGCCCTCGGTGAGTGCCGCACGGTTGAGTTCGTTGTACTTCAACCGGTCGACGAGCTCGCCGGGGAGCAGGCCGGTGTCGCCGTGTTCGACGACGGTGACCTTGCGGAGCATCTGGCGGACGATGACCTCGATGTGCTTGTCGTGGATCGGCACACCCTGCGAACGGTAGACGTCCTGGACGCCACCGACGATGTGCTTCTGCACGGCCCGGACACCCTTGACGCGAAGAACTTCCTTCGGGTCGACGGCGCCGATGATGATCTGCGTGCCGAGCTCGACGTGCTGGCCATCCTCGACGAGGAGGGTGGAGCGCTTGAGCACCGGGTACGCGATCGGCTCGTCGCCGTTGTCGGGGGTCAGGATGACCTTCCGGCTGCGGTCGGTGTCCTCGATCGTGATGCGTCCGGCAGTGTCGACGATGGGCGACGCACCCTTGGGGGTACGTGCTTCGAAGAGCTCCTGGACGCGCGGCAGACCCTGGGTGATGTCGTCAGCGGATGCCGAACCACCGGTGTGGAAGGTACGCATGGTCAGCTGCGTGCCGGGCTCACCGATCGACTGTGCGGCGATGATGCCGACGGCCTCTCCGATGTCCACGAGCAGGCCGGTCGCGAGCGAACGGCCGTAGCAGACCGCACACACACCGACGGCAGACTCACACGTCAGCACGGAACGCACCTTGATGGTCTCGATGCCGGCCTCGACCAGCTTCTCGATCAGCACGTCTCCGACGTCGTCTCCGGCTTCGGCGACGACCTCGCCTGCGGCGTTGACCGCGGCTGCGGCCAGGCTGCGGGCGTAGACCGCGTTCTCCACGTTGGGGTGGCGAACCAGGTTACCGAGCGGGTCGACGATCGCGATCGGCAACTCGAGGCCCTTGGTCGTTCCACAGTTGTCTTCGCGGATGATGACATCCTGCGAGACGTCCACGAGACGACGGGTGAGGTACCCGGAGTCGGCGGTACGGAGGGCGGTGTCGGCCAGACCCTTACGGGCACCGTGAGTAGCAATGAAGTACTCGGCGACGGACAGGCCTTCGCGGTAGCTCGAGATGATCGGGCGAGGGATGATCTCACCCTTCGGGTTGTTCACGAGGCCTCGCATGCCGGCGATGTTACGCACCTGCAGCCAGTTACCACGAGCACCGGACGTGACCATGCGGTTGATGGTGTTGTCCTTCGGGAAGTTCTTCTGCATGGCCTCGGCGACGTCTTCCGTCGCCTTCGTCCAGATCTGAATGAGTTCCTGACGGCGCTCGAGGTCGGTCGTGAGACCCTTCTCGAACTGCGACTGCACCTTGGCGGCGAGCTTCTCGTAGCGAGCCACGATCTCGGGCTTGTCCGGCGGGGTGAGGATGTCGCTGAGCGCGACGGTCACACCGGACCGGGTGGCCCAGTAGAAACCGGCGTCCTTGACGCGGTCAAGCGTCGCGGCAACTTCCACCTTCGGGTACCGCTCGGCGAGGTCGTTGACGATCGCCGAGAGGCTGCCCTTGTCGGCCACCTTTTCGAAGTACGGGTAGTCGACCGGCATGGCCTCGTTGAAGATCGCGCGGCCGAGCGTGGTGTTCACCAGCACGGTACCGACGGCCTGGCCGTTGACGAGTTCCACGCCTTCCGGCTGGGTGCCCTCTTCGAAGTACTTGTCCGTCAGACGGATGCGTACCTTGGCGTTGAGGTCGAGGCCCTGGTTTTCGCCCTTCTTCTGGTCGAAGGCCAGGATCGCCTCGGCGATCGAGGAGAACGAGCGGCCTTCGCCGATCACGCCTTCCTTGAGCGTCGTGAGGTGGTGCAGACCGATGATCATGTCCTGGGTGGGCAGGGTCACCGGGCGGCCGTCGGACGGCTTCAGGATGTTGTTCGAGGCGAGCATCAGGATGCGCGCTTCGGCCTGGGCCTCCATGGACAGCGGCAGGTGCACTGCCATCTGGTCACCGTCGAAGTCGGCGTTGAACGCCGCACACACGAGCGGGTGCAGCTGGATGGCCTTACCCTCGACGAGCTGAGGCTCGAAGGCCTGGATGCCCAGGCGGTGCAGGGTGGGCGCACGGTTCAGCAGCACGGGGCGCTCGCGGATGATCTCCTCGAGCACGTCCCAGACCTGCGGGCGTGAACGTTCGACCATGCGCTTGGCGGCCTTGATGTTCTGAGCGTGGCTCAGGTCGATCAGGCGCTTGATCACGAACGGCTTGAACAGCTCGAGTGCCATCTGCTTGGGCAGACCACACTGATGCAGCTTGAGCTGCGGGCCGACGACGATGACCGAACGGCCGGAGTAGTCGACGCGCTTGCCGAGGAGGTTCTGGCGGAAACGACCCTGCTTGCCCTTGAGCATGTCGCTCAGGGACTTGAGGGCACGGTTGCCAGTACCCGTGACGGGACGGCCGCGACGACCGTTGTCGAACAGTGCGTCGACAGCTTCCTGCAGCATCCGCTTCTCGTTGTTCACGATGATCTCGGGGGCACCGAGGTCAAGGAGGCGACGCAGGCGGTTGTTGCGGTTGATCACACGACGGTAGAGGTCGTTGAGGTCGCTCGTGGCGAAACGGCCACCGTCGAGCTGCACCATCGGGCGCAGTTCGGGCGGGATGACCGGGACGACGTCGAGCACCATCGCGGCCGGCGAGTTGCCGGTCATGATGAAGGCGTTGACCACGCGGAGACGCTTGATGGCGCGGATCTTCTTCTGACCCTTGCCCTCGGCGATCTGCAGGTGCAGGTTTTCGCTCTCGGTGACCAGGTCGAAGGCCAGCAGGCGCTTCTTGATGGCTTCGGCGCCCATGTAGGCCTCGAAGTACATGCCGAAACGGTCCTGGAGCTCGTGGAAGACGCTGTCCTCGGGCTTGAGGTCGCCGACCTTGAGGGTGCGGAAGTCTTCCCACACGCGCTCGAGGTGCGCGATCTGCTCGTCGAGGGACTTGCGGACCTGCCCCATTTCCTTCTCGGCGGCGTCCTTGGTGCGCTTCTTCTGGTCGCTCTTGGCGCCCTCGGCCTCAAGTGCGGCGAGGTCGGTTTCGAGGCGGACGAGGCGGTCGGCGATCCGGGAATCGCGCTGGCCTTCGAGGGTCTTGATCTCGAGGCGAAGCTCGTTCTCAAGGCCCGGCATGTCCTGGTGACGGCCGTCTTCGTCGACCGTGATGACCATGTACGCAGCGAAGTAGATGACCTTTTCGAGGTCCTTCGGTGCCATGTCCAGCAGGTAGCCGAGACGGGAGGGGACTCCCTTGAAGTACCAGATGTGAGTGACGGGGGCGGCGAGCTCGATGTGGCCCATCCGCTCACGACGCACCGACGACTTGGTGACCTCTACGCCACAACGCTCGCAGACGATGCCTTTGAAGCGAACTCGCTTGTACTTACCGCATGAGCATTCCCAGTCCCGGGACGGTCCGAAGATCTGCTCGCCGAACAGGCCGTCTTTTTCCGGCTTGAGCGTGCGGTAGTTGATGGTTTCGGGCTTCTTGACCTCACCGTGCGACCAGCGACGGATGTCGTCTGCGGTCGCCAGGCCAATTCGAAGCTCGTCAAACGTGGTTACGTCGAGCAATTTCTCTCCTTGAAGAGTGTTCGGAGTATTTGTCATTCTGCCCGGCCCTAGATGTCGTCGATCGAGGATGATTCGAAGCGGGTGGAAATGTTGATGCCGAGCTCTTCCGCAGCGCGGAACACCTCGTCATCCGTGTCGCGCAGGCTGACGGCGGTTCCGTCCGAGGACAGCACCTCGACGTTCAGGCACAGCGACTGCATTTCCTTGATGAGGACCTTGAAGCTCTCGGGGATGCCGGGCTCCTGGATGTTCTCACCCTTGACGATGGCCTCGTACACCTTGACGCGGCCGAGGATATCGTCGCTCTTGATGGTCAGGAGCTCCTGCAGGGCGTACGCGGCACCGTATGCCTCGAGCGCCCAGACCTCCATCTCACCGAATCGCTGTCCACCGAACTGCGCCTTACCACCCAGCGGCTGCTGCGTGATCATGGAGTACGGACCGGTCGAACGAGCGTGGATCTTGTCGTCGACGAGGTGGTGCAGCTTCAGGATGTACATGTAGCCGACCGAGATCGGGTTCGGGAACGGCTCGCCGGAGCGGCCGTCGAACAGCTGCGTCTTTCCGGTGGAGTCGATCAGTCGCACGCCGTCGCGGGTCTTCGTCGTCGAGTCGAGGAGACCCTCGATCTCGATCTCGAACGCACCGTCGAACACCGGGGTGGAGACCTTGGTGTTCGGTGTGGCGTGGTGCGCCTGCTCGGGCAGGTTGGCGGCCCACTTGGGCTTGCCTTCCACGTCCCAGCCCTGCTTCGCAATCCAGCCGAGGTGCGTTTCGAGCACCTGGCCGAAGTTCATGCGACCGGGGATACCGAGCGGGTTGAGGATGATGTCGACCGGGGTACCGTCTGCGAGGAACGGCATGTCCTCGATCGGCAGGATGCGGGAAATAACACCCTTGTTGCCGTGACGGCCGGCGAGCTTGTCACCCTCGGTGATCTTGCGCTTCTGGGCGATGAAGACGGCAACACGCTGGTTGACGCCAGAGCCGAGCTCGTCGTCGCCATCCTGCGAGTCGAACACCTTGACGCCGATGATCGTTCCGCGCTCACCGTGGGGCACCTTGAGCGAGGTGTCGCGAACTTCGCGGCTCTTCTCGTTGAAGATGGCGCGCAGCAGGCGTTCCTCGGCGGAAAGCTCGGTCTCGCCCTTCGGCGTGACCTTTCCGACCAGGATGTCGCCGGGGCGAACCTCGGCGCCGATGCGGATGATGCCACGCTCGTCCAAGTCTGCAAGCAGGTCCGGGGAGACGTTCGGCAGGTCGCGGGTGATCTCTTCCTTGCCGAGCTTGGTGTCGCGGGCGTCGACCTCGTATTCCTCGATGTGAATCGAGGAGAGGGTGTCGTCCTTGACCAGGTTCTGGCTCAGGATGATCGCGTCCTCGTAGTTGTAGCCTTCCCACGGCATGAATGCCACGAGGAGGTTCTTACCGAGGGCGAGCTCTCCGTTGTCGGTGGCGGGACCGTCGGCGATGACCTCGCCGGCTTCGATCCGCTCACCTGCGGTGACCATGACGCGGTTGTTGTAGCTCGTGCCCTGGTTGGAGCGCGCGAACTTACGCATGTAGTAGTCCTGCGTGCCACCCTCGTCAAGCTGGATGGTGACGACGTCGGCCGAAACCTCCATCACCACACCCGACTTGTCGGCGGTGATGACGTCGCCGGCGTCGATGGCCGCGAAGACCTCCATGCCGGTACCGACGAGCGGGCTGTCACTCATGAGGAGAGGAACGGCCTGGCGCTGCATGTTCGCACCCATGAGGGCGCGGTTCGCATCGTCGTGCTCGAGGAACGGGATGAGGGAGGTCGCGACGGACACCATCTGGCGCGGGGAGACATCCATGTAGCCGATGTCTTCTGCGGGGAAGAGGTCGACCTCGCCACCCTTCTTACGTGCGAGGACCCGGGGCTCGGCGAACCGGGCGTCCTTGGTCAGCGGCGCGTTGGCCTGGGCGACGATGAACTCGTCTTCTTCGCTCGCGGTCAGGTAGTCGATGGTCGTCGTGATGACGCCGTCGACGACACGACGGTACGGGGTCTCGATGAATCCGAAGGCGTTGATCCGCGCGAACGAGGCGAGCGAACCGATCAGGCCGATGTTCGGGCCTTCTGGGGTTTCAATCGGGCACATGCGGCCGTAGTGCGAGGGGTGAACGTCTCGCACCTCGACGCCGGCGCGGTCACGGGACAGACCACCCGGGCCGAGCGCGGACAAGCGGCGCTTGTGCGTGAGGCCGGCGAGCGGGTTGTTCTGGTCCATGAACTGCGACAGCTGGCTGGTTCCGAAGAACTCCTTGATCGCGGCGACGACGGGGCGCACGTTGATCAGGGTCTGCGGGGTGATCGCTTCGATGTCCTGCGTGGTCATGCGCTCGCGGACGACGCGCTCCATGCGGGACAGGCCGGTGCGGACCTGGTTCTGGATGAGCTCGCCGACGGCGCGGATACGACGGTTGCCGAAGTGGTCGATGTCGTCGATGTCGATGCGGATGTCGGTGGGGACGCCCTCACGGATGCCGGAGATCGTGGTCTGGTTGTCGTGAAGGGCAACCAGGTACTTGATCGTGGCGAGGATGTCCTCGAGCGTCAGCACGGAAGAGCTGAGCGGCGCTTCGATGCCGAGCTTGCGGTTGATCTTGTAACGACCAACCTTGGCCAGGTCGTAACGCTTGGAGTTGAAGAAGAAGTTGTCGAGGAGCGCGCGGGCTGCCTCGGCGGCGACCTGCTCTCCCGGGCGCAGCTTGCGGTAGATGTCCTTGAGGGCTTCTTCCTTGGTGAGGATGTTGTCCTTCTCAAGGGTGAGCTCGATGGACGCGAAGCCCTTGAACTCTTCGAGGATCTGCTCGCTCGTGAGGCCGAGTGCCTTGAGGAACACGGTTACGGACTGCTTGCGCTTGCGGTCGATGCGAACGCCGACCTGGTCGCGCTTGTCGATCTCGAATTCGAGCCAGGCTCCACGGCTCGGGATGACGCGGGCGGAGTAGATGTCCTTGTCGGAGGTCTTCTCCTGCTCACGGTTGAAGTACACACCGGGCGAGCGCACGAGCTGTGAAACGACGACACGCTCGGTGCCGTTGATCACGAAGGTGCCCTTGGGGGTCATCAGCGGGAAGTCACCCATGAACACGGTCTGGGTCTTGATCTCACCGGTGAGGTGGTTCATGAACTCAGCGTTCACATAGAGGGGTGCGGAATAGGTCTTGCCCTTTTCCTTGCACTCGTCAATGGTGTACTTCTCAGGCTCGAGCTCGGGGTTGGTGAACGACAGCTGCATCGTTTCGCCGAGATCCTCGATCGGGGAGATCTCTTCGAAGATCTCGTCGAGCCCGGTGCGGGTCGGGAGGTCCTGGCGACCTTGCGCCTGACCTTCTTCGACACGCTTCTTCCACTTGTCGTTTCCGACAAGCCAATCGAAGGACTCCGTCTGCAAGGCGAGCAGGTCCGGGACCGTCAGATTGTCTGTGATCTTTGCGAACGACAGACGCCCTGCAGCGCGGCCGTTCTTGGGTGAGTTGGTGGTTGCGTTGCGCGCAGCAGCCAAGGAAATAACCTCCGTAGACCCCGTCAGGTCTAGTCACTGTTAGTAATGAATTCCGAGTACGCTCCCCAGACCCTCAGTTTGAACGAGGTATGCCTCAAGGTGGCTTGAGCACGCAAAGCCGACCGCAATATGAAGGCATAGATTTGTCTGGGAGCGCAAAGATCAACTATAGGCTGTCTTTCCCCCTATGTCCACCCCAATCTTGACCTTCACCATTTTCTCAGGTATAACCCGCCGCATCCGCTCCCCCCGCCCCGCCGCCCACCTTCCGCGAGAGCGGAGAAATGGCCCTTTCGGCGCCGCTGAAGGGGCCTATTTCGTACTCTCGCGGAGTGGTGGTGGGGGTGCGTGGGGGAGACTGGGGGGATGAGCAGGTCAGAAGTGCAGCATCCGTCGGTCACGTTGAAGCTGAGCGGGATGACCGCGGAAATACAGCCGGACCGGTTCGTTCCGGGGAGCTTCGAGCTCATCGTCGACGGCACGCCGCAGTCGCACGTGAACATCGACAACCCCGGTGAGTTGTTCTTCGAGTACGTGCAGCGGATCGGGCACGTCATCGACCTGCTCGGGGACGTGGGCGAAGCCATCACGGCCGTGCACCTCGGCGCGGGTGCGCTCACCCTCCCCCGGTACGTCGAGGCGACGCGGCCCGGCTCGCGGCAGCAGGTCGTCGAGATCGAGAGCGACCTGATCGACTTCGTGCGGGCCGAGCTGCCCTGGGACAAGCGCGCGAACCTGCGGGTGCGGCACGGCGACGCCCGCGAGGTGCTCGCCAAGCTGCCCGCCGGGCTGCACGGCACGACCGACCTCGTCGTCGTCGACATCTTCTCGGGGGCGCGCACCCCCGCCCACGTGACGAGCCGCGAATTCTACGAGCTCGCCCGGCCGCTGCTGAGCCCGCGCGGGGTGCTCGTCGTGAACGTCGCCGACGGGCCGGGGCTCGCCTTCGCGCGCGCGCAGGCGGCGACGCTCTCCGCGGTGTTCCCGCACGTGATCGGCCTCGCCGAGACCCAGGTGCTCAAGGGGCGCCGGTTCGGCAACATCGTGCTCGTCGCGACGCTCTCGCCGGTCGACCTGACCTGGGTGCCGCGGCTGCTCGCCGGCGGCCCGCACCCGGCCAAAGTCGTCGAGGGCGCGGAGCTGCGCCAGTTCATGGCGACCGCACTCGTGACCACGGATGCGACGGCGACGCCGTCCCCGCTGCCCGGCCGCACGGTGTTCCAGATCGGCAACTGAGCCGGAGCAGAACATGAACGTTTGGTGACGTTGCGGCCCCGCGAAGGGGCCCCCGGCGACGAAGACAAATCGTTGCAATAAAAAACCCGATCGAGGCTGGAAAAAACCACTAGGCTCCGAGACACTGTCGTGCACGGTAGCGCGCTGATCTCCGGGGGTCCAAGCGATGTCTGCTGTCGAGTTCGAACGTGTGTCCTTTTCCGAGCGACTACGCCGCAGCGTGTCGCCGATGATGCTGCTGCGCACTGCGGGCGTTGCCGCCGCCTCCGTGGCCGCCGGCCCCCTCGTGCTGATGGTCTTCCTCCTTCTCGGTGGCACCTTCGTCGGCGGTCGGCTGGCCGAAACGGCCGACGGCGCACTCGTCTGGGCCACGATCGTCACCACGCTCATCACCGTCGTCAGTGCCGCGCTCCTGGTCTTCGGAATCGTCGCGGTCGGGGTCCTGCACCGCCGGGCCCACCTCCCCCAGGGCGTTCGCGCGAGCGCGCCCCGGGTCGGCCGCTCCCTGCTCGGCGCGGCGCGCACCTTTCCCCGGCTCGCGCTCGCCCTGCTGCTGACGCTCGTCGCCCTGGTGCTCGCCACGATCCTGACGCTTCCCGCGAGCGCTGCGGCCCTGATCGTGGCCGTTGTCCTGTTCGTGCGGAACGCCCGCGTGCGCGAGCCCGAGGGGACGCGATTCACTCGCGGCACCCGCATCGCCCTCGTGGCCGCCGTCCCGTCCGTTCCGACGCTGGCCCTGCTCCTCCTCCTGCCCGCCCTGCTCGCGGCCACGCTCGACGCTCCCCGCTCCCTCCGAGCACTTGTCCGCATCGCGATCATCGGCCTGCGCCAGCGCCTGGTCCCCCTGCTTCTCTTCGTCGTCGTGGGCGCCGGTGTGTCCGCCGGCCTCACCTGGGCCGGCACCGCTGCATCACGCGCGATCGACGGCGACGGCACCAGCGCCACCGGGCTGCTCGTGCTCGCGGCGATCCTCGCGGCACTCCTCGCCCTCACCGGGATGGCCCTCGCCGTCATCGTCGCGGCCGTGCCCAGCGCATCCGCCGCAACGACCGCGGGCACGAGCGCGCCGCGCCGCCCGTGGCAGCGCACCCTGCCCCTGACCGCCGCCGGCGGGCGGGTCGCCATGCTCGTGGTCGTCGCCCTCGTCGCCGGCGTCGTTCCGGCCGTCACCGTTGCGGCACCCGCCCAGGCGGCGGGCGTCACCCCGTCGACGGCGGTCGCGCCCGCACTGATCGAGCCCGTGCTCAGCATCGGATTCGACGGCTTCGGTGCGACACCCATCCTCTCGGCCGAGGTCACCGTTCCGGACGGCGACCCGATGGGCACCGTGCAGTTCCTCGACGGCGCCGTCCCCCTCGGCGCCCGGGTCGCCCTGGCCCTCGCGCCCGGCGACCCGCACGTCGCCCGCGCCTCCCTGAGCGGCATGGCTCCGCTCGATCCGGGCTCGCATCCGCTCAGCTTCAGCTTCGAACCGGCCGGCACCGCCGTCGCCGCCGGCACCTCGAACGTGCGCATCTGGTCGTTCCTCGCCGACACCGAGGTCACCATCAGCACGGATGCCGCCGCCGCGGTGAACGGACCGGCGACCGTGACCGTGACGGTCGCCCCGACCTACGCCACGTCGATGAAGCCGGACGGAACCGTCGACGTCACGATCGACGGGACCACCGAGACCCTCACCCTCGTGGACGGCTCGGCGGAGAAGCAGGTCACCCTCCTTTCCGATCCGTACATCACCGCCGACTACGCGGGATCCGCCCTGTTCAAGCCCAGCTCCGGCCACTACCAGGTCGGCGCGGTCATCGTCCCTGACCCGACCCAGATCGTCGCCACCGTCTACAACCCGCCATTCACCCTCGGTACGGTGATCAACGCCTCCGCCGTCGTGACGGCGCCGAACGCCGACTACGGCACCGTGGTGAAGGGGACGATCCAGGTCTGGGCGGGCCAGACCCTGCTCACCGAGTCGTCCAAGCTGACCCAGACGCTCAGCATCCCCACAACCGCCCTCCACGCGGGAAGCACCGACCTGCGCTTCGCCTTCGTTCCGGCCACCGGATTCGAGGCCTCCGAGACCACGTCGACGATCACCATCGCCCCGGCCCGAACGAGCGTCTCCGCCGCCCTGCAGCCGGCCTCCTCACCGACCCTGGTGCCGCGCGGAAGCGCCCACGCGATGACCGTCGACGTCACCTCGGACCTGGACGGACCGCGCACGGTCGAGGTGCGCAACACCCGCACCTCCGCCCTCGTGGCCACCGGCAGCGTCACCGTCACCGACCAGCACGGCACCGGAAGCGTGGTTCTCACGGGACTCCTGCCGATCGGCAGCTACACGCTGGCGGCGACCGTGGTCGGCGACGCGGACCACGCCCCGGCCACATCCGCCGGCCAGACCGTCTCGATCGGCGCCGGCCTCACGAGCACCACGCTCACCATCTCGGCCGGCGCCGCGACGGTCGACACGGTGGAGATCGGCACCCCCGTCACCCTCGTCGCCACGACGACGGCAGCCGCCGGCGAGACGACCCTGCCCGGTGCCGTGACCTTCACCCTGCCCGACCGCTCCTCTGCACGAGTAGACCTCGCCGCCGACGGCACGGCGCGCTACAAGTTCACTCCGACCCAGGCGAGCACTGCCGCCGTGCAGGCCTCCTACTTCGACACGACGTCTCAGTACGAGCCGTCGAACGCGACCGATGCGCTGACGGTCGCGTTGGCAATCGCCTCGACCCCCGTCGCCGTCTGGACGGGCGACCTCACCCCGAGCGACCGCACCCTCACCCTCAGCTATGCGGCGGCACCGAACCGCGCCGTGCCGACCGGCGGCATCCGCATCCTGGATGCCTCCGGCGGCATCCTCGCCACGGGCAACCTGGCAGACGGCTCGGTCACCCTGCGGCTGTCCGCACCCGGTGCGCACCCCGTGCTCCGCGCCGAGTACACCGGCGACGGCCTCTATGCCACGCGCACCGACGTGGTGCCGGTCTCCGCGCTGCGGAACTACACCCCCTCGGTCACCGTCGGCGCCCCCGCCTCGGCGCCGCTCGGCACCGCCTTCCCGGTGACGGTCGACCTCAGCGGCGTTCCGCTCGACCTCGTGACCCAGGTGAACCTCACGGCGACGGCCCCGGATGCGACGGTCAGCGACCTCGGCACGATCACCCTCGACACGGCAGGCCACGGCACCGCGGCCCCCACCCTGCTCGTCGCCGGGGCCCACGGCATCCGTGCGGTGGTCACCTTCACCGCGGCGAGCGAACTGGCGCCTGCCGCTTCGGACCCTGCCGTCACGACCGTGCAGCCGGTTCCCGTCCCCCAGCTCACGGTCTCCCGGACCGACCCCGGCGCAGCGCTCGTCGCCGGCGCGTCCGTCGAGCTGACCATCACGGCCGCCTGGCTCTCCTTCTCGTCGACGGGACTCGCCGCCGGCACACGAGCGGATCTCCTGGACGCCACCGGCACGGCCATCGGCACCACGCAACTGTTCGGGTCCCCTGAGGGACTGAGCGGAACGGTGACCGTCGCCAACCTCCGCGGAGGCACCCTGGCCGTGCACGCGAGCGTCGAGTACGGGCCGTTGCGGGCCTCCACGTCGAGCCCGGTCCTCGACCTCGCGGTCAGCGCGCCCACGACCGACCTGTCCCTGGCCGTTCAGCCGGTCACGGTCGGCGACAGCCTCACGGTCACGGTCACGGCCGAGCCGAGCGGCACCCTGACGGGGTCCTCCCGTTCGGTGCCGGCCACGGTCACCGTGCTGGGCACCGACTACCCCCTGAGCCTGACCCGCAGCGGCGCCACCGGGTTCTTCCGCGGCACGGTCGCGGTCCCCACCCTGCACGCAGGGTCCCTCACCCTGTCCGCGTCCACACCGGGTGACGGTGTCGACACGAGCGCCGCGACCGCGGACCTGACGGCCACCGTGGACAAACGCGCCACGAGCGTCGCGGTGGTCGTCCCGGACGGGGCTCGCGCGGGCGACGCCCTCCCGGTCTCCGCCCGGGTGCTGCAGGCCGGCTCCCAGACCAGCCCTGCGCCCACCGGCACGATCATCCTCACCGGTTCGAACGACACCCTCTGCGCCGCAGACGGGACCGGCGCATGCACCCTGCCCGGGGCATCCGTGCGGATGGGCGAGAACACCCTGTACGCGCACTACGACGGCGACGCCGACAACGAAGCGTCGCACAGCGTGACGCAATTCACCGCGTCAGCCCGGGGCACGGACCTCGCGGTGACGTTCTCCCCGACCCCCGACGAGTGGGTATACGGCGACCCGATCACCGCCAGCTGGACCACGACGACGACCGGTGCCGCCGCCGTCGGCCGGGTGTACTTCGACCTCCCCGGCGTCGGATGCAACGGGCCCGCGCTCGCGGGCAGCTGCACGCTCACCCCGGTGACGACCGCCCAGTTCGCCCCCGTCAGCACCGAGTACAGAGTCACCTTCGTCTCTCGAGACGACGCCCCCGGCGCCGTCGTGAGCGGAACGGCCGACGCCAGGCTGTGCGCATACCCGATCGTCTTCGGAACCATCGACTACGGCGACTCCGTGCGCTGCGGTGACGACAAGCTCGGCGTCGTCACCGGCAGCCTGCTGCGCGCCACGGCATACGCACATTCCGACTACGCCGTCGACAGCTGGACGATCGACGGCTCGATGCGTCTTTCGCAGGGACGGTCCTTCCTGTTCGTCGTGACCGGATTCATCCGCGTCGGCTACACCGAGCACTACGCGCCGACCTGCTTCACCCTGAAGCTGACCCCCACGGTGGACTGGGGCCTGCTCGACCCCTACGCGCAAGGCTGGGCGCGCGCGAATACCCGGCCGAACTGCGCCAGTCCGTACGGGTCCACCGCGCAGGAGCTGGCCGACCAGAAGGCCGGCTTCTCCCGCTACGCAGCGGGCACCATCGTGGACCTGACGCTCGTTCCCGCCAACCTCTCCGAAGAACACACCCAATCCGAATTGGAGCTCGACGCCCTCACCGGAGCGACCCTCACCGGCCCGTACTCCGCCCAGGTGGCGATGACCGCCGATCGCGCGGTCGCCGCCACGTTCCGCGTCAAGGCCTGCACGGTGGTCGACCTCCCCGTCACCGAGGGCGGCAGCGTCGCGGTGACAGCCGCCGATCGGCCGTCCACCAGCTGGGGCCTGAAGCCCTCGTCTGGAGCCTGCACCGTCGGCGGCGAGGCCGGATACGTTCCCGGAACGAAGATCACCGTCGTGGCCACCGCTAAGCCCACCGCAACGTTCGGTTCGTGGCTCGGCGGCTCGTCACGCGACAACACCCCGACGACGCTGCTGGCGGCTCCGACCGGACAGCTGCTCAAAAGCGGTGCCACCACCGCGACGACACAACTCACCGTGCCCTGGGCTGACAGGTTCCAGGTCGGAGCCCAGTTCAGCATGGTCAAGTGCGTGACGGTCACCGTCGTCTCGAAAGCGATCCGCGACTACTTCGCCGCGCGCACGGGCGAGCCCGCCGGCGCCTCGTGGGCACACGACGGCCCCCTCACGCAGTGCGGCGACGTCGCATCCACGACCACGACCAGCAACAGCGCACTCGGCGGCTACCACGTGGTCACCACCACGGACTCGATGGTCGCCACGGGACGCCTGCACCTGACCACGACGGAACCGGAATACGCCATCATGGGCTGGCGCGGCTACACCGGTAACACCGCCTCGGTGCGCTGGAGCAGCAGCACCCAACAGGGTGTCGTCTGGAACGGCAACCAGGGGACATCCGGGGGAACGGAGATCGACCTCGCGCGGGTCAACAGCGCCATCACGCTGACCGCCGGCTGGTACAACACGAGCTGCAAGCCACCCATCGTGAACCTTCCGCAGGGCGGCTCCTACATGATCGCTCCCCTGTCAGCCGACGAGAGCTATTGCGAACGCGCCGGCGAACTGCCCCGGGGCCAGGCCGGCTACCTGCTGCCTGCCGCCATCGCCGGGTCCCCCAATCTCGTGCCGATCACGAGCATGGTCAACGCCTCGGGCCTGGACGAAATGGCGGAGTTCGGCACCTCCCAGGGCTTCTTCGAAGGTCGCGCCAAGGTCTATGGCGGCGGCAGCTATCGCCTCGAGTACTGCGCGCCCATCGGGCTGAACGTTCGGGTCATCGACGATTCGGGCCAGGCATCCGCCCTCGACCCGGAGACCGCCAAGAAGATCGTCGTCGACGACGGCGGATGCCCGCCTCTCTATTCGCGCCCCGGCCGCACCGTGACCACCGCCGTGACCGTTGCCGGGCAGTACACCTACTCGGTGGGGGGAAGCACCGACGGCACCGGCCCGACACGCGTGGTGGATGCCCAGGGCAACGTCTCCGGCCCGAACACCCTCGACCTGACGATCATCTGCTACACGATCTCCGGGAAGGACCTGTCGGCGACCACGCCCGGCAACTGCCCGGGAGGGACCGGCAACCGGTACACGCGCGGCACCACGGTGCAGCTGCAGGCCGAGGACATCGAAGGCAACCGCTTCGACGGCTGGGACTACGCCGACGCGTCGAGGGACCAGACCGCGTGGGTGATCATGGACAGGGACCGCTACGTCGAGGCCAAGATTCACCGCTACAGCACCCGCGAGAAGGTCGGCAACTGGTTCAGTTCGATCAGCCAACGCATGCTCGCCGCCGTGATCACCGTCGCGACGGGGGTGTCCCTCGCCCAGTTGATGGTCGCCAAGGTCGCCGCCGTCGGGCTGAAACTCGCGGCAGCCGGCCTCAGGGCCGCGGGAGCCGGTGGTGCGGTCGCCGACGCGATCGACAAGGCCGGAACGGTCATCCAAGCACAGGTCGACCTCGCGATGCTCGCGACGAAGTGCCTCAACGACTGGGCGAACGGCAAGGGCGAGATCCTCACCCTGCCGTCCTCGAACAGCGCGACACCCACGCTGGGCGCCGGCGCGGGGCTCGGCCCGAACGCGACGGCCGAGGACATCTTCAACGCCGCCAAGGCCGACCTCCAGACCCGGATCGCCGCGAAAACGGGGTACAGCGGCGCGGTGCCGATCGGGGCGGTGACGAGTGACGTGGGAACGTTCATGAATGTCGTCGGATCGTTCGGCGAGAACCTCAGCATGTACGGCTCGGACGCAAAGACGAACTGGAGCAGCTACGAGGCGTCGATGAAGGCGTGCATGGCCGAGGGAGTCGACTCCTACGTCAAGGACACGTACACGGGGTACTAGCGGAGTGCGGCGAGCGGACCGGGGCCGGGCCGGAAAGTTCGCCGGCACACCCCCGTACGGGTGTCGCCGCGGCATGGTCGGGATATCCTGTTAGGGAACCCGATCGTCCGCGGCACACCCGGCCGCCCTTGCCTCTGGACTACACCCTGCCCATCATCATTGGTTACGACGCCGTCACTCTCCGTGAAAAAGTCGACCTGCTCGCCGCCGGGCAGCGCCTCGACGAACTCGGCGAGTTGCGCAGCCTGTCCGCGCTCAACGAGAAGATCGCGCTGCTGCGCCTGATCGGACGCCTCGACGAGGCCTTCGACATGGCCAACGCCGCCCTGCGCCAGGCCCGGTTCACCGGATCCCGGGAGGAACTCGCGGCCAGCCGCATCCGCCGGGCCCAGGTGATGCAGTTCCAGGGCAAGCTCGATGAAGCCGGGAGCGAGCTCACCCACTGCGTTCTCGAGGCCGAGACGCACGAGTGGAGCGCGGTTGCGGCGTTCGCGCGGGAGAACCGCGGGAAGGTCCTGTTCGAGCAGGGCGACCTCGAGGGGGCCCTCACCGACCTCACCGCCGCCGTGTTCCTGCGGGAGAAGGCCGGGGCATCCGTCGAGCAGCTCGAAGGGTCCCTCGTCGCCGTCGCAGTCGTCGAGTCCATCATCGCCGAGCGGGGCCAGGGCCGCTAACCCCCCTGGCGCGTGCTCGCGCCCGCGCCGGTTTCCGCAAGCCGCGCCCTCCGATGTGGGAGCGGGCTGCGCAAACAGTCGCGACGGCAGTCGCGGGAACGGACCACGCGGAGGACGCTGCGGCAACCCGGTGGTCGATGTCGGTGGACGGGGGCATTCTGGGGGAACGGGCGTAGCCGGTTCCCCCACTGTTCCGGATGCGCGGGCACACGGTAGGGCAGGCCCCGCGGCAGCGGGCCGGTGCAGGAGGAGTCGGGAGGTCGCAGTGGACGAGTGGATGCCGCCGCACGAGCCGGCACAGGGGTGCGCACTCCCGCCGACGCAGCCGCGTGGAGTGCGGCATGCCCGGCGTTCGGCGCACCATGCCGGCCGGGTGGTCCGGCACCTGGCCGTGCTCGCAGTAATCACGCTGATCGCCCCGGTACTGGTGGCGTGCACCTCCGACGCGCCAGAAACGCCCGCAGCGGCATCCGCATCGTCGGGGCCGTCACCCGCGACGCCATCCCCGGGTTCGACCGGTGTGCCGAGTCCTGACCACGGGGCGCAACCGGGCGACCCGAACACCGGACCCGGCCAGGGCCCCGGTGAGGGCGTGGGGCCCGTCGAGCCGGTCGGGGACCCCGTCGTCCTCGCCTCGGGCCTCGAGGTGCCGTGGTCGATCCTTCGCCTGCCCGGCGGCGGCACCCTGATCAGTGAGCGGGGCACCGCACGCGTGCGTGAGCTGCTGTCCGGCGGACTCCGCGACGCGGGCACGGTTCCCGGTGTCGTCGCGCGCGGCGAGGGCGGGCTGCTCGGCCTCGCCTACCTCGCCGACCCGGCCGCGGCCGTCGGGGCCCCCAGCGCGGGACCCGGGGGCTGGGTGTACGCGTATTTCACCGGCACCACCTCCAACCAGATCGTGCGGATGCCGCTCACCGGCACCCTCGGAAGCCTCACGCTCGGGAGCCCCGAACCGGTGCTCTCGAGGATCCCGCGGGCAGGCAATCACGATGGCGGGCGCATCCGCTTCGGGCCGGACGGAATGCTCTATGCGACGACCGGCGACGCCGGGAACACCGCGGCCGCGCAGGACCTCGGGTCGCTCGGTGGGAAGATTCTCCGGATGACGCCGACCGGCGCCGTGCCGCCGGACAATCCGTTCGGGACGCTCGTCTACTCATATGGGCACCGGAATCCGCAGGGCATCGCCTGGGATTCGCGCGGCCGGCTGTGGGCGAGCGAGTTCGGGCAGTCGACGTGGGGCGAACTCAACCTGATCACGCCGGGAGCCGACTATGGCTGGCCGGACGCCGAGGGCATCGCGCACGACCCGCGGTACACCGACCCGGTCGTGCAGTGGCGCACGCCCGAGGCCAGTCCGAGCGGGCTCGCGATCGTCGGGGACACTCTGTTCCTCGCGGCACTGCGGGGCGAACGACTCTGGCGGGTCGACTCCTCAACAGGCGCGGCGAGCGCGTGGTTCGTCAACACCTGCGGCCGGCTGCGTGACGTGGTGCCCGGCCCGGATGGCACACTGTGGTTTGTGATGAACAACACGGACGGCCGCGGCATCCGAGCCGCCGGCGACGACAAGCTCTACTCGGTTCGAGTGGAGCAGACCACGCCCCTGGCGCGAGGCATTCGGGTGGCGCAGCGAGCGAATGAACCCGCCGGATTTGCGGCGGCGCCCTGATGGCGGACCTCACCCGCGTGCGGCGCTGGGCCGAAGCGCTCATCGACCTGCACCTCGACGCCGGCTGGACCTTCGCGTTCGACAACGCCAAGAAACGCGCCGGGCTGTGCAACTTCACGGCGAAACGCATCACGATCTCGCGTTACCTCGCCTCCCGGTACGAGGACGACGACGTGCACCAGATCCTGCTGCACGAGGTCGGGCACGCGCTCGCCGGCCCGCGCGCCGGCCACGGCCCGAAGTGGAAGTCCATCGCCCGCGACCTGGGCTACGACGGCAAGCGCACGCACGACGGCGAGATCGCCAACGAGCTCGCCCCGTGGGTGGGCGTCTGCCCGGCCGGCCACATCCACTACCGGTACCGGAGGCCGACGCGCGCCCTCGCCTGCGGGCTGTGCGGGCGCGGCTTCAACAGTGACCACCTCGTCACCTGGACGAGCCGGGAGATCACTGCGGCGGCTCGGCGGCGCGCCGCGGCGTCGGCCGGACTCTAGGCCGGGCCGGGAGACCGGCCACCGGCCGGGCGTGACAGGAGCGGGCGTGACCGGAGCAGGCGCCTGCCCGACGGGCGGTGAATGCCTGGCGCACGCCGATCCGGTGAGACGCCGGTGCCAACTCTGACGCTCCCGGCCGGCAGCTTCCCGGAGTGGTCCGGCACGACGATATACAGCAACGGCCAGCGAGTGCCCTTCGACACCGGCGCCTTCGAGGCGAAGTGGTGGACCCAGGGCGACAGCCCGGATGCGGCGGCCGAGAATCCGGACGCCTCCCCTGGGTGGCGCTCATCGACGCCCAGCTGCGGGTGCTGCTCGGCCTGCCTGCGATCCCGGCGGACACCGACAGCATCGGGCAGCCGGGGCGACAGGGACGGCCCGGCCGACGGCACCCGCTGGCTTACGCGGCCGCCGGAATGTCAGCCGGAGAGGCCCATGGCCTCGGACACGAGCCCGATGATGCCGAAGAAGGCTGCGCCGCCGCCGATGAAGATCGCGAGCGGAAGGTAAATGCGGCGCTGTCGGCTGGCGGCGCGGACCTCCGCGTCGAGGGCCTGGAAGCGTTCGATCAGGTCGTCGCCGGTCTCGACGGGCACGTTCGCCCACATCGCCGGGTTGTCGAACAGGCCGGTGAGCCGGCCGCACTCGTTCTGGTCGAGGACGACCGGGAGCGCCTCGAGCCAGCCGACGAGGTCGTCGACGCCGAGCACCGTGACGAAGGGCGGGCGAGCCCTGACCTTGACCTCGCGGGCGCCGACGAAGACCACGGTCGGCCGGACCGGTGCGGTCTGGGCGCGCCGGTCGCTCATCAGGTCGGTGATATGGTTCGCCTCGAACTCGGCGTGGCGCAAGTAGGGCACCGTGCGTCCGTTGACGGTCAGCACGGCCTTGTCGACGAGGATGCGTGCCGAGCGGTGCTGTTTCGCGTTGACCGTGATCACACCACCGGGGCCGACGATCAGGTGGTCGATATCCCAGCCTTCGAGGCCGATCGGAAGCGCGTGGAAGATCGTCCAGTCGGAGCTGAGCGCCTCGAGGCTCTTCCCGACAGCGATCTCGCCGAGTGCGGCCAGGTACCAGCCCTCGCAGCGTTTGCCGAGCGGGGAACGCCCGCGGAAACGGTGCCACGGTGAACGCACCGGCGTTCCGGTCTGCTCGCGCAGCAGCTTGTCGATCACGGATTCCGCCATCCGCCGCCTGTACATGCCGCCGCCGCTGAGCCTCACCATGTCTGTCGGTCCGATACTTTTACTACGCGCGATCGCAAATCCTGTCAGCCAATTGTCCCCCCGAACAAGGGCGTGTCCTTACTCAACGGGATTATGCGGTTCGGTCAGCCCCCTCACGTACCTCTCCTGGGCACGCCGGCGCTGGGCCGGAACGACCGAAACGCACGCGCCTGACGGCCCCGCGCTGCCCTCTTGCGGCAGGTCACTCCGACTCCGGTATTCTATTGAGAGGACAACTGTCCGTTCAACAGCGGCCCGAGGGGAACGATCATGCCGGCTTCCCCTCGCGCGTTCCGGAGAGTCCTGCGGACCGGGCGGGCCCCGCTGACGAGCTTCGGCATCCCCTTCGGGCTGTCGGGCCTTGCCGGCACCTGGACGATGGCCGCGGGAGTCCTCGGCACGCCCGCTGGGATCGGTGAGGCCCTGTGGGTGTTCGCGCTCGTCGCCTGGGTTGCGGTCCTCGCCAATTACCTCGTGCGCAGCCGGAACAACGGGGGGACGATCCGGGGGGACCTCGCCGACCCGGTGCAGGCACCGTTCGCCGCCCTCGCGCCCACAACCGGGATGCTGGTGGGCACCCATGTC
Organism: Cryobacterium sp. MDB1-18-1; assembly: GCF_004402735.1. NCBI lineage: Bacteria > Bacillati > Actinomycetota > Actinomycetes > Micrococcales > Microbacteriaceae > Cryobacterium > Cryobacterium sp. MDB1-18-1. The sequence continues at coordinate 75,280 of NZ_SOFR01000032.1, read as the reverse complement.
GCTGTGTCCCTGTCCGCGGGTTCCGGTTCAGGGCATCCGCTTACGGGGCCACTGCAGGGATCGCCCGCCGGGCTCCTGGTCGCGCTGGTGCAGGGGGTCGTCGTCGGGTTCCTGGTCGTGGCGCTCGCCTTCGGGGCGTGGTCGGTCGCGCAACTGGCTCTCCGGATGCGCGACATCGACACACTCCATGCCGGGTACTTTCTTCCGACGGTCGCCGCCGCCTTCATCGCCGGGCAGTCGGCGGGAACGTTCGGCTGGACGACGCTGAGCGTCGCGTGTATCGGGGTCGGGCTGCTGTTCTGGGTGCTGCTGGGTGCGCTCATCCTCGGCAGGATGGCATTCCGTCCCGCGCTTCCTGCCCGCCTGCTGCCGACGTTCGCGATCTTCTCCGCCCCGCCCGCGGTCGCGGGGAACGCCTGGTTCGCCTCCAACGGCGGCCGGCTCGACACCCTCGAGACCGTCCTGCTCGGGACGTTCGTGCTGCTGATCCTCGTGCAGGTGATGATGCTCGCCGCCTATTGGCGGCTCGGGTTCGACCTCGGCTTCTGGGCGTTCACGTTCACGGCCGCGGCGAGCGGGACCTACGCCCTGCACTGGATCGGAGGTGCCGCAGCGCCGGGTGCCGGGACCGGGTCGGCCGTGAACCTGTGGGCGTCGGGGGACTGGGTGTCCGCGGTCGCCGGAACCGGCATCCTCGCCACCGTGACCCTCGTGATCGGCAGTATCGCCGTGCGCTCGGTCGGGTACCTCGTGCGGGCACACGCCCGTTCGACGCACGCACCGCAGGCGCGCGTCTGCCCTATGCGGTGACGGAGATTTCCTTCCAGAAGGCGACGTAGCCGCTGTAGTCCTGGCCGACCCGGTCGAACGATGCGGGGTACGGCGTCGGGTAGCTCCAGGCGCGGTCCTGCAGGAGGGCATCGCCGTCTTTGAGGCTGAAGTACTGGCATTCGCCCTTCCACGGGCAGGTGTACGGCGTCGCGCTCTCCACGAGGAAACCGGGCTTGACGCTCTCCGGCGGGAAATACCAGTTGCCCTCGATCTTGACGAGGTCGGACTGGGGGGCTTCGGCGATCGTGGTGCCGTTGAATACTGCCTTCATGGGGTGCTCCTGGTTCGGTCGGTGGATCGGGGTCGTGCGAGGCGGTTGCGGATGATGAAACGTCAGGCCGGAAACCGGAATTCCCGGACACGGCGAATCTCGGCGGATTGCCGGGCGGCATCCGTGGCCGTGTGCGGCCGGGCGAGGTCGATGGCGGAGCGAACCTCGTCGCCCCGACCGGCCGCGCCGAGGGCCACGGCGGTCTCGGACGCGCTCACGAGGTGGCGGAGGGCGCGATGGAGTCCGAGGAACCCGGCGGAGGGGGCGGCAGCCTCCGGCGAGCAGTGGTCGATTCCGAGGCGGGCGAGTTCGTCGATCACTTCCCCGGCCAGGAGGAAGTCTTCGACTGCCGGGCGCGGGGAACCGTCCCGGCGCTGCTCGCCGACGGCGATCACGGCGACGGAGAACCGGTCGGCCTTCTCGGACTGACGCGCGAGCACCCACTCGGCGACGCGCGCCGGGTTGCCGAGGTCGGCCACGATCACGCGGGGCCCGCCCAGGGGCGTGGCCGGTGCCGTGTCGCCGACGGTGGGCAGGGCATCCGCGAGGATGATCACGTCCGCGTCCCCGGCGAGCGCCTGGAACCCGGCGAGACCGACGTCGAAGCGGACCTGGTACTTCTGCTGGGGCAGGAATTCACTCACCGGAAAAGGCTACCCGTCGGGCGGGCGAAGCGAGCGTCGTAGCGGGCGAGGGCGTCGGCATCCGTTGCGAGGGTCATCGCCCGGCGCGCGGCGTCGAGCGCGGTCACGGGGTCAGCCTCGGCCTCGGCGAGGGCGACGAGCCGCTCGGATTCGGCGAGGCGGGTGCGGGCCTCCGCACCGACCCGGCCGGGGTTGGCCGAGATGAAGCCGCGGGTCACAGTGCCCTGGCTGCGCGCGGCCAAAAGCGCGCCGGCGAGCGCGGCCCGCGCGTTGTCGAGTCGCAGCTGCTGGTTGCGAGCCTCCGACCGGGTGACGTCGAGCCCGTCGAGCACCTCGCGCAGCCGGGCGAGGTCGGCGGCCGGGTCGCTCACCCGCGACGGATGCCGCAACTCGGCCACGATCGCATCGGCGGCCGTGATCACCCGGTTCAGGTCGGCTGCCGCGACGGACTCCTCGTGCCCGTCGCGCAGGGTGCGCGCCTCGGATATCTCGGCGTCCGCGGAGTCGAGTGCGGCGCTGAGGGTCGCATAGCCGATGTGGAGCTGGTCCTCTCCGGTCTCGATCGCGTCGAGGAGCTTGCCGGCGTGGAAGAGCCCGAGCTCCGCTGCCGAGAGCTCATCGCCGATCGGGTAGCCGGGGACGGCCGCGAGATGAGCGGCGGCGGCATCCGTGGCCTGTTTCGCCTGCCCGAGGGCAGTGCGGGCCTCGGCCACGTTGCCGCTGAACGCGGCGAGCGCGGTGGGGGCGTAACTGAGCCGGAGCCTGTCGATACTCGCCGCGCCCGCTGCGACCCGATCGGTCACCCGATCCACGCGCCGGGTGAGCTGCTCGAGGAGGAGCGGGGCGTCGCGCTCGCGGCCTCGGCGGGCGGTGAAGGCGCGGTCCTGTTCGGCGAGGCGGGTCGTCGCCTCAGCGGCGAGCGCGATGATCTGCTCGGTCCAGCGTCGGCGTTCGGACTCGGTGTCCGGAACACTGTCGTCGAGCTTCTGCTGCAGGGCGAAGGCATCGCGCAGCTGGCGGCGGGAGAGTTCGAGGGCCGCGGCGAAGTCCCGGGTCGCCGCCTCGCCGAACTGGGCGACCGCGAACCCGAGTTCGTCGGTCGCGGCGCCGACCTGGTCATCGGCCCGCACCAGGGAGATCGCCGCGGCGCGTGCGCGTTCTGCGACCACCGCAGCTTCGGCCTGTTCGCGGTCGCGGCGACGACGACGAGCGGATGCGACGACGAGGGTCACCCCGAGGACCACGAACGCGAGAAGTATGGCCGAGGGCACCCACCAGAGATCGCCAGTCATAGCCGCGAGTCTAATCAACGCGGCTGGGGCGAGCGGGAGCACCCGCGAACATGCCGTGCCGGCGTCTACAAGCGGCGCATCTGCCGCCGGATCACGTCGTAGTCGTGCCGGGAGATCTCGAGCAGCCCCCGGCGGAGCTGATAGCCCCAGTCGGGATCCTCCCGGGTGAACTCGAGCACGTTCAGGAGCGGGCGGATCGACGTGCTGACGGCATCCGTATCGTAGTCGATGCGCCGCCGCCACGGCACATAGGTGCCGGAGGGCGTCTCCGGGCTCCGGAATTCGTACGCGTTCCCCTCGGCGACGAACCCGATCGCAGTGAACTCGCGCAGCAGCTCGCCCTCGACGGCGGTCTTCGGCGAGTAGTACACGACCCCGTCGCTCTCCCGCATGCCCTCGAGCGTGGTGCGCAGCCGGTAGCCGGCCTGCGCGAAGCCCATGGCGACGCCCCGCTGCACGTTATCGCGCTGCGCGACCCCGAGCCAGTACCGAATTGCCACTCCTCAGTTGTACTGCATGCCCCAGCGCCACAGACTGGGGGCATGCGTGTTCTCCTGAAAGAAATCCTCGATTGCCCGCCGGATGCCGCGTGGCGCGCCCTGCAGAGCCCCGCCGTCTTCGGCGAGGTGAGTTCGCCCCTCATCAGCGTGGAGTCGCTCGAGGCCGACGGCTTCCCCTCGATCTGGGAGCCCGGCGAGCACCCTGTCGAGCTGAGCGCGCTCGGCCTCCTGCCGATGGGCAAGCAGGTGATCCGGCTGCAGATGTCTACCGAGCGGCGCGACGGCGTGCGCATCGTGCGCGACACCGGCCGGGGCGTCTCCGGCGCCCTCGAGGCCGTGACTCTCTGGGACCACCGGATGGCGGTGTCGGCAGACCCGGCCGGCACCGGCAAGACGCTCTACCGCGACCAGCTCATCTTCCGCACCGGCGCGCTCACCCTGCCGAGCTGGCCGGTGTTCTGGGCGATGTGGCAGTGGCGGATGCTTCAGCTCAAGCGGCTGGCCCCGACCTGGCGTTTCGACGTGGGCATCGACGCGGTCGACGCCGCATCCGCTGACCCTGACGAATCCGACGGGGATTCTGCGCCGACGGAGGTGTCGGCATGAGTTCGACGCTGGGCGCCCTGCAGCTCGCCGACTGGCGCCGCCGCGTGACCGGACTGTATGCGGGCGTGCGCCAGCTGAGCGTGCAGAATCCTGCGGCGGGGCACGAGCTCTGGCGGAGCGGGCGCGACGACCTGTTCGCGGGGCATCCGTCGTCGCCCCTGCTGCCCGACGATCGGTCCGCGTTCACGGGGCTCACGGTCGCGCCGTACGACCCGGACTGGCGTTTCGAGGTCGAGGTGCACCGGGCGCCGGAGCCGCACCGGATCGCGGTCGAGACCGGGACGGACGGCACCGTGCCGTTCGACCTGGTCGGCATCGTGCGGCTGCCCTACCTCGGCCCGATCGACCTGTGGCGACTGGGCAGCTACGGCGGCGGCCTGTTCCTGCCGCTCAAGGACGGTCTCGCCGGACGCCCGGGCGGTACCTACGGCGGCGGGCGCTACCTGCTCGACACGATCAAGGGTGCAGACCTCGGACCGGGGGTCGGCGACGACACCCTGATCCTCGACTTCAATTTCGCATACAACCCGTCCTGCGCCTACGACCCGATGTGGGCCTGCCCGCTCGCGCAAGCCGGCAACACGGTCGCGGTGGACGTTCCCGTCGGCGAGTTCTACACCGGCGACCGCGACTAGAACACACCGAGCGGGGGTCCTGGGAGGGTGCTTGACAGCATCCGCTAGACTGAAACCACTTGCGAATGCATCGCTGCGCTCGCTGCGTCGTAGAACGCCCTCTTCTTGTTGCGGCGGCACACCTGCCTGGTGGGCCGAGCGCATATTGCGAATGAACATTCTTACGGCGAACGGATGTGCCCATTGGCACCTTCGCCATGTGAATCCTCCTGGCTCCGAAGCCTGCATTCCCTCACTCGGGGTGCGCACACGGTTCGATGGAGGGCTCTGATGCCTGAAAGGCACCACTTTGTCTGAAACTTCCTTCGGCGCGCTTGGCGTGCCGGCTCCCCTCGTTGCCGTCCTCACGGCGCAGGGAATCGACAGCCCCTTCCCGATCCAGGTCGACACCCTCCCCGACACCCTCAAGGGCCGGGACGTGCTCGGTCGCGGCAAGACCGGCTCCGGCAAGACCCTCGCGTTCGCCATCCCGATGGCCGCGCGCCTCGGCGGCAAGCTCGCCGGCGGCAAGCGTCGCCCGGGCCGCCCGCTCGGCCTGATCCTCGCGCCGACCCGCGAGCTCGCCACCCAGATCACCACCGCACTGACCCCCTTCGCCGAGGCGTACGGCCTCAACACGACCACCATCTTCGGCGGCGTCTCCCAGGGCCGTCAGGTCTCCGCGCTCAAGGCCGGCGTCGACATCGTCGTCGCCTGCCCCGGACGCCTCGAAGACCTGATGAAGCAGGGTTACGTCAACCTCGACTCCGTCGAGATCACCGTGCTCGACGAGGCCGACCACATGGCCGACCTCGGCTTCCTCCCCGTCGTCACCCGCATCCTCGACAAGACGCCGAACGGCGGCCAGCGCCTGCTGTTCTCGGCCACCCTGGACAACGGCGTCGACAAGATCGTCCGCAAGTTCCTCCACAACGAGGTCCTGCACTCGGTCGACGACTCGAACAGCATCGTCTCCGCGATGACGCACCACGTCTTCGAGATCGACAACGCCGAACAGAAGAAGGCCCTGATCGAGAAGCTGGCCTCCGGAACCGGACGCCGCATCCTCTTCATGCGCACCAAACACCACGCGAAGAAGCTCGCCAAGGCGCTCACCGAGGCGGGCATCCCCTCGGTCGACCTGCACGGCAACCTCTCGCAGGTCGCCCGTGACCGCAACCTCGCCGCGTTCAGCAATGGTGACGTCAGCGTGCTCGTCGCAACGGATGTCGCCGCTCGCGGTGTGCACGTCGACGACATCGAACTCGTCATCCACGTCGACCCGCCGGCAGAGCACAAGGCGTACACGCACCGCTCCGGCCGCACCGCCCGCGCCGGGCACGCCGGTGACGTCGTCACCCTCGTGCTCCCGGAGCAGCGTCGCGACACCGCAGACCTGCTGCGCAAGGCCGCCATCAAGGTAACCCCGCAGCGCGTGACCGCGGACTCCCCCGCCGTCGCCGCCCTCGTCGGCGAGGTCGCCGCATACGTCAAGCCGGCGCCGCGCACCGAGCAGCCGCAGCAGCAGCGCCAGTCCCAGGGCGGACGCTCGCAGGGCGGTCGCTCGCAGGGCGGCCGTTCCGAAGGCGGTCGCTCGCAGGGCGGCCGTTCCGAGGGGGGTCGCTCGCAGGGCGGTCGTTCCTCGTCCTCAGACGGCGGACGCTCGCAGGGCGGCAGCCGTTCCTACGCCTCCTCGTCGTCATCCGACACCTCGCGCTCGTCCGACGGGCAGCGCTCGCGCGGCCGTGACGACCGCGACGGCGCCAGCACCGCGCCCGTTCGCGGCAACCGCGGCAGCCGCAGCAACGACGCCGCCTCGGCCGGCGGAGCACGCCAGGAGCACTCTGGCCGCCCCGCGGCATCCGGTCGCAGCCACGCCCCGCAGGGCTCCGGTCGCTCCGGCGGCATCCAGGTCGGCGGACTCGTCCGCGGATCCGGCTCGGGAGCCGGCGCCGGCGGTGCCCGTCGCTCGGCGCCGCGCCGCGCGCAGGGCTAAGCAGCACCAGCACGACACAAACGGGCCGGACTCCACCAGGAGTCCGGCCCGTTTGTCTGCCCGGACCGGGCGCGGTAAACCGGCGTCCCCCGGCTGGGTTAGGGTCAGATTATGGACACCACCACCGTCGTTGTTCGGCCCGTCGAAGAAGCGGACGCCGAGAGTCTGGGCCGCGTACACGCCCTCTGCTGGCACGAAACCTACGACCACCTGCTGAGCCAGGCGGCCCTCTCCCAGCTGCGGCCGCAGCGCCTCGCCGCCATGTGGCGCCGGTTCACCACCCAGGGAGCGGAATACCGCCAGGTCGTCGCACTCGTCGACGGAGAGGTCGTCGGCTTCGCCGGCAGCGGCCCCGCCCGCGACGAGAACGCCCCCGCCGCCCACGAGCTGTACTTCATGTACCTGCTCGAGGACAAGCACGGCAGCGGCATCGGCCAGAAACTCTTCGACGCGGTCGTCGACCCCGGGCCCTCCTACCTCTGGGTCGCCGCGGTCAACCCGCGTGCCCACGCCTTCTACACCCGCAACGGCTACGCCGCCGACGGTCACGAGCAGGTGCAGGAAGTGCTCGGCGAGCAGCTGCACGAGGTTCGGCTGGTCCGGTAGGTCTCCCCGCAGGCCGATGCACCGGCGCGCGCCGCTCGCGTCAGTGTGCGACGGGCCCGTCGCCGACCGGCAGCACCACGGCGAAACACGCGCCGCCCTCGGCCGCGGACTGTACCGTGATCGTGCCGCCCATCCTGGTCACCAGCCGGGCGGCGATCGACAGGCCCAGGCCCGTGTTGACCGGGCGGATGTCGCGGTATTTGGCTCGCAGGACTCCGCGCTCGAACGCGACGGCGGCATCCGAGGTGCTCAATCCAGGGCCGCTGTCACGCACCTCGACCCGCACGTGCCGGCCGTCGACCCGGCGAGCCGCGAGTACGACCTCGCCGCCGGCCGGCGTTGCGCGCAACGCGTTCTCGAGCAGGCCGTCGACGATCTGGCGCAGGCGCATGCCGTCGGTCACGATCGTGAGGACACCCGGCACTGCGCCCGCACCCGCACCGTCCCCCGGCTCGTCGACGCGCAGCGCGACGCCGAGCTGGGTGCATTGACCCTGCCAGGCGAGCGCAGCCTGCGCGAGCACTCCGCCGACGTCGATCGGCTGCAGGTGCACGGTGAAGTCATCGGCTTCGAGGCGGGCGAGTTCGAGCAGGTCGCTCACGAATCGGTCAACGCGTTTCGTCTCCGCAACCAGGACGTCACCGACCGCCGCGCTGCCGCTTGCTGGAATCACGCCCTCGGCGAGGGCCTCCGCATACCCGCGGATCGCGGTCAACGGCGTGCGGATCTCGTGCGACACCGAGAGCAGGAACTCCCGCTGGCGGGTCTCGCTCGTACCCAGCGCGTGGTCGAGGGCACGGAGCGAGCGAGACACATCGTCGATCTCCGGAATGCCCTGGGCCGCGAGGAGTACGCCGCGTTCGCCGTCGGCGAGCCGCCGGGCGGCTCCTGCGGTCCGCTCCAGTGGTCGCGCCAGCCGCCGGGACAGGAACAGTCCGGCGAGCACGGCCACGACGAGCCCGACGAGCACGGCCAGCAGGATGCGCCCGGCGACGAGCCTGCCCGAGTCGGTGATGTCCGCAACGCGCACGAAGCCCACGAGCCCACCACCTCCCGCAAGCGGCCGCGCTTCCACCACGTACGACTCACCCCGGATCTGCAGCGACGTCGACACCGAGCGGCCGGCATCCAGTACCCGGGTGATGCGGCTCTTGACGTCCTGCGTGACCGTGAGCGCGCCCGGACCTGTTTCCGGTACCGTCCCGTCGGCGCCGACCAACACAAAGCGCTCGCCGCGCGCGCCGAGGAGGGTGTCGTCCTCGAGCAGGATGCGCAGGGTCGCGAGCGGCCGTTGGCTCAACGCGGTCGTCCGGGCGCCGAGGTCCGCCTGGGCCTGCGTCGTGACGAGGGTCTGCACGAGTTGCAGGGACACGACGGCCGTGACGAGAACCGCAACGAACGCCACACCTACCGTGACGAGCAGGATCCTGCCGCCGAGTGACGCGAACCAACGCCGCACCGCTCAGCCCTCCAGGCCGGCGACGGAATACCCGACGCCGCGCACCGTGCGGATCGGATTTCCCTCGCCGAGCTTGGCACGCAGCTGGGCGACGTGCACGTCGACCGTCCTGCTCGCACTGTAGTCGGCGATTCCCCAGACCAGGGAGAGCAGTTCTTCCCGCGAATACACCCGTCCGGGCCGGGCCATCAGCTGGGCGAGCAGGTCGAATTCGGTCGCGGTCAGGTCCACGCGGATGCCGCCGAGCGCGACCAGGCGCGTCGCCGGGTCGAGCGTCACATCCTCCACCCGCAGCACCGCGTCGCCGATGAGACCCGAGGAGCGGCGCACGATTCCCTTCACCCGCGCGACGAGTTCCCTCGGCGAGAATGGCTTGGTCACGTAGTCGTCCGCACCCAGTTCGATGCCGAGCACCCGGTCGACCTCGTCGTCGCGTGCCGTGACGAAGAGCACGGGTGTCCAGTCCCCCGCCTCGCGCATGGCCCGGCACACTTCGATCCCGTCGAGCCCGGGCAGGCCGACATCAAGGATCACCGCGGCCGGCCGCAACCGGCGCACCTGGTCGAGACCCGCGCGCCCGTCGGACTCCAGATGCACGGTGAAACCGGCGCGCACGAGGTACAGGCGTTCGATGTCTGCGATTGCGGGGTCGTCTTCGACGACCAGCACCAGCCCTCTGTCGTCGCCCACAGCATCCATTAAGCCAGTAGACGCCGGTTGCTGCGAACCGCGCGGGCGGATGCCGAACTCGCCTTACATTTTCCGTACATTTCCCGAACACGGCGTTTGCGTGCGCCTGCCAGTGTGGCTTCACCGCCGGGACCCTCCCGGTCCAGCGAAAGGCAGAAAGATATGAATGCATTCACGAAGCGAGCCACGACCGTTGTCGCTGCGGGGACGCTCAGCCTCGGCCTGGTTGTGGGCGGCACGTTCGCGGTCGGCGCGGCGACCGCGGCCGAGATGCCCACGACCGTTGCAGCGTCCTCCGTCACGGGGTCCACCCTCGCCGGTTCACTCGCGACCGCAGTGGCGGCATCCGCCAACACCGCTGTCGCCGCGGACGAGACCGTGAAGACCGTTGCCCAGTTGCGCGCGGACCTGCGCGCGGCGATCAAGCTCGACGTGGCCGCACGCCCCGCGGCCCTCGCCGCCATTCGCACGGACGTCCTCGCCGGCGCATACGGCGCGCCGGCCAGCCAGTACCTCACGAAGATCGAGGCCGCTGCCGCCGACACGTCGAAGGCCGACGTGCCGAAGAAGTGGCGCCACGCCCTGCGCCACCTTGTACGCGCCGACGTACGGGCACACCGGCAAATCGCCCCAGGCACGTCCACGCCGGCCCCCACTCCGACAGCCGGTTCGTAGCGGAGGGCGTGGCGGCCGCGGCGGGTGCGGCGGGCGGCTCGCCCGCCGGACCCGTCAGCGGAGCTGGCCGACCGAAGCGAGGGCCATCCGCAGCAGGGAGCCGCGGCCGCCCTCCATCTCGGCGGACACGGCCTCGGATGCCGCCTCGAGCGGCGTCATCCAGGTGAGTTCGAGGGCGTCCTGGCGGGGGTCGCAGGTACCGGTGACGGGAACGACGTAGGCCAGCGAGACGGCGTGCTGGCGCTCATCCGTGAAGGCGGTGATGCCGGGCAGCGGGAAATACTCGGCGACCGAGAACGGCACCGGGCTCGCGGGCAGCTGCGGGAAGGCCATCGGCCCGAGGTCCTTCTCGAGGTGCCGGAACAGCGCATCGCGCAGGGTCTCGCCGTACAGCACGCGCCCGGAGACGAGGGTGCGCGTCATCTCGCCGGTCGGCCGGGCGCGCAGCAGCACGCCGAGCTCGACGACCTGGCCGAGCCCATCGACCCGCACGGGGACGGCCTCGATGTACAGGATCGGCAGGCGACGGCGGATGTCCGCGAGCTCGACATCGCTCAGCCAGCCCTGGTTCTGATTGGGTGGCTGGATGTTCTCGGGGCCAGGCGTCCAGTCCGGGTCGGGGTCAGGGGTGCGCACGCTCATGCCTTCATTCTCTCCTACCCGGCGAGCGGATGCGCCATGCCCGCTTCCCGGGGTGGGTCGCGCCCGTCGCCGCCGGCGAGCCGGACCCGACGGTGCGGGAGGCGCATTCGGGTCCTGGGCAGTGAAAGGTCCGGGGCAGTGAAAGTATTGACTGTCGACGCGTTCCGGCCTCGACGCCCGGCAGGAGGACCGACATGGACGACAACAATCTGGAGAGCACCGGCAGCACCGGTGACGGCGCAGCCGACTCCGGCACCCTCGTGATCGATCCCGGCGCAGTGCTCTGGTCGGCGTCCGAAGCCGACCGGGTCGGGCGTCCGCTGCTCCTCATCCTGCACGGCTACGGCTCCCACGAGGGCGACCTGTTCTCGCTCGCACCGCACCTGCCGCTCAAGCCGGTCCTCGCGGCACTCCGGGCGCCCCTCCCGGTCGGCGACGGCTGGGCCTGGTTCCCGGTCGGCATGCCCGGCGGCCTCGTCAACCCGAGCGCCCCGAGCGCGTCCGCTATCGAGGCGGCAGCGGACGGCGTGCTCGCCTGGCTCGACGCGCTCGTCGTGCCGCCGGCATCCGTCGGGCTGCTCGGCTTCTCCCAGGGCGGCGCGATGGCGCTGCAGCTGCTGCGCCAGGCGCCCGACCGGTTCGCCTTCGCGGTGCAGCTCTCGGGTTTCGTCGCCGCGGCGCCGCAGCCCGGCGACGCCGACCTCGCCGAGCGACCCGTTCCGGTGTTCTGGGGCCGCGGCACGGCCGACCCGGTGATCCAGGCGGATGCCGTCGGCCGCACTCAGGACTGGCTGCCCGGCCACTCCGTGCTCACCGAGCGCATCTACGAGGGCATGGGCCACTCGATCTCGCAGGGCGAACTCTCCGACATCGTCGGATTCCTCCGCGCGCAGTACGCGGACGCGCCCGCGGACGTGGCCTGACCCGGAGCCAGGGCTAGCGCTTCTTCGCGGCGGCCTTCTCGTTCTGGGCGGCGAACCGGGCGGCGTGCGCGGCCTTGCGGGCGCGCTCGGCGTCGCGGTCCTTGACGCGGATCTGCTCCTCGCGCACCTCGAATTGGGTGGCGCGCTCGGTGACGAGCCATGCCGGCGGCTGCTGCAGCAACGCGAGGATCTCGGCGCTCGTGAGCGGCTCGGTGACCTTGCCGCGCGCGAGCCCGGAGATCGAGACGCCGAGCTTCGCGGCGACAACCTGCTTGGGGTGCGGGCCGTTGGCGCGCAGCAGAGCGAGCCACTCCGGCGGGTTCGTGTCGAGTTCGGTGAGCTCGGTGCGCGAGATCAGGGTGTTCTGGAATTCCTCGGGGGCTGCCTCGAGCAGAATCCCGAGCTTCTGGGCCGCCGTTGCGGGCTTCATGGTCTGGGTCTTCTTCTCGCTCATCAGTCCAGCGTATAGCCTGAGAGCACCACCGCTTCGGCGGATCATAACGGTGCGCCGCCCCGCGCGCCACAAAAGAGAGGATGCCGGTGACCTTTTCCATCGCCTTCGCCGCCGGCGTCACGCCGACCAAGTGGACCCGCGCCTGGGCAGAACGGCGCCCCGACCAGCCCCTCGAGGTCTTCCGCACCACGCCGGACGAGCAGTCCGCCGTGCTCCGCGACGGCCGCGCCCAGGTCAGCATCGTGCGCCTCCCGATCGACGAACACGACCTGAGCCTGATCGCGCTCTACCGGGAAATCCCGGTCGTCGTCGCCGCGAAGGACCACTTCATCGCCGACGCGGACAGTCTCCTCGTCGCCGACCTCGCCGACGAGCACCTGCTGCAGGACCCCGACGCCGTTCCCGAGTGGCGCGACGTCGCGACCGAGGTGCGCGACGGCATCCGCCGCCCGCTCGCCGCCGTGCGCGACATGGACGAGACCATGGAGCTCGTCGCCGCAGGCGTCGGCATCGTGATCGTGCCGCATTCGATCGCCCGCCTGCACAGCCGCAAGGACCTCGTCTCCCGGCCCGTCGAGGACGTCGCCGAGAGCCAGGTCTCCCTCGCCTGGCTCGCGGCAGAGACGACCGAGGACATCGAAGAGTTCATCGGCATCGTGCGCGGCCGCACGAAGGCGAGTTCCCGCGTCGACTCGGTGCCCGCCGGCGGCGAAAAGATCAAGAAGGAAAAGAAGACCGACAAGGCCAAGGCCGCCGCGAAGGCATTGCGCGTCGCCGCCGCGAAGGCGAAGCCGGCCGTGGCCAAGAAGACCCAGTCCGCGCCCGGCCGCACCCGCAGTACCGCGAACCTCAAGCTCGGTAAGCGCACCGGCCGCTGAGCCGCGGAGCCGCGGCTCAGGCGCGCGCGACCGGTTGCCGGAGGACCGTCTTGAGTTTCTCCGGGGCACTTCTCCGCGGGTCCCCGAGGTAGACCTCGTGGTGCAGGCCGTTCAGGCGCAGACCGTGCTCGGCCAGGAACTCCCCGTGCAGCCGCGCGAGTGCGGGCGCCTCGTCGTCGTAGGGTCCGACGTGCAGTAGTTGCGCGCTGAAGCCCTCGTCGAGGGACTCGATGCGCATGCTCGCGAGGGCCGGAAGCTTCTTCTTTGCTTTCGTCAACGCCACGGCCTCAGTGATGAAGGCATCCGTCACCCAGTCGGGCTGGCTGATCAGCATCGTCCAGCTCCAGGACGCCTTGTCGCCGCCCGCGAACGCAGCATAGCCGGCCGGATCGTCGGCATACCAGAGCCCTTCGAGCGGGGCGACGACGAGGTCACGCCCGAGGCCGCGCTTGGCCGCGAACTTGATCGCATACGCGACGGCATAGAGCGCCTCGATGGCCGCGGTGTATGCGGGCGCGACGTTCGGGTCGCCGCGCCCGTCGACCGCGATGAACCGCTGCACGGGAACCTCGATCAGCTCCCAGTCGCGGTTCGTCGGCGCATACAGAGCTTTGTCCTCCCGCTTCACGTCGTACGGTCCCGTCGCGCGCGGCGCGGTGTTCCGCGGCGCACGCAACTGGCCGGTGCGCCGGTCGGTCGTGAACGGCACCTCGTTACTCATCGGGCTGTGCCGACTCCTCGAGCGCCGAATCTTCGAGCACCGAGAGGATGTTGCCGGCCGGGTCAGTGAACCAGGCGATCGTCGGTCCGTACCCGCGCATGATGCCCTTCTCGTCCTGGGGCGAGCCCTCGTACCGTTCGAAGACCACCCCGCGGGCTGTGAGGGTGTCGACGGCGGCGTCGACGTCGCCGACCGCGAGGTTGAGCATCGTGTACGTCGCCGGCACGTGGTCGGCCTTCGGATAGACGATCACGTGCCCGCCTCCGGGCAGCTCGATGCGCAGCAGGCCCATCCCGCCGTCGGTCACCTCGAGTCCGAGCGTGCCGCCGTAGAAGGCGCGGGCGGCCTCGATGTCGGGGACGGCGAAACCGCTGAAGACGTCGAGGATGCCGATGCCCCGGTCGGTCGTCGCCGTTCCGGTCTCTGAGTCAGTCATGTCGAACTCCCTTGCTCGAGCGGATGGAACAGGTCAGTCGGTGGAACACGCCGGTCGTGTCACGTTACCGCGAACTGATCGACGCGAACTTGCGGATGCAGAGCGGCACGAACACCACGAGCATGACGGTGATGCCGATCAGCACCGTCTGGATCGGGTGCTGCATGGTCCAGATGTCGGGCACGGGCGCGGTGCCCTCGTTGCCGAAGAGCTGCCTGGCCGCCTGCACGAGCGAGGAGACCGGGTTCCACTCCGCGAAGATCCGCAGCGGGGTCGGCAGGGTGTCGCTCGGCACGAAGGCGTTCGAGACGAAGGTGAGCGGGAACAGGATGAGGAACGAGGCGTTGTTGATCACCTCGGGGCTCTTCACGCTCATTCCGAGGAGCGCCATCACCCAGCTGAACGCGTAGCTGAACAGGAGCAACAGCCCGACGCCGGCCAGGAACTCGGCCGGCGAGGAGTGCACCCGCCAGCCGACCGCGAGGCCGGTGGCCATCATGATGACCATCGAAATGGTGTTGAGCACGAGGTCGCTGTTCGTCCGGCCGATCAGCACCGCGGACGAACTCATCGGCAGACTGCGGAACCGGTCGATGATGCCCTCCTTGAGGTCGAGCGCCATCGCAGAACCGGAGAACGTCGACCCGAACACGACGGTCTGGGCGAAGATGCCCGCCATCAGGAACTGGGTGTAGTCGGTGCCCTGCACCTGGATCGCCCCGCCGTAGACCTGGCTGAAGAGCAGCACGAACATGACCGGCTGGATCACCGCGAAGACGAGCATGTCCGGGGAGCGCTTGATCTTGATGAGGTTGCGCTTGGTGACGGTCCAGCCGTCGGAGTACCAGAGCGAGAACGGGTTCCAGCTCGGCAGGGTCGTGGAAATCGCGCTCATCGGGTCTTCACCGCTTCCTTCGAGTCGAGGGTGTCGTCATCCGCTGCCCCGTGCGCCTTGTCGGCCTTGTGCCCGGTGAGCGTGAGGAACACGTCGTCGAGCGTCGGCCGGCGCATGCCTGCGTCGTGCAGCTCGATGCCGGCGTCACCGAGCGCCGCGAGCACGAGCTGCAGTGCGCGCGGGCCGTCGGTCACCGCGACCTCGAGGCCGCGGCCGTCGCTCGTGACGGTCGGTTCGCCATCGCCGAAGCGGGCGAGGATGCCGCGGGCCGCCTCGCTCGCGCCGGCGCCGGCGTCGACGAGCGCGACTTCGAGGCGATGGCCGCCGATCTGCGCCTTGAGCCGGTCCGAGGTGCCCTCGGCGATGACCCGGCCGTCGTCGACCACGACGATGTCGTCGGCGAGCTGGTCGGCCTCTTCGAGGTACTGGGTCGTGAGCAGCACTGTCGTGCCGTCGGCGACGAGCCGCTTGATCACGTTCCAGAGCGCGATGCGGCTGCGCGGGTCGAGCCCGGTGGTCGGCTCGTCGAGGAAGAGCACCTTGGGGTTGATCACGAGCGCGCCCGCGAGGTCGATCCGTCGGCGCATACCGCCGGAGAACCCCTTTACCGGGCGGTTGCCCGCCGCGGTGAGCTCGAAGAGATCGATGAGTTCCTGGGCGCGACGCCGGGACTCGCTCGCACCGAGGTGGTAGAGCCTGCCGACCATCTCGAGGTTCTCGAAGCCGGTCAGGTTCTCGTCGACGGCCGCGTACTGGCCGGATACCCCGATGATCCGACGCACGGCCTTCGGGTCGGCAACGACGTCGATGCCGTCGACGACCGCTCGGCCGGAGTCCGGCCGGATCAGCGTCGTGAGCATTTTCACGACGGTGGTCTTGCCTGCTCCGTTCGGACCGAGCAGGGCCTTGACGCTGCCCCGCGGCACCGACAGGTCGAGCCCGGCGAGCGCGTGCACCGGCCCGCTCTTGGAGCGGTACGTCTTGGTCAGGCCCGTGGCCTCGATGATCGTCATCGTGTTCATCCCCGCGGTATTGTGGACGTTGTACACATTATGGATCCAGCGTAACGAGGCGGCCTCACTTTGACAACCACGAACACCGATTCAGCCACCGAAGGCCATGGTCGCTCGACCTACCGGCACGGCGACCTGAGGCGTGCCCTGATCGACGCCGGCCTCGAACTCGCCCGGTCCGGCGGCCCGTCCGCCGTCGTGCTCCGCGAGGCGACTCGCCGCGCCGGGGTCGCCCCGAACGCCGCCTACCGGCACTTCGCCGACCGGAGTGCGCTCCTCGAGGCGGTCTGCTCGGAGTGCCAGTCCGGCGTCGCCCGCGCGATCGAGGACGAGCAGGCGGCACTGCCAGTGGCGGATGTCGCCGCATCAGACTCGGGAACGACGATGGACGCAACCACGGCCCGGCTCCGGTTCCGCGCCGTCGGCACCGGTTACCTGCGTTTCGCCCTGTCCGAACCGGGACTGTTCCGCACCGCGTTCACGGCCTCGTCCGACCTCGAGAGTGCGACGAGCGCTGCACGGGCCGGTGCGCGCGGGCTGACCCCGTTCCAGCTGCTCGGCGAGGCGCTCGACGACCTCGTGACTACGGGCGTCCTCCCCGCCGAGCGCCGGCCGGGCGCCGAGTTCCTGGCCTGGTCTGCGGTACACGGCCTCGCCTCGCTCTTGATCGACGGCCCCCTCCGAGCCCTGCCCGCCGCCGCGACCGAGGCGCTTATCGGCCGCGTCGTCACCATGGTCGAGCAAGGCCTGTAGCCGCGAGCGCGCTACTCGTAGCGGAGCGACTCAATCGGGTCCTGGCGTGCCGCGCGCCAGGCCGGCAGGGTGCCGGCGAGGAACGCGATCGCCATCACGATCAGGATGATCGTGATGATCGAGACCGGTGTGAACGCGATCAAGGTCAGGCCGGGCAGGTTCGCGAACAGCGCGCCCGAGAGCGCAGTACTCACGACCGACCCGACGATCATCGCAATGCCGGCGCCGATCGCACTGCCGAGGAAGCCGATGAATGCCGCCTCGATGCTGAACAGGCCGAAGATCCGGCCCGCGCCCATTCCCATCGCCTTCATCAGGCCGATCTCGCGGGTGCGCTCCTGCACGCTCATCAGCAGCGTGTTGACGATGCCGAAGCTCGCGGCGAGCAGGGCGATCACGGCGAAGGCGTTGAGCACGAGCACGATCGCGTCGATCACCGACTTGAAGGTGCCGATCTCGTCGGCCACCGTCTGCCCGGTGAACCCGGCACTCGTGAGGTGGTCCTTGAGCGCTGTGACCTGGGCGTCAGTGCTCGAAGGGTCGAACCGGACAACGGCTTCCGAGTAGCTTTCCTTCTGGGCTGTGCTCAGTCCGCTCGTCGAGGCGTCGTAGAGCGCCTGGGTCAGGGCCGTATTCGCAGTCGCGTTTCCGCTGGAACCCAGGCTGGCCTCGGAGACAGCGACGACGGTCGCGTTGAGAACGTTCACCGTTCCGGCCGGATTGCTTACGCCGATCTGCACGGTCGTACCGATCGCATCCGCGCTGCTCGTGAAACCGAGCGGCGTGACAAAGGAAACCGGCAGCGCGATCTGGAGCTGGGCAGCCTTCTGGTCGAGCTGGCTGCCCGCCGCGAGCTGCAGATGGACACCGGCCACGGCACTGCCGAGCCCGAGCCGATACTTCTTGCTGGTGCCCGTCGTCACGTAGTCCGGGGTCACCGAGAGGCTCGGCTCCACCGACGTGACCCCGTCGATGGCGGCGATCGTGGTGAGGTCCGCCGGGGTGATCGCGGCGACAGTCGTGCTGCCCGGTCCGGCCGCGGCGCGGCTGGTGATCTGGTCCGGCGAGTATTCCTGCGGGCCGGTTGCCTTCGCATCCGCCGACACCTTCGTGACAGTCATCACGTCGCTCGCCCCGATGGATGCGACGGTGTCGGTGATGTAGGCGTTGATCCCGGTGCCAAGACCGTTGGTGATGGTGAGCGTGAACGCGCCGATGAAGATCGCGAGCACGGTGAGCGTGGTGCGGAGGCGGCTGCGGAAGCTGTTGCCGATGGCCGAGCCGACGACGTCGATGGCCCTCATGCTGCGACCCGTGCTTCCTCGGAGACGACGAGGCCGTCGCGAATGTATATCCGTCGGTCGCAGCGTTCGGCGAGGTCCTCGTCGTGGGTCACAATGATCAGGGTGATGCCCTGGTCCCGGTTGAGCCCGAACAGGATGTCCTCGACGATCGCGCCGGTGGCGCTGTCGAGGTTGCCGGTGGGTTCGTCGGCGAAGATGATCCGCGGGTCGTTGACGAGGGCGCGGGCGATCACGGCCCGCTGCTTCTGCCCGCCGGAGAGCGCGTTGGCCTTGCTCCTGGCCTTGTCGTCGAGCTCGAGGCGTTCGAGCGCCGCGTGGCCGCGCTGTTTGCGGCCTCGGGAACCGACCCCGGCGATCTTGAGCGGCAACACGACGTTTTCGAGCACGGACGCCCCCGGCGTGAGGAAGAACTGCTGGAAGACGAACCCGAAGGTCTTGTTGCGCGTCTCGTTGAGCCGCTTGCCCCTCAGAGTCGCGGTGTCGCTGCCGCCGAGCTGCACGGTGCCGGTGCTCGGCTTGTCGAGCAGGGCGAGCAAGTGCATCAGGGTGGACTTGCCCGAGCCGCTCTTCCCGACAATGGCGACCGATTCGCCGGCGAAGATCTCCAGGGTGACCCCCTTGAGCGCGTCGAATCGGTTCTGGCCGCGACCATACGACTTCTTCAGGTCGTAGGCGGCGAGGATGGGGTGGGACATCGTGTTTTCCTCCGTGTGCTGTGGGTGGTGGATGCCGCGGGCCGGCACTGTTCCAGCGTCGCGGCATCCGCTGCGCGAGGCATCCTCCTGCGGCAGCAACCTCGCGTACCGCAGGCGCGGTACGGCCTCTCCACCCACGGGAGGATGCCGCAGCTCCGCGCAGGGGGCATCCTTGGAAGATGACCTCGATGTACAGCCATGCGCACATTCCGCGCTGGGCGGCCGACGTGCTGGTCAGCCTCGCCGTCCTCGGCAGCGCATTCGTGCCGGCCGGCGAGTACGCCAGGGTCGCGTCGAACCCCGCCGGCGTGCTGATCGCCGTCGCCGCGACCCTGGTGCTGCTGCCGCGCCGACGCTGGCCGCTGCCGGTCCTCGCGGCCTGCGTCGCCCTGTTCGTGCTCGCCGGCGCCCTCGGCGTGCTCAATCCCGCGTTCTCCCTCGCGACGGCGATCGCGGTCTGGAACGTCGCCATCCGCACCGACCGCCGTACGACGCTCGTGGCGACGGCTCTCGCCGCCTTCGTGCTCGTCGGCACGGGCATCGCCGTGACCGCCACCGAGCTGCTCGACGCCCGCATCGTGCAGTACGCGGCGGTCATCGCATTCGCCGGCGCGGCCGGGGACGCGATGCGGTCGCGGCGCGAGTACATCGTGGCGATCACCGAACGCGCCAGGAACGCCGAAGAGACCCGGGAGTCTGAGGCGCTGCGCCGGGTCGCCGAAGACCGCCTGCGTATCGCCCGCGAACTGCACGACGCGGTCGCCCACCAGATGGCCGTGATCAACCTGCACGCCGGGGTCGCCGCCCAGGCTCTTCCCGACCGCCCGACCGATGCGCAGGACTCGCTCACGACGATCCGCCAGGCCGCGCAGGCGGTGCTGCGCGAGATCGGCACCCTGCTCGCCGTGCTCAGGGACGACTCCGCCGGCCGCCCCCGCCCCCCGGCCGCCGAGATCGGCCTCGGCCGGGTCGACGCGCTCCTGGCCGACTTCGCCCGCGACGGCCTCGCTGTGACGGTGAGCGCACGCGGTGCGGGCACCCGGCTGCCGGCCCCCGTCGACACCATCGCCTACCGGATCGTGCAGGAGGCGCTCACCAACGCGCACAAGCACGGCGCCGGCCACACCGCAGAGCTCCGCATCAGCTACGGCAGCGACAGCGTCGACATCGAGGCCCTGAATCCGGTCGCCTTCCACGTGTTCGACCCCGCAACGGATGCCCCGGCAGGCCACGGCCTCGTCGGTGTCGCCGAGCGCGCGGGCACCATCGGCGGCACGGTCGAGTTCGGCGTGCGTCCCCCGGACACGTTCCGCCTCGCCGTGAGCCTGCCGATCTCGAGCGCCGGGACGGATGCCCCCGCCGACATCCCGGACACCGGGCCGCCGGCCCCTGCCCGCATCTCGGCCCCGACCTCGGTTCCGGACCCTGCAGCAGGAGCGCCCTCGTGATCAGGGTCCTGATCGCGGACGACCAGACCCTGATCCGCACGGCCGTGCGCGAACTGGTCAGGCACGAGCCCGACCTCGAGGTCGTCGGCGAAGCCGCTGACGGGGCCGAAGCGCTCGCACAGTCCCGGCTGCTGCTGCCCGATGTCGTGCTGATGGACATCCGCATGCCCGTGCTCGACGGCATCGAAGCGACCCGCGCGATCTGCGCGGATCCCGGGCTCTCGACCGTGCGCATCCTGATCCTGACGACCTTCGAGGAGGACGAATACGTCGTGCAGGCCCTCCGCGCAGGGGCCGGCGGCTTCGTCGGCAAGGGCACGGAGGCCGCCGACCTGATGCGGGCGATCCGCACGATCCACCAGGGCGATGCCCTGCTCTCCCCCACGGCGACGCAGAGCCTGATCCGCCGCTACGTGCTGCCGGCCGCGCCCGGGCGCGCTGCTGCGGTGCCGCCGAGCCTCGCGCACCTGACCGATCGGGAGCGGGAGGTCCTCACGCTCGTCGCGCGCGGGCAGTCGAACGAGGAGATCGCGGTCGGCCTGTTCATCTCGCCGCTGACCGCGAAGACCCACATCAACCGGACCATGGCCAAGCTCTACGCGCACGACCGGGCGCAGCTCGTCGTCATCGCATACGAGAGCGGACTCCTCGTGCCCGGCGCCGGCGGCTGACCCCGGTCGCCCGCCGCGGCATCCGCTGCCGCCAGGAGAGCAGGCACGCGGACGCCGGGGTCGCCCCTGCCGGGCGAGCCACCGTCCTCCTTGAGTGTCGGCATGACTCCAGAACGCTGGCAGCAGCTTGTGCAATGGCCGCTCCTCGGGGCCGCCGCGATCTTCCTGCTCGACTATGCCTGGAAGGTCCTCGCCGATGTCCAGGGCGAACCCGGGCTGATCCTGACCCTCGTGCTCGAGGCGGCCTGGACGGTGTTCCTCCTCGACTACTGCATGAACCTCGCGCTCGCTCGGCAGCGCTGGCTGTGGTTCAGCACGCACCTCTTCGACCTGCTCGTGGTCGTGCTTCCGGTGCTGCGTTCACTGCGCCTGCTCCGCCTCGTGACGGCCCTCTCCGCCTTCCCCCGCTCGCGGGGACAGCGGTGCGGTCCCGCGTCGGCATCTACGTCACGACCGCGACCGTCCTTCTCGTGTTCCTGGCCTCCCTCGCGGTGCTCGATGCCGAGCGGCGCGCTCCCGGCGCGAACATCACCTCGTTCGGCAACGCGCTCTGGTGGACCTTCGTCACGATCGCGACGGTCGGCTACGGCGACTTCACCCCCGTGACGATCGAAGGCCGGCTGATCGCCGTTGCCCTCATGCTCGGCGGGATCGCCCTCGTCGGTGTCGTCACGGCGACCCTCGCCTCGTGGATCGTCGACCGCGTCGCCGATCTCACCCGCGACCAGGGTGCCGACAAGTGATGCAGCTCGCCGACTGAGGTCCCCGCGCCCCGCCGCCGCTACCGAATCCGCAGCCCGCTACCGAAACGGCGGGCACGGCCTGCCGAAACCGGCGCGGCGGCGGATGCGTGTGGGGGCATCCGCTCAGTGCAGGCGCACCAGGGAGTACCGGTCGTCGCGCGGCAGGGTGTCCACGGTCGCGCTGACGGTCAGGTCGCGGAGGAACACTGCTCCGCCGATCGTCGTCAGGAACGCGGTGTCCGCGGCGTCACGGCCGGTCGCGATGCGGAGGAGCGTCTGCCGAGGGGCGAGGCCGGTGGCGTCCACGACGTGCCAGGCGTCATCGACGAAGACCTCGGCGACCGCGTGGAAGTCCATCGGCGAAAGCCCCGGTGCGTAGACCGAGACGACCCGGGCCGGCACGTCCCGCGCGCGCAGAAGCGCGACGACGAGGTGGGCGAAGTCCCGGCAGACGCCCTGCCGGTCGATCAGGGTACGCACGGCGCCGTCGGTCGGCAGGCTCGACCCCGGCTCGTAGCGCAGCTTCCCGCCCACCCAGGCGGCGACCGCGTTCATGAGCACGGTGCCGGAGAGCCCGGCGAATTCGGCAGCGGCCGTGCCCCAGAGCCGGTCGGATTCGCAGTACCGGCTCGGGCGCAGGTAGCGCACGAGGTCGATCTCCGAGTAAGCGGCGTCGCTCGCCTGCCCCGTCGCGGTCACGGCGTAGTCGATGTCGACCGAACCGGCCCCCGTCTCGACGACGTGCAGCCGGGTGCCGTGCTGGTCGAAGACGATCCGCGACTCGAGCGGCGTGCCGTCCTTCGCCGCCGTGAAGGTCTCAACGACCGAGACGGCCGGGTCGTCGGCGACGCCGATCGACAGGACCAAACGGGCGGGCGTCCGCACGTCGAGGGCGAGGCGAGCGGATGCATTACGTTCCATCCCACGATGATGACATGCGCCCGGCGCGTCGCGGTACCGCTCTCGCCAGTGCGTCGCATCGATGCCGCAGACCCGACGAGGACACGCCGTGCGGCGCGCTCCGGGCACTGGTGCACCGCGCCGGGCGGGTCCATGCTGGGAGCATGCTCGGGGAATTGAACAATCGTGAAATCGACGCAGTCCTGCACACCAGCGTGGTCGGCCGGATCGGATGCCACAGCGACGGCCGCACCTATATCGTGCCGATCACCTACGCCTACGATGGCGACACCGTGTACGCCCACAGCGCCGCCGGCACAAAGGTCGACATGATGCGGGCCAACCCCGACGTCTGCTTCGAGGTCGAGCAGCTCGACGATCTCGCGAACTGGCGCACCGTCGTCGCCCGGGGCGAGTTCGAGGAGCTCCATGGCGCGGATGCCGACGACGGCCTGCGCAAGCTCCTCGCCCGGCTTGCACCGTACGTGACCTCGACGACGGCGCAGCCGGTCTCCGGTCCCGACGGCACGTTTCACGGGATCAGGACGACCGC
Source organism: Cryobacterium sp. MDB1-18-1 (assembly GCF_004402735.1). Classification (NCBI taxonomy): domain Bacteria; kingdom Bacillati; phylum Actinomycetota; class Actinomycetes; order Micrococcales; family Microbacteriaceae; genus Cryobacterium; species Cryobacterium sp. MDB1-18-1. Next base: position 52,067 of record NZ_SOFR01000032.1, on the reverse strand, counting down.
GTCGGAGCCGGTGCCGCCCTCGGCGGGCCGGGTGAACGCGTCCGGTCAGGACCCGGTGATCTACCGGATCCGGCTGACCGAGAAGACCGGCCGGTTCGAGGAACGCTCGACGTCAGGCCGTGAGCGGCGGGCGGCTGAGTCCAGCCACATGTACACCTGAGGGGTCAGAGTCGACCGCGACAATGCGGTTGTCCGCGTCGACGTGTACGACGACGGGCACATAGCTGCGGGACTCTTCGTTGCTCATCTGCGCGTAGGAGATGATGATGATGAGGTCGCCCTGCATACCGAGGCGGGCCGCGGCGCCGTTCAGGCCGATGACCCCACTGCCGCGCTTGCCGGCGATGAGGTAGGTCTCGAAGCGGCTGCCGTTGTTCACGTCGACGATGCTGACGCGCTCACCGGCGAGCAGGTCGCCTGCCTCCATCAGGTCCTGGTCGACCGTCAGCGAACCGACGTAGTGCAGGTCGGACTGCGTCACGGTGGCGCGGTGGATCTTGGATTTGAACATCGTGCGCTGCATGGTGGAAATGGGCCTTCCGGCGGCGGCCCGCAGGCCGCCGCCTGGTGCGGGTGTCTGGTTACGCGGTTACGTTGCTAGGCGATCACGCGGTCGCGAGGATATCGACGACGAACACGAGGGTGTCCGTTGCCGAGATGCCTGCAGTCGTGTTGCCGGTGCTGCCGTAGCCGAGCGCCGGCGGGATGACGATGACGACCTGCGAGCCGACAGTCTGGCCGATCAGGCCCTGGGCGAAGCCGGGGACGACGTTGGCCGTCGCGAAGGTGGCCGGGCCGCCCTTGCCCCAGCTCTGGTCGAAGACGGTTCCGGTGGCCCAGACGACGCCCGCGTACTGCACGGTCACGGTCGCACCGTCAGCGACGGTCGCACCGTCGCCCTTCTTGAGGACCTCGGTCTTGAGCTCGGTCGGCGCGTCGGCCTTCGGGACGGTGATCGTCGGGGCGCCGTCGTCGGCGAGCACGACGGTGGGGAAACCGTCCTGCGGGGCCTGGTCCGTGCCGCTCGAGCGGGTGGGAACCTTGCCCTTGACGTCGATCACGAAGATGATGTTGTCGGTCGCGGACACCTTAAGGTTCGTGTTGCCCGTGGTGCCGAACGCGTCGACCGGCGGCACGACGACGGCGACGCGCGAGCCGATGTTGGAGCACGCGATGCCCTTGAGGATGCCGGGGATGACGGAGCCGGTCTCGGCGACGGTGACGGTGAGGCCGGCCGCGGTGCCGTAACCGCCGGCGTTGAGCTTGGCGCCCGAAGTGGCGTTGTACGCGGTGTACGCGATCTCGACGGCGTCACCGGTGTTGACGGCTTCGCCGTCGCCCTTGGTGATCACGGTGCGCTCGGTCGCGGTGGTCGTGAGCGGCGCCGTGAAGGTGACGGTGGGCTCGACACCGGCGTCACCGGCGACGGTGACGGCGTCGGAGCTCGTGCCGGGGTCGGTGCAGGTCAGTGCTGCGGCGGCGGATGCCGTCGGCGTCGACGACGGGGATCCGCTGCACCCGGTGAGGGCGAGCACCGCGACGGTTGCGACGGCGAGGAGGGCAGGAAGTTTGCGCACGCTGATCTTTCTTTTTCGAGAGTGGTGTCTTCGATGATGGGCCTCCGCCAGTATGGACCATGCATCTATGAGGAACCTGAGTCGGGCACCCGGAAGCGGACGCCCGATGGAAGTCGCTAACCGACGTTTGTGTCGGGAGCCCCGGTCGCGGGCACATCGGTCGTGACGGGCGCGGTCGCCGCCGCCGCCAGCACGTCGACAACGATGACGACGTTGTCGTTCGCGTGGAGGTCGAGGTCGATGTTCTCCTTCGCTCCCCAGGCATCCGCCGGGCTCGCGACGACGGCAACCCGGGAACCCACCGTCGCGCAGGTGACGCCCTTGACGATCGCGGGCAGGGTGCCGTTCGGCGCGGCGAGGTTCACGCCGACAGGGGCCCCGGTGTCGAGGCCAGAGGTGCCGGGCCCGAATCCGCGGGCATCGATCTTCGCCCCGGTCCTGCCGTTGTAGAACGCGACGCCGAGTTCCACATAATCGCCGGTCTGAACCGGGACGCCGGTGCCGACGGTCATGACGGTGCGCTCGGTGTCCGCGGCGGTCAGCGGCGTGGTGAACGTGACCTCCGGCGCACTGCCGATGGCCCCCGGCGCGACCACGGCGTCGGAGGCGGCCCCCGGCTGGGCGCAGCCGGCCGGGGCGGCGGGCGACCGGGTCGCTGCCGGGCTGCATCCGGCGAGCGCGAGCACAACGCATACCGCGACGAGACCGGCGGAGGCTCCGAGGGAGATAAGGGCGGGGTAGCTGCGCACGGGTGGCCTTCTTGTCGGCGGGCGGCCCCGATTGGCGCGCCCGCCGTGCATTATGGCGTATCGAGGCGAACGGGAAGTTTCACGTCCCCCGCGCCGGACGCGGTCTACAGCCCTTCGGCGATCGCCGCGGTCGCGTAGAGCCAGGCCTCGCGGGTGCGCGGGGCGAGGGCGTCGATGTTGAGTGGTCCGCCGGCGACGAGCGCCGGATCGTACGGCACGTCGACGACGGTTCGGGTGAGCTGGCTGAAGTGGTCGTGCAGCCGGGCGGACAGGGCGCGGTCGGCGGTCTTCGCCGGGGACGCGAGAACGGTCACGGCCTGGGCGACCTTGTCGCCGTGACCCTTGAGTCGCAGCCCGTCGAGGAGGGACGCCGCGCCGTACGCGGTGTCCTCGCGGATCGTCGACACGACCACGAGCTGGTCGGCGGTCTCGACGGCCGCCTCCCAGTTGGAGGCGCGCATGTTGTTGCCGGTGTCGATGATCAGGATCCGGTAGAAGCGGCTGAGCGCGGCGTGCAGCTTGCCGAACGCGACGTCGTCGATGCTCGCGGCTCCGGCGGGGTCCAGGTCGGAGGCGAGCGCGTCGAAGCGGGCGTCGCCCTGGTTGCGCACGTACTTGTCGAGGTCGCCGACCCTGGCCGACGTCGAATAGGCGAAGTCCTCGAGGTCGCGCAGCAGGTCGACGGCCGTGTTCGTGTGCTGGGCGCCCTGAGCCCGCACGCCGAGGGTACCCATCGTCTCGTTGTTGTCCCAGGCGAGGGTGTACCCGCCACGGTGGATGCCGAAGGTCGCGGCGATCAACAGGGTCGCAGTGGTTTTGTGCGCGCCACCCTTGGGGTTGAGCACCACGATCGTGCGAGGACCGCTCAGGCTGCGCTGCACGGCCGCGATCGCGGCGCGGCGGGCGAGTTCGCTCCGGCCGGGCGAGGGGTTCACGAGTCCGCCGGTGACCCTACGCACGGTGCCCTGCCAGCCGAGGAGGGCCGGGCCGGCCACGATCGCGGGGCGGGAGCTCATGAAGTCGGCGAGATTCGGGCCGTCTTCCGCTGCGACGAGGGTCGGGTGCGGTGAAGGGACGAGCAGGGCGGAGGACGCGGAGATCGGCGTGGACCGGAGGGCTGCCAACGGGCCGGCCGCGATCTCCTCATCGTCATCGTCGGCGTCGAGAGCGCGGTGTTCGAAGATGATGTCCTCGAAGAGTCCGGGCGGCGGTGCTGGCGTGCGGCGGGGTCCGGCGGGCAGGGACTCGGCGGCCTGCGAGGCGTCGGGCCCGGATGCGGGCTCGTCCGCGCGGTCCGCGCCGTCCGCGCCTGCGAGCGCAGCGGCATCCGCTTCAGCTTCGACTTCCGCTTCGGCTTCGGCCTCACGCTCCAACGCGGACTCGGCGTCCGCCTTGTCGACGGAAGTCTGCGCCGCGGCATCGAGGGGGTCACCCAGGGCCGCGAGCTCGGCCAATTCCTCGAGGGCGCCGATCGGTTCCATCGGTTCGGCCATGAATGCCGCTGCGCTGCGGTCTCCGGTGTGCGCCATGGCGCGCTTGGCGGCCGTGCCCTGAGACGCTGCGGGAGCCTCGGCCTCGGCTTCGGCTTCGGCGCGCGCGGCTGCCGGGATGAAGTCGCCGGCGGCCTCCACTTCGCCGTCCGGGTGCACGACGAGGGGCCATTGGCCCTGCTCGTCGTCGGCGGTCAGCCGCACCGGGCGACCGAGTGCACGGGCGGCATCCGTCACGCGGTTGATGATCTCTTCACGAACACCGGCCTCGTCGCCGGCCGTCACCTGCTGGCCCACCCCGTCGATGATCAGTTCGCCGGTTCCGTTGCTACGAATCGTTGCCTGGATGCGAGGAGGTACGGATACTTCGTGTTTCATGGTCAGCCTTTTTTCCGTCGAGCTCAGCTCTTCGTTCTTTGGTGCGCTCCGGAATAACTGGACCGCGCCACAGACCAGCCTAACGGGCGGGAGTGATTACCCCTCGTTTGGGCGTGATCTTCCTCAGCTGCGCCCTGGTTGACCACCCTGCGACGGGCCGAACGCACCCCTGACTGAGCGCACTCAAGCTCGTGAGAGTCGCCGTTCGCGCCCACTGTCCCTGCCACACCGGGGCCACTCGACGGCAACGGCGACTCTCGGCGATGATCGCGCGCGCGGAAGGTCGCAGACGCGAGGCGCGTGCGCGGATGGCCGGAGCCGTGTGCGGAGATGCCGAGCCGGGCATCCGCTATCGGCGAACTCCGTTCGCCTGTTCAGCCCGCAGGCTCAGCCCGCGAGCGGCAGGTCTTCGGTCCCGCGGTGCCAGCGGATGGCGCGGATGCCCGCGCGGGTAGCGTGGGTGTCGTCGTGGCCGTTCTGGCGGCGGCACTCGACGAGGTCCTGGGTCGATGTGATGTGCGGGTCGCGGCAGGAGTTGGCGTAACTCGTGTAATCCGTCTCGAGCAGGAGTTCATTATCGGTCATGGTGGTGTATTTCTGGTTCACAGCACTGTTTCGTGGTTCACGACACCGCCGGCCTGCGTCGTGCGCCGGCAACGGTGCCTGGTGGTTCACCTGCTTCGGATGGTGGTGAGCGACACCCACTGCGGGCATCGAGCCGGTCGTCACTCTGGCGTGGGGTGCCGACGGATCAACACCCCAAGCACGGTGTTCTGCTGCTGACCAGAGTAGGGCTGGGGTCGAAGGAAGCCCTGTAAAACTGATGAATCGTCACATAAACGTCACTGTGTTACGGGCGTGTCACCGGGCCGGCATCGCGCGGGTGCGGGTGCGAATGCGGGGGCGGTGGCGGGCCGTCGTGCGGATGCGGGCGACCGGCGGCCTCGTGCTTGAGCAAGTGCGGCGGGGGCGGTGGCGCGCCGTCATGCGGCCCGTTCGGAGCATGCGGAGGGGGCGGATGCGGACCGTCAAGCGGGTGGGGATGCGGATGGTCCGGGGTGGGCGGCGCACCCGGAGACTGCACCTGCCGCGCCGGGGCGCCCGTGGCATCCGCTGCCATTTCGGTCGGTTCAACGGAAACGCTCGACTCGGGCGAAACGGGCGACTCGGGCGCCGAGGTGCCGTAGTAGCCGTAGAGTTCGTTCTCCTCGTCCGCGGTGATCGATCCACGGTCGCTCTCGATGCGGGGGCCGTTGCGGATGCGGTCGCGGTCGAAGGCCACGACCACACGCGGGCCGTCGATGGTCGCGCCGGCGAGCGGAACGAACGATTCGAGCATGCCGAACAGGCCCGTGCGCACCGTGACGAAGGCCGGCTCACCGGAGTCCTTGCTCAGGAAGACCTGTTCGACCGAGCCGAGCTTCGCACCGTCGCTCGTCACGACGAAGCCGCCGTTGACGACGATGTCGTCGATACCTTCGAGGGTGATCATTCGGTCATTCCTTCCCCGGAAAAACGCGCTGGAGGCACGGACAGGTTCCTGTATTCTCGCACCGCCCGGTGCGGCCGCCCGGGCGTCACGCGGTGACCAGGATCATCGTGAGCACGCTCAACCCGACCGTCACCGGGGCGAGCACGAGGCCGAAGAGCGCGTACCCGCGCCAGGGGATCAGCACGTTCATCTTTTCGAGCCTGCTGTGCCAGAGCAACGTCGCGAGGGACGCCCACGGGGTGATCAACGGGCCGACGTTCGCACCGATCAGGACGGCGAGCAGCCGCGGGGTCGAGTCGGCGACCGGTTCGAGCGCGAGGTAGGCGGGCAGGTTGTTGATCAGGTTCGAGCCGACCAGGCTTGTGCCGGCCAGGCGGAACAGGTCCCCCGGCGCGTTCCCCGCCCCGGCGAGCGCGGTGAGCAGCACGGGCAGCCCGAGGTTTTGCACGGCCTCCATCGCGAGGAACAGCCCGGCACTGAACAGCAGGAGCGACCACGGAATGATGGTGATCCGGAGAACGCTCCGGCGCCTGACGAAGAACACGACGGCCAGCACGAGGGCGGCGATGCTCGACGGCAGCCATACCGGCAGGCCGACGACGAGGGCGGGCAAGAGGGCAGCGAGCACGAGCGCGCTCGTCCCGAGCAGCACCCGGTCGACGGATGCCACCGCTCCCGACGTTCCCGCGACGCGCATCCGCTGCACGGGGACGCTCGAATACCGTTTGCAGAGGTCTTTCCGGAAGACGATCGCAACCATGGCCATCGGCACGATCACGGCGACGAGCGCCGGGGCCGCGGTCAGCCCGGCGAAGGCGATCGGGGAGATGCCGCCGAGGCGGTTCTGGGCGAGCAGGTTGGTCAGGTTGCTGATCGGGAGCAGCAGGCTGCCGGTGTTCGCGAGCCACACCGTCGTCAGGGCGAACGGCAGCGGCGGCAGACCCGCCTGCCGCGCGACCACGACAACGACCGGCGTCAGGAGCACGGCCGTGGTGTCGAGGGAGAGGAACACCGTCGTGACGATCGCGATGCCGGCCACCCACAACCAGAGCAACCAGGCCCGGCCGCCACCCCAGTGCCGAAGCCGGCGGGCGATCCAGCGGAACACCCCCGCCTCACTGCAGAGCTCGGTTACGACGGTCATGGCCACGACGAACACGAGGATCGGCGCCACCCGGTCCACGAGAACCAGCAGTTCGGGGAGCGGAAGCAGGCCGGTGACCGCGGCGACGGTGCCGAGCAGGAGCAGACCGGCGCCGATGAGGGACAGAACCATGAATCGGAGTGTATCGGCCAGGAGCCCCACGCCTCGCAGGGTGAGCGGATGCCTGGGGTGGCGGGAGGGAGGCGGGGGCGGGCGGGTCAGCGGAAGGCGCTCACGCCGGTCAGATCGCGGCCGATCAGGAGGGACTGCACGCTCTCGGTGCCCTCGTAGGTGTGCAGAGACTCGAGGTCGGCGAGGTGCCGGATCACGTGGTTCTCGAGCAGGATGCCGTTGCCCCCGAGCACGTCGCGCGCCGTCGCCGCGATCTCGCGGGCGGCGCGGGTGTTGTGGTACTTCGCGAGGGACGCCTGGATCGGACGCATGGTTCCGGCGGCGTCGAGTTCGGCGAGGCGCAGGCAGTAGAGCTGCATCGCGGTGAGCTGGGACAGCATCCGCGTGAGTCGTTCCTGCACGAGCTGGAAGCCGGCGAGCGGCTTGCCGAACTGGATGCGCTGGTTCGAGTAGCTGAGGGCGGCCTCGAAGACCGCGGTCGCGTGGCCGAGCGCCGACCAGGCCACACCGAGGCGGGTGGCGAAGAGCACGGTCGCGGTGTCCTTGAAGGTGCGGGTGCCCGGCAGGAGGGCATCGAGGGGCACGCGCACGTTGTCGAGCACGATGCGGGCCTGGTGGATGCCGCGAAGGGAGCCCTTGCCGGTGATCGTCTGGGCCTGGTAGCCGGGGGTGTCCTGCGGCACGAGGAACCCGCGCACGTTGCCATCGTCGTCGCGGGCCCAGACCACGGTCACGTCGCCGACGGAGCCGTTGCCGATCCACTTCTTCTCGCCGGTGATCACCCACTCGTCGCCCTCGCGGGTCGCGGTCGTCTCGAGCGCGACGGAGTCGGAGCCGTGGTCGGGTTCGGTGAGGGCGAAGGCGCCGAGCTTCTCGGCGCGGGCAAGGGGGATGAGCCACTCGGCCTTCTGGGCGTCGCTCCCGTAGAGGGCGATGCTGCGGAGCGCGAGCCCGCCCTGCACAGCCACCACGGTGCCCATCGAGCCGTCGCCGCGGGAGATCTCCATGTTGACGAGGCCGGCGGCGAGCGGGGACATCGGGGTGAGGCCGGGGCCGACGACGCCATCGGTGAGCAGGTCGAGTTCGCCGAGCCTGCGGACGAGGTGCAGCGGATACTCGGCCTTGTCCCAGGCCTCGGTGACCTCGTCGAGCGTCTCGATCGCAAAGGCGCGGGCCCGGTCCCAGAAGGCGCGGTCGGCGGCGGGCACATCCCGGAAGAGTTCGTAGTAGTCGGTGTCGAGCGGCACGGATACGTCGTAGTCGGGCACGGTTCCCCTTCATTGGGTTCGGCTGGTGTGACACTCAGTGTCGGGTCAAATGACACTGAGTGTCAAGTTGCGGGCCCCGACGTGCTCGCGGCGCGGCGTCCGCCGAGGGCGCGTGCGACCTCTCGGGAGAGCTCGTCCGGGGAAATCGTTCCGGGGAACACCGCTACGACGAGCTCGGCTGAGGCCTCCCCCGCCGGCTGGTGCCCGTCCGCAGGCTGCCCCGCGTGGTCAGGTGCCGCGTCGGGGTGAAAGAGGCGCCCCACTTTGCGGAGCTCCGCGGCGAGTTCCTCTGAGAGCTGCGCGGCATGCTCGGCGTCCCGCGCGGCATCCAGGTCGGCGCCGGTCGCTGAGACCGGCTCGGCGTTCGACGCGGCATCCGTTTCGGACGGGGACGGGACCGGTCCGCGGATCAGGCGGCGGAGTTCGTAGTTGTGCGTTGCGGTGATCGCGGCGGCGTAGCGGATGGCCGTGAGCGGCGGCACGTCGGGACGGACGGAGCGGAGGTAGGCGGCGAACATCTGCTCGTAACGGATGGCCATGATGGTCTCGCGGTCCCGGAGGGTCGGGGTGTCGCGCACGATGAGATCGCGCACCCGGACGCTGTCGAGCCGTTCGCGGAATCGTTCGAAGACCATCGTCGCGGCATCACGGATCGCGCGCCAGGGGTCGTCGTGCTGCACGGCGAAGTACGCGGCGATCTGCACGGCGAGTTCGTCGTGGTCGGCGAAGATCACGTCTTCCTTGGATCGGAACTGACGGAAGAAGGTGCTGCGCGAGACGCCGGCGGCCCTGGCGATGTCGGTCGCGGTCGTGGCCTCGTAGCCGTCGGTGCGGAACAGGCGCACGGCGATGTCGGCCACCTCGACGCGGGAGCGGGAGCGGGTGCGGGCCGGACGGGGCTGGCCGGAGGCCTCTGCTGCGGAAACGGACATCAGTCGTGAAAATAGCACGGAATCGCGCGGTCTCCTGCGCACCCGAACGCCTGGCGCATGGCGGGTTCAGCGGCTCAGCGCAGCGCGGCGAGCTCCTCCGGCTCGGCGATCACGTCGACCATCGCAGCGCCCCGGAGCACAGTGACCGGAAGCGGGCGGCCGATGGCATCGCCGAACAGGAGACGCTGGAGGCCCTGGGCGTCCCTGACCTGTTCGCGGCCCGCGGCGAGGATCAGGTCGAGCGCGCCTGACCGCAACCTGACCGCGCACCCGATCCGTCATCGTTCCTGGACCTCCTCTCCGTAGGTTGAGGAGCGGATGAGCGGAGCACACGTGGCAGAGATCGATCAGAATCCCCTCCCGATGACTGACCGGGCACCGGCTGCTGGGCCGGCGTCGGTTCGGGGCACGGCCGCGGAGACGACTCCGCGCAGCCCCCGGTTGCGTGCCCCGTGGTTCCGCGCCCGGCCGATGCTCAGCAAGGTCCCCAAGGTCACGGCAGCGTTCTGGGTCACCAAGGTGCTCACGACCGGGATGGGCGAGACGACCGCCGACTACCTCGTGCACCAGATCGATCCGCCTGTCGCCGTCGGCCTCGCGGGACTCGGCCTGGTCGCCGCCCTGCTCCTGCAGTTCGGCGTCCGCCGTTACGTCGCGTGGGTCTACTGGCTCGCCGTCGTCATGGTGAGCATCTTCGGCACGATGGCCGCGGATGCCCTGCACGTCGGACTCGGAATCCCCTACCTCGTGTCCACGGTCGCTTTCGTCCTCGCACTCGCTGCGATCTTCCTGGCGTGGCGGACGACCGAGAAGTCGCTCTCCATCCACAGCATCGTGACCCCGCGCCGCGAGTTCTTCTACTGGGCGACGGTGCTCACGACCTTCGCGCTCGGCACGGCCGCCGGCGACCTCACCGCCATGACCTTCGGCCTCGGCTACCTCGCGTCCGGAATCGTCTTCGCTGTGCTCATCGCGATCCCCGCGCTGGCGTATCGCCGCTTCGGCATGAATGCGACGCTCGCATTCTGGTTCGCGTACATCCTGACCCGGCCGCTCGGGGCATCCTTCGCCGACTGGGCCGCCGTCTCGACCGAACGCGGCGGCCTCGACCTCGGCACGGGGCCGGTGAGCCTCGTGCTCGGCGTGGCGATTCTCGCGTTCGTCGCCTACCTCGCGATCACTCGCCGCGACGTCGAATCGCTCGCCCCGCGCCCGCAGGGTCCCGCAGCCGCATCACGGCCGTGAGGTGTCGCAGATCGCTGTTCACGGAAGTCCGGAACGTCGATCTGCGACACCTCACGGGGATCGGGGACTCGCGCGGCGGCTGCGGCGGGGCTATTCGGTGCCGAGACCGGAGGCCGAAACCGGCTTCTCGCCGGCCGCCGTGCGCACCTTGTTGAGCGCGGTCAGGTCGAACAGGCCGTTCAGGTCGCCGGTCTTGGTGGTGCCGGCCGTCACGCCGTTCTCGAGGCTCACCGCGAACGTCGAGGCGAGCGGGTCGGTCGAGAACGTCACCTTGGTCAATGCTCGCGTGATCACGGCATCGGAGAGCGCCTTCCCGCTGTCGGCCGTGAGCTTCTTGTTGATCACGGTTGCCGCGTCCGTCGGGTTCTTCGTGAGCCAGTCGACGGATGCCGCGTTGCCGGCCACGAGGGCCTCGACCGTCTCAGGGTGCTCGGCCAGGAATCCCTTCCGCACCAGGAGTACGGTCGTCGGGAAGGCGCCGTCCGGCCACAGCGAGGACTCGTCGACGAGCACCTTGGCGCCGGCGTCGACGACGAGGCGGGAGACCCAGGGCTCCGGCAGCCAGGCGCCGTCGATGGCGCCGCTCTGGAACAGGGTGAGGGTCTGCGCGTTCTCGGTCGGCGTGATCTTCACCTCGCCACCGCCGGAGGTATCCGTCGTGAAGCCTTTGCTGCTGAGCCAGGCGCGCAGGGCGACGTCCTGGGTGTTGCCGAGCTGCGGGGAGGCGAGGGTCTTGCCCTTCAGGTCGGCGGCGGAGTTGATCCCGTCGCGCACGACGAGGGCTGCTCCGCCGCTCGTCGCGCCTGCGACGATCTTGACCGACTCGCCCTTGCTCTTGATGTAGCTGTTCACGGCCGGGCTCGGGCCGATGTATGCCGCGTCGATCGCGCCGGCGCTGAGCGCCTCGATCGTCGCGGGGCCTGCGTTGAAGATCTGGGTGCTGAGCTTGGTGCTGCCGAGGGAATCCTGCAGCAGGCCGTTCTCGAGTCCGACGAGGGCGGGGGCGTGCGTGACGTTGTCGAAGTAGCCGAGCCGGAGCTCTGCGGCCGGTCCGGCCGCGGTGGCGCCGGAGGCGGCATCGGCCGAGGCGGCGCATCCGCTCAGGGTGGTGGCGAGCAAGGCGACGGATGCCGCGCCGAGGGCGAGGCGCATCCCCGTGCGACGAGCAGTGGTGTGGGTCTTGGCGGACATGGGCTTCACTTCCATTCGGTGGACGGCGTACGCTGCGGCACCCGGGCTGGTCACGAGACCTGGGATGGTCTCGAGACGACGTTATTCACCGAACGACCTGAGCGACATTCCGGCCGGTCACGCCCGGTCACGAAACGTAGCGCAACGTCACACAGCATCGACGAGCCCGGCACGGCGTCGATGAGACTCGGCAAGGGCATTGACCCCGCTGCTCCGCGGATGCTGCTTGACTGAGGTGTGCGCACACCGAAAACCCGCTGCTACCGGAACGGGGACCTCGTCGACGAGGGCTTCCCGCTCGCCGACGTCTCCGAACACCTCGCCGACGCGGGTTGTGTTGTCTGGGTCGACCTGTGTTCGCCCGAGGAAGCCGACCTCGACCTGCTCGCCGAGGAACTCGGCCTGCATGCCCTCGCCGTCGAGGACGCCATGAAGCTGCACCAGCGTCCCAAACTCGACCGATACTCCGACCATCTGTTCCTGTCGGCGTATTCGATCACGTTTTCGCCCGAGTCCGCCTCGGTGGAGACCTCGGAGATCGCAGCATTCATCACCGAGCGGGCCTTCGTCACCGTGCACAAGGACCCTGACTTCGACGTCGATGCCGTCGTCGCCCGCTGGGATTCCTCCCCCGACCTCGCCTCGAACGGTGTCGCGTTCCTCCTGCACGGCCTCCTCGACTTCCTCGTCGACGGCTACTTCGAGGCCGTCGAGGCCCTTGATGAACAAGTCGAGGAGCTCGAGAGCCAGCTCTTCGAACCGAGGAGCGACCAGGAGGCTGTGCAGCGCCGCTCCTTCGATCTCCGGAAGAGCCTCGTGCTGATGCGCCGGGTGATCCTGCCGATGCGTGAGGTCGTCAACACCCTGTTACGCCGCGACGTGCACCTTCTGCAGAACGACATGGCGCCGTACTTCCAGGACGTCTACGACCACGTGCTGCGCGCGATGGAGTGGACGGAGAGCCTCAGGGACCTCGCCACGAGCGTGCTCGAGGCGAACCTCGCGATCCAGGGCAACCGGCTCAACGTGATCACGAAGAAGGTCACCGGCTACGCGGCGATCATCGCGGTGCCCACGGCGATCACCGGTTTCTACGGCCAGAATGTTCCGTACCCGGGCTTCAGCGAACTGGGCGGCTTCTACAGCTCCATCGCGCTCATCGTCGGCCTGTCCGCCCTGCTCTACCTGCTCTTCAAGCGCAACGACTGGATCTGAGACCGGCAGACACGCACGACAGGCGCGACAGGGGATGCCTGGCGCGGCCCAGGGAGGCGCGCCCGGCATCCCCTGCCACTACAAGGCCGGTGCCCCGACCGTGTCGAACATCGCGTAGTCGTCGGTCACGAGGGTTCCGTTACTGAACAGGTTCAGCCCGAAACTGATCGCGGTGGCACCGGCCGGGAGCGCCGTGGTCGTGAAGCTCGCCTGGGTGTATGCGGATGCCGTCGCGAGCCAAGGGCTCGACGTCCAGTACTGCCAGGTCCCGCTCGCATCCCGGTAGTAGATCGCGAACTGGGTGGACGTCGTCGACGTGTACCAGGCCCGGAGCGAATAGGTGTGCCCGGCGATCGCGGGCGGCGCGCAGGCCCCGCTGTCCAGGCTCGGCAGCAGCTTCGCGTCGCCGTTGGCGTAGTTCGTCACGACGAGCTTCTCCGCCTTGGTGCCGGTGTGCGCCGTCGCGACGGTCGTGAACGCGGCGGTGTTGGTGCCGTAACCGCCGATCTGGTAGCACTGCGGAAGGGCGGCGACTCCGGCGGCTTCCAGGCCCGAGTTCTGGACCAAGTTGGTGCCGGGGGCAGGCGGCGGGGGTACGGGCAGGGTTGCGGCGTCGAAGGCCGTGTAGTCGTCCGTGGTCAGGGTGCCGTTGCTCAGGAGGTTGAGGCCGAAGGTGATCGAGCTCGCCCCGGCGGGCAGTGCCGGGGTCGTCCAGCTCGCCTTCTGGTAGGTCGCGGACGCGGCGAAGAGCGGGCTCGCGGTCCAGTAGGCCCAGGAGCCGAGTCCGGTCCGGTAGTAGACCTCGATCTGGGTCGCTGCCGTGGACTTGTACCAGGCCGAGAGCGCGTACGCCGTGCCCGGGGTGGCCGCGGGGGCGCATCCGCCCAGGTCGGGGGTCGGCAGCCATTTCGCGTCGCCGTTGGAGTAGCCCGTCATCGTCAGGCGGGCCGCCCGGTTGCCGCTGTGGCCCGGAGTGACCGTGGTGAAGGCGGGGGTGTTCGTGCCGTATGAGGCGCCCTGCCAGCACTGCGGCACCCCTGCGGTGAGGGTTTCGAAGCCGGGGTTGGAAACCAGGTTGCTGCCGGCGGGCTTCGGTGTGACGGCCGGGCCGGAGACGACGGCTTTGACGGTGCCGCCGATGACCTGGTCGACCGTCTTGACCGTCGTCGTCGCGGGGCGGGTCTTCAGCCACTGCACGAACTGGGTGAACAGGGTCGGGCTGATCGTGAGCGGGTCGGTGAGCCCCGTCGCGATGTGGTGGAAGGTCAGCTGCTGCCAGCCGCCCGCAGTCTCGGCCTGGGTGACGGTGTTCTGGAGGTCGGTCAGGCTCCAGGTGTTGTCGACCTCGTCGGCAGCCTGGGTCAGGTACGGGTCGGCCGGCGGGATGCTCTCGGTGAGCGCGCATCCCGTGCAGCCGAACCGGGTTTGGATGTCTCCGAGGCCACGGGCGCTGTTGAACCCGCAGTTCTTGACGATGGTTTCGGTCGCAGGGGTCAGCAGCGAGGCGAAGGGATAGGCGAAACTCGTCACCCGGAATCCCCAGTTGGTGAGGTTGACTCGGTCGTTGCAGACCTGGCGCGTCGCCTCGTCCGTCGGGAGGGTGGCGAGGTCGGGGTGCGTCACGGTGTGGCCGCCGATCTCGTTGCCATCCGCGGCAAGGCTCTGCACCTGGGCAAGCGTCATGTAGCCCGGCTGGTTGATATACCCGGACGGCGTGTAGAAGGTGCCGTGCAGCCCGTTCGCCTTGAGGATCGAGGCTGCGGTCAGCTGGTCCGCGTTCGCGTCGTCGAAGGTGAGCGTGATGACGGCGGAAACGGCAGCGCTTGCAGGAAAGGCAGCGAATCCGTCGGCGACTCCGACGGAGACGAGTGCGAGCACAAAGGTCGAGACCCAGGCGAGCCAGCGCGGGCGGTTCCGACGGTAAGCACCGGTCAGCCGGTGTTTGGCGGCCTCAGGATTGCCTGGCTGAACGTCCATGTCGCTGAGCTCCATTCTGGGCCCCTGTCTTCCGCGCCGGGATGGCGCGGAAGACAGTCGGGTTAGGGCGCCGGAATCCCATTAAGGGGTGACCTCTCGGCCCTGTCAATGCGCGGCGCCCCACCAGAATGGGGGGTAGACCGGATGCCTAGGCTGCGCGGCGGCGACCCGTTGCGAGTCCGTAGATCAGGAGGACGACGATGGAGCCGCCGATGGCGAGAAGCCAGGTCTGCAGTGAGAAGAAGTCCTGCAGCGGAGCGTTGAACAGGATGCCGCCGAGGAACCCACCGAGGAGTGCGCCGACGACGCCGAGGAGCAGTGTCACGAACCATCCGCCGCCCTGCTGGCCGGGGAGGATGAGTTTGGCGATGGCCCCGGCGATCAGGCCGAGGAGAAGGAAGCCGAAGAAGCCCATGGGGTGCTCTTTTCTGTATTGGTCACGCGTGGTTGCGGATTTTGAAACGGTCTGGCGGTGAAACGACGTCGGCGCGGCAGGCCGGGGCCCGCCGCGCCGGGAGAGGTCTAGTCCTTGAAGACGTCCTTGATGTTCTCGCCGGCCTTCTTGGCGCTCGCGGATGCCTGCTCCGCACGCCCCTCCGCGACCTTGGAGTCGTCGTTGGTAGCCTTGCCGACGGCCTCGTTGGCCTTGCCCTTGAGGTCTTCGGCCGCGTTCTTGATCTTGTCCGATGCGCTCATCGTGTTTTCACTTTCTGTCGGTGTTTCTCTGGGGATGCCCGACGCGGTTGCGCGGGAAGTCTGGTCGTCTTCTGAGGGGTGATACACGTCATTGATCGTGACGTTCACCGCCGACACGCCGAGGCCGACGAAGTCCTCGATCGCCCGCGTGATGCTCGCCCGCACCTCGGCGGCGATCTGGTGCACCGGAACCGGGTACTCGGCCACTATCACGATGTCGACGACCACGTCCGTGTCACCCACCGTGACGCTCACGCCTTGGCTCAGGTCCGTTCCGCTCAGGGCCTCGCGAATGGCGCCGAAGGCCCGGACGGGAGCGCTGCCGAGGGAGTGCACCCCGGTCACGCCACGGGCGGCGACGCCCGCGACCTTGGCGACAACGCTGTCGCTGATGACGGTCTGTCCGCCGGGCGAATCGCCGCCGGAGACACCGCCGGACGAGTCGCGATCGGAAATACCGCGGAGAGCACGGGAAAGCGGCATGATGGGTATTCTTTCGTTGTCGATGGGCGATGATCGTGATGATCGTCACTGATATGACGTAGGCCGCCACAGGTTCGTCACGCGGAGATCGAAAATTTATTTGGCGCACCACCGGGCGATTCGGGAAGGACGTGATGACCACCGTTACGAGGCTCGCCGTCCCGTCCGCTCTCGACGCGGCATCCGACGCCCTGCTCGCCGACCGCGCGGCCGACGGAGATGTTCGCGCCTTCGAGGTTCTCGTCCGTCGCCACGGCCCGCTGATGCGCGTGCACGCGACCCGGATCCTGGGTTCGAACGACGAGACCGACGATGTGGTGCAGGAGTCGTTCATCACGGCCTGGCGGCAACTGCCGACCCTCGAAAACGGCGCCGCGGTGAAGAGCTGGCTGATGCGGATCTGCGGTCGCAAGAGCATCGACCGGGTTCGCGCCCGCCGCGACCACGCCGACATCACCGAAACGGATGCCGCAGCTCCGGCGGCGCTCACACCGCACCACGTCGCCGAGACGCAGGAACAAGCCGAGGCGCTCGCGCGGTGCCTCGCGGAGCTGCCGGACGACCAGCGGCGCTGCTGGACCCTGCGGGAACTCGGCGAATACAGCTACACCGATATCGCCGAAGAACTCGACCTGCCCGTGTCGACCGTGCGAGGCTTGTTGGCACGCGCCCGAAAAACCCTGCTGCGGGAATTGGAGGACTGGCGATGAACGCCCCAGACATCCCCTTTGTGGCTTTCGACCCCGAAGAGCTGGCCGAGGAGCAGGCCCGCCTGTCCGGGCACACGATCGAGGACCTCAACGACTACCTCGACCGCGGCCGCACCCCGAGCGACTCGAGCATCGACGACTCCCCGGCGTGCACAACGGCACTCACCCGCCTCGAGCGGCTCCGTGCGGCGTTGCGCCGGGTCGACTCGGCCGCCGTGGACCGGGAGTCGGCTGGGACTGACGGCTGGGTCGCGACCATCATCGACAGCATCCGGCTCGAGACCCGGGCGGGTCGGCGGATCCCGCTCACGTCCGACTCGCCGGTCGCCCGGCTGGCGCTGACCGAAGGCGCGGTCATCGGTGTCCTGCGCACGGCGGGGGACGGGATAGACGGCATCCTGATCAGTCGCTGCCGTCTCGACGGCGACGTCACCGAGCCGGGAGCGCAGATCACGGTGCGCCTCGAGGTGTCGGTCGGGGCCGACGGGATGAATACCGGCGAGAGCATCACGGCCCTCACCTCACGCCTGCGCGCGGCGGTCCACGCCGTGCTCGTGCAGCAGACGGAACTGTCGATCGCCGCCGTCGACATCACGGTCACCGACCTGTACCTCACGACACCCCCGCCGAGCTCCGAAGGAGAAGCCGATGAGTGAGTCCGCTGTCGCTGCCGGAGAACTCGACGACTACATTCTCGCGGTCCCGGGCGTCGACGCCCTCTACCCGGCCGGCCCGCTCCTGACCACGGTCGTGGCCTCAGTCGTCGCCGCGCTGATCCCGAGCGTGGCTGCGCCGAATCCGATCGTCGTCGTCGAGCGGTCCGGCGGACTCTCGATCGCCGCGAACATCGGCGTCGCCCCCGATCATGCGGCACCGGATGTCTGCCGCCGCGTTCACGATGCCATCGCCGAGCACTTCCGTCACGCCGGAGACCCGGTCATCTCCGAGATCGCGGTCACGGTCGCCCGCATCGGCTGACTGCCGGCGATCCCCCGTTGTTTGCGTGGTCAGGGTTGTTTGCGCGGTCAGGACCTCTTCGGCGAGGCCGGACCACCGCGAATGGCTGACCTCGCCGGCCGGGTGCCCGCCTGTTTCTGTGCCCGCATGGCGTCGTCGGCATTCCTGAGGAGCACCTCGAGGCGGGTCAGATCGCTGGACTCCCCCGTGTCCTCCGCCATCGCGATCCCGATCGTCGCGGAGACGCGCAGGCGCCGCCCCTCGCACACGAAGGGACTGGCTGCACTCAATTGGATGCGTTCAGCGAACGAAGCGGCCTGGGCCTTCGTGACGCTGTCGAGGAGCACGACGAATTCATCCCCGCCCAGGCGACCGAGGATGTCTTCGGGACGAGAATGCTCCCGCAGGCGAGCGGCGAAGCCGACGAGCACCTGGTCGCCCACCCGGTGGCCATAACTGTCATTGACGGCCTTGAAACCGTCAAGGTCGATGTACAGCGCGGCCACGCCGGCGACGTCCCCGTTGCCCTCGAGGATCGCACCCGCGCGTTCCTCGAGCTGGCGGCGATTGGGCAGCCCGGTCAGGGAATCGTGCAGGGCGGCGTAACGGAAGTCGGCGGAGAGCTGCTGAAAGATCTGGGACACCGACACGACCCTCGGGCCGTTGTCGGTGAGCACGAGCACGTCGCGGTAGCGGACGTCTTCGGGCAGGGCCAGGATGCGTTGAGCCGCCTGGGCGAGGTTCATGCCCCCGTCGAGTGCAAGCGACCGCTCCGGAACGAGCTGGGCCGCTGTCGACCTGCTGTGCAGCCCGCGGCCGTAACCCAGCCGACCGGTCAGGGTGTACTCGACCTGATCGCGGGAGAGCAGAGAGAAGAGCTCACCCTCCTGGACGACGACGGATCGAAGCTGCCGTTCGGACCGGAAGATCCTGTCGATCTCGGACACCGGGGTGCTCGCGGAGACGAGCTGCGCATCCGTGGCGAGGTCGGTGAGGCAGACCACACGATCACCCGCATGGGGGCCGGTCCAGGAGTCGAAAAGTGATCGCATGATTGATCATGACGGCGTCGACGGCTCGTGGACGTCAAAACTGGCGCTGTTTGCCGTCTGTTCAGCGCCCCGGTGGCCGTCGTTTGCTGTGGTCGCGCCCGAGCCCCGGATACGGCAAGATGGATTCCGTACCGATTGGTTCACAATATTCCGGAGGAACCCATGCTCATCGCCGCCCAAATCGTCGCCACCATCGCCGCACTCCTGCACGTGGTCTTCTTCCTCTTCGAGAGCGTGCTCTGGATGCGCCCCTCTGTCTACGGGCGGTTCGGGATCGCATCCAGGGACGAAGCGGCGACGATCCGCACGATGGCGTACAACCAGGGCTTCTACAACCTCGCCCTCGCGGTCGGGGTGCTCGTCGGCGTCGTGCTGCTCGCGCAGTCCGGTTCCGCGTTCACCGCGGGCAAGACGGCCGTCATCTTCGGAACCGCCTGCATGTCGGTTGCCGGCGTCGTCCTCGCTTCAACGGGACCCTCCTACCGACGCGCGGCCGCACTCCAGTTCTTCCCCGCCGCCCTCGCCCTCGTCCTGGCCAGCCTCAGCTGAGCCCACGAACACCGCCTCCCGCGTGGCGACCACGCTCGGCGCGCACGCCGACCTCCGGCGCCGGTACCGATCGGCCGGGCCGGATGGATGCTAGTCGACCGCGGCCTGCGCGGTCAGCAGGCGGGTCACGGCCGCGAGCATGGGTGCGCCCCAGCCGGTCGCCCGGGTTCCGCGGTCGTGCTCCGGAATCGCACGGTTATAACTCTGGTCGAAAACGACAACGCTACGTCCGGCCTTCAGCAGACCGGTCACGACGGGCGGGGCGTCGTCGACGAACAGGTCGATCCCCTCGAGCGCGTGCTTGTCGAAGCCCGAATGCACGACCGTGGCCAGGGGCAGTCCGTTCGACGCGATCCACTCCCGCGTATCGGAGTTGAACTCGTCGCTCCTGGCCGTGACGGCGACAAGCTCGCATCCGGCAGCCTCAAGGGCGAGAAGCGTCACGAGAGCCTCGTCGAACACGGCGAGGCCCAGGTAGAAGCCGTGGCGTTCGGCATGACCAAAATGACTGAGGAAGTCCGGCATATCGACGAACCACGCGTCGTCGCCGATCCACATGGCGTACTGGTCGAGGTCGGGGAATCGCGTGGACCGTTCAGCCAGGGGGATCGAGAGCTTCTCCCCCATCCAGGTTCGGAGACCACCGACCGTGTCAGCGGTCGTCGCATCAAGGTCAACCCCGAGACGCGGGGCGCGGCCGTGCGCGGCCCGGAACCGATCAAGCGCTGCAGTCAGATCGGCGGGAGCCACAAGTGCGTTCGGAATCATTCGAGTGTGTCCTCTTCCAGAAGTTGGGTGATGGTGCGCAGAGTTTCCGGGGAGACATCGCCCAGAGTCCTCGCGGCGAAATTCACGACGCGTTGTGCGCGGAGCCTCTTGACAAAGGCGAGTTGGGCGTCCACGCGGACGGGGATATCGTCGTCGGAACCCAGGAGGTAGGCCGGTGGGATCCGGAAGAATTCGGCAATTCCGGTCAGGAGTTTCTCGTCGGTCACGAGCGGGCCGGTCCCCGCGATCATATATGCCCACCGGGCTCGGGAGAGGGAAAGCGACCTGTCCCGCAGGCCCTCGGCTATCTCGCGGTAGGTATACGGGGTATTCCCCTCGGCGACGACGACGTCGAGCAAGAGGTTGAGCTTCCTCGCCAGTTCCATTTGCGCACTGAGACGCTGGGCGGTCGGGGGAGTCTTGCCGTTCACGTCAGGCGTTCCCCTCTTCATCGGCGCGCCGCCCCTGCTACGTCTCGTCGCATCACGGCTGACCCTCCACAGTCACAATGGGCAACACTCGAGGACCAGCCGGGGAAGCGAGGTGCTCCGCCGTAGCCAACAGCGCCTGGTCCGACTGCGATATTTCCTGAGGATACAGCAGGAGGCAATCACGGACCTCGACATAGCGACGGTAGAGTCGCGCAGCGGCGCCGCGGGTCAGAACCAAGTGGATCTTCGTTTCAGGAACGTCGAGGCTGAGTTCAGGCGACTCGGATAACAGCCGCTCCCAGAGAGGTGCGAGCCGCACCAGGAGTACGCGAACCTGGACTTCCCGTTGGACTCGCATGACGCCGTCAACCGCCGCCGTGAGGCCGAATCCAACGGCCAGGCACGAGGGCGCGATCAATAGCGCCGCATAGTAGACGCCGCCAGTCCCGGTCGCGAAGTCAGCATTGTGGCTGACGTTCGCCATGACCGCATTGAGGAGGCTGACGACGGCGTACACGATCACACCGGCGCAGCCGACAACGACGAAGCCGAGTGAGACCCGGGTCAGTCGTCGTCGCTGCCTTCGCCGGTCCGAGAGACATGCTGCCGCCACCGTGACCGAGAAATACGCCAGGGCTACCCAAGTGGTCGCCGCATACGCCGTGTAGTCCCACCGATCAAGAAAGCGGATGTCCGGCATCAGTCGCCAATCGGCCCCGAAGAACAACACTGACTGAATGAGAATGACCACCCCCGGGAAGATCGCAGAGATCGGTTTGATCCGCCACCCACCGGGTTGCACCGACGATGCGGCCCGCACGAGTTCGTTGAGAAGCGCTACAGCGATGACCGCAGTGACGTGGAAAAGGTAATACGTCACGTTCACGCCGCCGAGAGCGGCATCGAGCACGTCGAAGACAAGATCGGTCTGCAGCGACATCGTCAGCGCGAACACCGCAAGAAACGAGAACAGCAGGCGCCGACGGCCCCGCACGACGGATGGGAGGCAGAACAGGGTGGCCAGCCAGAGGAGCGCGCTCACGCCACCAGCGATGAGGGAGGCCATTACAGCACCCGCCCGAATCCGGTCCGGGCACCGTCCCGGGCCTCCGCGCGGTCACTCAGCATAGTCAAGGCGAGCCGGTCGCCGATCGCTTCGGCGAGTGCTTCCAGCTCGTCGGTCAAACTGCTTCGCAAAAGTGCGTGCACGATGGCGTCGTAGGGGATCAGGGGCGCGAATCGCGCAACTTGATCGGCCGAGAGCAATTCCTTGTCGTCGCTGAGGATCATATGGCCGTATTCATGGTTGATGAGCTGCTGCCGATGCACCGCCGAGATCGTCGGGGCATGGTGGATGCGCTCGAAGGCTTCGCCGGCGACCTCGATCCAGAGTCCGCAGACACCAGCGTGCAGCATCGTTTCGCTGCCCTCACGGATCACAATCTGCTTTTTCCGGACGCTCTCCATATGCGCGTGGAGCCGCTCGGGCGTGAGCGGCCGCGGCAGATCGAGTGCCGCGACAAGCTCGTGCGCGCGCTTCTGGCGTTCTTGGTGATCCATAGTCTTTCCCCCGGTCGATGCCACGTTCGACCGATTCTGGAACGTAACTTTGGACATGTCTAACGTCTGCTACGCTTGCCTTCGGTTGGACATGTCTAGGTTACAGTTCCGGGGGGAACGCCGTAACCGGCATGTTCGAACCAGGCACGACGCGGATTCATGGGCGACAGTGGGGCGTCGCCGTGCGCGTGGTGCGGAGCTGCCCACAGGCCTCCGCACCGCGCAGCCGCCTCGTCGCAGGCCCGTCCTGCCGAACCGTGCTGACCCGCGCGCTGACCCGAATCAGGCCGTTGCCTGGCCGTAGAGGATCAGCGACCAGGCCAGGGAGACGAATGCTGCCGTCGCCGTCGCCGTCCGCACCCGATTCCAGGTCGCCCATCTGGCCTCGTTGAATTGCCTCCGCACTTGAGCCAGATCCTGAATGCCATCGGGCACCCCGGCCGCTTTGATCGCGTTATTGAGGGGCAGGTGAATCGCGATCGTGACCACAACGTCACTCAGGATAAGGAGAAAGGCGGCAATGATCCAGGGCGCGCCCGGACGTCCCAGATTCTTCAACACGGCGGCGCCGGCCAGCACCAGGGACCCGAAGAATGCGCCGAGCATGAACCAGGGATTGATGATCCCACGGTCCAGCGACTGGAACGCGACCACAAAGGTGCGGTCGTCCGCGGTCTTCAGGCCGGGCATGATCGTGTGCGCGTACAGCGCGAAGACGCCGGCCGTCAACCCGGTCGTGATCGTGGCCCCGAGAAGCGCCACCCCGGCCACGATGTCGGCAATCACGTGTGGCTACGATTGTGAGGTGTCGTCATGGCGGACAGTCAAGCACCGCACTGCCCGCTCATCCAGATTCCGATCCAGATTTCGATCCAGAATCTGGCCAATTCCGACACCATTCGCGTGGCGCGGAGCAAAATATGCCCCTGTGGTCTGACCACAACAGGTAGTATCAATCTCACGCCCCAACCACTAGATATGGTCTTTCGCCCGACTTACTGTCCCGCTCGATTGTCGTGGGGAGTATTAATCAAGGAGACGGCAGCGCGTGTTGAAGATGGAAACCCCCGGCACAGGAACGCTTACGGCTGGCAGCAGTCTCAGCACGCTTATGGTCGCAAAACGCGACGGTCGACGACTCGCCTTCGACGATGCCCGGATCTATGCCGCGCTGGCCAAGAGCTTCACGGAAGTGAACGGCGAACTGACCCCGCTCACGCACCGGATCATCCGCGACCTGGTCGCTCGTGTCGATCGCGAGATAGCCTCGCGCTTCGCGGTCGACATCAAGATCTACGAGGTCCAGAACATCGTGGAACACGCCCTGCTGGACAGCAAGGAATACGACGCCGCAGAGGCGTACATCAATTACCGGATCCAGCGCGACTTCGCGCGCAGCAAGTCCACCGATATCAACCACTCGATCATCAAACTGATCAGCAAAGACGAAACGGTCGTCAACGAGAACGCCAACAAGGACAGCGATGTCTTCAACACCCAGCGCGACCTGACCGCCGGCGCGGTGGGCAAGGCGATCGGCCTGAAGATGCTGCCGCCGCACGTCGCCAACGCCCACCAGAAGGGCGACCTGCACTACCACGACCTCGACTATCACCCCTATGCCCCGATGACGAACTGCTGCCTCATCGACTTCAAGACGATGCTCAGCACCGGTTTCCGGATCGGCAACGCCGACGTCGACCCGCCCCGCTCGATCCAGACGGCCACCGCGCAGATCTCGCAGATCATCGCGAACGTGTCGTCGAGCCAGTACGGCGGATGCTCGGGCAACCGGATCGACGAGGTGCTCGCCCCCTACGCGGAGAAGAACCTCCAGAAGCACCTCGCCGACGCCCGGACGTGGATAGCGGACGAGTCCCAGCACCAGCAGTTCGCGGAGGAGAAGACCCTCAAGGACATCTACGACGCGATGCAGAGCCTCGAATACGAGATCAACACCCTGTTCACCTCGAACGGGCAGACCCCGTTCACCTCGCTCGGCTTCGGCCTCGGCACCAGCTGGTTCGAACGCGAGATCCAGAAGGCGATCCTGCAGATCCGCATCGAGGGTCTGGGCCGCGAGAAGCGCACCGCGATCTTCCCGAAGCTGATCTTCACGGTCAAGCGCGGTCTCAACCTCGACCCGACCGACCCGAACTACGACATCAAGCAGCTCGCGCTCGAGTGTTCCACCAAGCGCATGTACCCCGACATCCTGAACTACGACAAGATCGTGGAACTCACCGGCAGTTTCAAGGTGCCGATGGGCTGCAGGTCCTTCCTCCAGGGCTGGAGGGACGAAGACGGCAACGATGTCTCAGAGGGCAGGATGAACCTCGGAGTCGTGACGCTCAACCTGCCGCGGATCGCCCTCGAGGCCGCCGGCGATAAGGACAAGTTCTGGAGCATCCTCGCCGAACGTGTGAGCATCGCCCGCGACGCCCTGCTCTTCCGGATCGAGCGCTGCAAGGAAGCGACCCCGGAGAACGCACCGATCCTCTATGTCTACGGCGCCTTCGGCCAGCACCTGGAGGCCGGCCAGTCCGTCGACACCCTGTTCAAGAACAAGCGCGCCACCGTGTCGCTCGGCTTCATCGGCCTCTACGAGGTGGCCGCGGCTTTCTACGGCGGAGCCTGGGAATCGAACCCCGAGGCGAAAGACTTCACCGTCGACATCCTCCGCACGCTCCACGACCGCACCCAGGAGTGGAGCAATGAGTACGGCTACCAGTTCAGCGTGTATTCGACCCCGAGCGAGAGCCTGACCGACCGGTTCTGCCGGCTCGACACCGCGAAGTTCGGTTCGGTCGCCAACATCACCGACAAGGACTATTACACCAACAGCTTCCACTACGACGTTCGCAAGAGCCCGACGCCGTTCGAGAAGCTCGACTTCGAGACGGTCTATCCCCAGTTCGCCTCCGGTGGGTTCATCCACTACTGCGAATACCCGATCCTGCAGCAGAACCCCAAGGCACTCGAGGCGGTCTGGGACTACTCCTACGACCGGATCGGCTACCTCGGAACCAACACCCCGATCGATCGTTGTTACGCCTGCGGCTTCTCGGGCGACTTCGACGCGACGGAGCGCGGCTTCGAGTGCCCCGAGTGCGGCAACGCCGACCCGATGACCTGCGACGTCGTCAAGCGCACGTGCGGCTACCTCGGCAACCCGCAGGCCCGTCCGATGGTGCACGGCCGGCATATGGAGATCACCTCCCGGGTCAAGCACATGGCGGGCGCCACCGGCATCAGCGGGGAGGATGCCCCAGCACCGGTCTCCGAGGATGCGTAACCCCCGGCCCGGCGAGTGGCTGTCTGAGAAGCTGAGCCAGCACTACGTCGGGGACTACAAGCCCTTCGTCTTCGTTGACGGCGAAGGCGTGCGGTGCAGCCTGTACCTGTCCGGATGCCTGTTCGCCTGCGAGGGCTGTTTCAACGAAGCCACCTGGAGCTTCCGCTACGGCCAGGAATACAGCCAGGAGCTCGAAGACCAGATCCTGGCCGACCTCGGCCAGGAGTACGTCCAGGGCCTGACCCTGCTCGGCGGCGAACCGTTCCTCAACACCGGGGTCTGCCTCGGGCTGATCGACCGGGTGCGCCGGGAGTTCGGCTCGTCGAAGGACGTGTGGTCCTGGACCGGATACACCTTCGAGGAGCTGTTGCTCGAGAGCCCGGACAAGCTCGCCATGCTCCGCGGAATCGACGTTCTGGTCGACGGTCGGTTCGAGCTCGCGAAACGTGACCTGAAACTGCAGTTCCGGGGCAGCAGCAACCAGCGGATCATCGACGTCCCCGCGTCCCTGACCGCCGGAGAGGTGGTCCTGTGGGGTGGACTCCGGGATGCGACGAGCACCTTCGAACAGATCGAGAAGCGCCAGCTGATCTAGTCACCCGTCGTCCCGCACCCTCTTCGCGACTGCCGAAACTCCGAAGGGCGCCCGCCGGCGGATGCCTGCGGACGCCCCGAGGGCCCCGTTACTGCTTGCGGAGGGTTGCGTTCGTGCTCTCGCCGATAATGCCGTGCTCCCAACGCCCCTCGTCGAGGTCGTTGGCGATCCTGCGGTACTTGTCGTCGGACACGTTGTAGATGAAGTAGATGATGATGGCGGCGATGGCCAGCGCGAGGGCCGGGTACAGCGTCATGACCGCCTTGATTCCTTCGAGGGTCTCACCAGACTGGCTGGTGGCCTTGGCCACGTATCCGGTGACGGCGAGCATGCCGGCACCGACGACCGCGGCGAGGGACTGGGCGAGCTTGCGGGAGAAGCTGAAGGCGGCATAGGTCATGCCTTCCTTGCGCACCCCGGTGTGCCATTCGCCGTAGTCGATCGTGTCGGAGACGAACGCCCAGGTGATGCCGTTCGGGATGGCCAGTGCGGCGTAGCCGATGGTGACGAGGATCATGAACGTCCACAGGTTGGTCGGGATGATGAAGTTCAGCCCGTTGGCGACGATCGCGATAATGAAGCTGCCCATCACGGTGCGCTTCTTACCGAAGCGCATGACGAGCTTCGGGATGAACATGATGCCGACGATGGACGCACCGATCATGACGAGGTTCAGTACGGCCTGGAGGGCGATGTTGCCGAGGTTGTACTGGGCGAAGAAGATCATCATCATGTTGTTGACGTTCATCGACGAGATCGTGAAGAGGGACATCAACACGAGTCCGAGCAGCGGGCGGTTGGTGAGAACTGCCCTGGCGTAGTCCTTGATGCCGTTCTTGCTCGAGCTGGCTGCCCGGTTGATGACGACGTTCTCTTTCGTGCCCCGGTAGCAGAGCACGAATGAGACCATGCCGAGGAGTGCCATCGCGAGGGAGGCCCACATGTAGTTCTCTGCGGTCATTCCGCCGAGCATCATCATGATCGGGATGAAGGCGAATCCGCAGATCCACTGGGCGCCGAGCGAACCCGCCTGGCGAGAGGTGGCCAGCTGGGCGCGTTCCTTGATGTTGCGTGTCATCACGGAGGCGAGCGAACCGTACGGGCCGTTGACGAAGGAGTAGACCCCGCCCCAGATCGCGTAGGACCCGGCGGCGAAAGCGATTTTCCAGCCCATTTCCACGTCGGGCATGGTGAAGGTGACGACGGTCATGATCGCGAGGAGGAACGCACTAACCATCATCACCGGGCGGAACTTGCCGCGCTTGCCGATCTTGCGGCTGTCGATGAAGATCGCGGCGAGCGGGTCCATCACGGCGTCGAAAAGTTTGACGAGCACGAAGATCAGGGCGACGACTGCCGGGCCGATGCCCGCGGTGTCGATCCAGAACTTGGTCAGGTAGGCCTGGCCGAGGTCGAACATGAACCCGTTGCCCAGGTCGCCGAATCCGTAGGCGACCTTCTCCTTGGAATTGAGCCGGGCTTCGGAACCGAAGATGGCCGGGGTGGGCTCCTCGGCGGAGACAACCTCCGCGTTCTCTTGGATGGTCATGGTCGCTTTCCTCTTTCCACTCTGAGCGTCATTGCTGATTTGTGGGGAGTGTCCGCGTGGCGGAACAGACTTCCATCAGTCACTGCCATACTAGTGGGAATTCTCAGCCAATCGCAAGCATTCTTCAGGTCTGCCGAGGCTCACTGTGACCGTTTGATTCCGTTCCACGGAATACCATTCTGAAATTGAGTCCGCAGAGACATGAAAAAAAGGGGCCGTGACCACGTGGCCACGACCCCCGCAAACAAGAAGTACTAGGCGGACGTACTCGCCGTCAGCGCAGCGATCGCCGCAGCCAGGTCGGCCTTGTTGTAGCTGGCGCCGGGATTGGTCGATATGTGGGAGTAGCGGACCGTGCCCTCCTTGTCGAGCAGAACGCCGCCGGACTGCTGGATGGCGCCGAAGACCTTGCGGAGCAATCCCGCCTCGGCGTGTGCCGTTCCGTCCCTGCCGATCACGACTGGGAACGGCACACCGCGCTTCGCCTTCCACGCTGTCGCCGAGGCCTCGTCTTCCGGCACAGCCACGATGACCTGAACGCCCGTTGCCGCCAGCTCATCCTGCTGCGTGGTGAGGGTGCGAACTGCTGCGTTGCACTGGGCGCAGGACAGTGCGCGCATGAAGTAGACGAAGACATTCGAGGTTCCTCGGTAGTCGGCGAGGTTCAGGTCTCCCCCGCCAGCCTCCCGAAGCTGCAAGTTCAGGGTGGAGCCGATTTCGATTGGCATGTGATTCCTCCGGTTGGGTCGTACGCGGATGCTGGGTGACGGGACAGTGGGTGAAGGGACAGTGGGTGACGGAACGTTGGTGGCGGAACGGTGGGTCGCGGATGGCGGCTGCCCGGCCAGAAGTAGCACGACCGCTCGGTGACGAGCGCAGCTAGCGCGTGAGCTCGCTTCGCGACGACGAGCGCAGGGTGTCGGTGAGGGCGGACATACCCGAGGTGATGCCGTGCAGGCTCCCGAGCAGGTCGCGCAGTTCCTCGACGGTCGTGATCCCGTAGGCAGGATCCAGGCAGCGTACGACTGAGGTGACCCGGTCGTGCAGTAGCCGACCCTCGGGGGTCAGCGCCACGATCACCGTGCGCTCGTCACCCTTCCGACGTTCCCGGGTCAGGATCTGGCGCGCCTCGAGCCGCTGCAGGAGCGGGGACAGGGTGCCCGAGTCGAGGAACATGGCGCTCGCGAGCGCACTCACCGAGGACTCGCCCTCGGACGCCAGCACGACGAGCACCAGGAACTGGGGGTAGGTGAGGTCCTCGTCGGCCAGCACGGCACGGTACGCCTGGGTCACGGCGCGGGAGGCCGCGTACAGGGCGAAGCACGGCATCTCACTCAGAGGACTGGTCATCTCATAACCTTTGCACACAAACTCTTTGTGCACAACACGTGCGGCAGCCTGCCGCATGCCCCGAACCGATTCGGCGGCGGCCAGGGACGGCGAGGCTAGAGGGTGACGGCCACGCGGGCCACGGGAATCTTCTCGCCGGCTTCGACGGCGAATGGAATCCGGTTTTCCGCGGGCGGAAGCGGGCAGGTCGCGTAGTCGGTGTACGCGCAGGGCAGGTTGACGGCGCGGGTGAAGTCGAGGGTTGTGCGTCCCTCGGCGTCAGGGGCGGCGACCGTCAGCGCCCGGTTCGCGGCGTAGGTCGTGAGGCCGCTCGTCGCATCCGTGAAGACCACCAGGAGGGAGCCCGGCGCGTGGCCGCTGAACGCAGTCAGGTGGTAGGGCGCGCCATCGTGGGCGAATTCCAGTTCGCCGGGCGCGGAGTAGACATGCTGCAATCCTTCGACTGCGGCACCGACCGTGACGTCGCGCGGCGGATCGAAGGGCAGGAAGCGCGCCTCGACGCGCCAGCCCGGGTTCGGCAGGTACGTCGGCGTGCCGGAGTAGGCAGCACGGAACTGGGTGTCCGGGTGCCGCGGGCGCACGATCAGCTCGCCGCCGCGCCGGGCGATCTCAATGACCGCGTCACCGGCCCGCGCGTTCACGCCGTCGCGTTCAGCGATCGCGCCGAAGGAGTGCCGACCCGTCAGCTCGACGCCGTCGAGGCTCAGCTGTTCGTCGGCGGCGAGTTCAACGACCGGGCCGACCTCGTCGACCGACCAGGCGCCGGGTGCGTCTCCGAAGCGCTCCGGTTCGGTCGTCAGGAAGTGCAGGCCCGTGATGGCCAGGAAACCGTCCGCGGCCGCGCGCTGGGTCTCGTGCGCCGCATGCCAGTCCTCCCAGTCCGAAACGAAGCCTGTGGGATCGATGGCCGGGGAAATCGTGTCTGTCGTCATGTCCCTGAGGCTAGTTTCGATGTGCTCGTGGACGAGCGGATGTCGACACGAACGGTCATGTGCGCAACACGCGTTCATCCCGCTTGCGCCCTGCTCTCGCAACCGCCATCATCCGTCCGCTCGGCTCTCGGCCGGCCGGGCGGGTGCCGGGGCGGCTCACGACAAAACCCCCTGCCTCCCGGTCAAATACGGGAGGCAGGGGGCTTTGTCGTGCCCGTTACTCAGCCAGGCTCTCGCCGGCTCCGTTGCGGAGGAGCAGGGTGGCGCCCGCTGCGATCACGGTGACCACCAGGGTGGTGATGCCGATCACGATCGGGATGTTGCTCGTTCCGGGAGGAGCCATCAGGGTGAAGATCGCCGGCGCGAACGCGGCAAGCATCAGGCCGACGTTCTGCGAGACGGCGAAGCCGGTGACGCGCAGCCGGGTGGGGAACTGTTCCTGGTAGGCCGTAGCGAAGGTGGCGTTCCACATCTGGAAGAAGATCGACATGGCGAGCACTCCGAGGATGAGCACCAGGGCGAAATTCTTCTCCTGCACCGCGAAGAGGAACGGGATCGAGGTGAGGCCACCGCCGAGGGCTCCCGTGATCATGAGCGCCTTCCTGCCGAAGACGTCGGACAGTTTCCCGAACAGCGGGATCGTCAGGGCCGAGACCGTGTTGATGATGAGGATGATCCAGAGGAACTCACTCGTCGTGAAGCCGACACCGTAACTCTCCTGCTTTCCGTAGGTGACACCGAAGACCAGGGTCGCCGTGCCGATCACGTTGGCGAGGGTGCTGATCACGCAGATGAGGAGCATGCGCGGGTAGCGACGGAACAGTTCGATCGCCGGGGTCTTGAACTCCTTGACCTGGGACTGCTTCAGGTAGGCGGGCGGCTCTTCGATGTTGCGGCGGATCAGGTAGCCGGCGAGGATGACGACCGCGCTGAGCAGGAACGGAATTCTCCAGCCCCAGGTCTGGAAGGCCTCGGCGGGAAGCGCGGATGCCAGCGGAAGCATGAACGCGAGGGCGAGGATGCTGCCGATCTGGGATCCCTGCAGGCTGAAGCTCGCGAAGAAGCCGCGCTTCGAGTCGGGCGAGTGCTCGACGATGAGGGCGTTCGAGGCGCCCAGCTCGCCGGCGACGGCGAAGCCCTGGACGAGCCGGAGCACCACCAGCAGGATCGGCGCGAGAATGCCGACCTGGGAGTACGTCGGCAGAACGCCCACGAGGAGCGTGGCCAGGCCCATCATCATCATCGCGATGACGAGGACGTGCTTCCGCCCGTGGCGGTCGGCCAGGTTGCCCAGGACGATGGCGCCGATGGGCCGCGC
Source organism: Cryobacterium sp. MDB1-18-1 (assembly GCF_004402735.1). Classification (NCBI taxonomy): domain Bacteria; kingdom Bacillati; phylum Actinomycetota; class Actinomycetes; order Micrococcales; family Microbacteriaceae; genus Cryobacterium; species Cryobacterium sp. MDB1-18-1. The sequence continues at coordinate 21,032 of NZ_SOFR01000032.1, read as the reverse complement.
GACATAGCCGACGCCGTACGTGGCCAGCGAGGCGACGATGGCGACGGCCGGGCTCGAGGTGGGGAAGAACACCGTCGGGAAAACGAGTGCTGCTGCCTGGGAGTACAACGTGAAGTCGTAGTACTCCAGTGCGCTTCCGATCCACCCACTGAAGGCGGCGCGCTTGAGATTGCGGGATGAAACCTGTTTGTCGTTCGACGGCGTCCTCTGTGACGTTGCCGTGTTTTCGCTCATGACGAAACCCTTGATCTTCCTTGATAAGTGGTTCTAGTGTGATCGTTCGTGGTGCAGAGTGCAGTTCGCCGGTCAGGCGAGTGACGCGAGGATGTAGTCCCGCACCTCCCCCGGCTCGGCGTTTGCGGTGAAATACTCCGTGAAGTTCTCGGTGGCGATGGTCTCCTTCAGGAAGTCCTGATCGATTTCCTTGAGCACCTGGATGAGGGGCTTGTACACGACCGCCTTCACCTCGTTGAGGATGCGTGCATTGCGCTGCTCAGGGACCACCCGCTCCTTGGGGTACCCGCCACCCATCGGCTCGGCGAACAGGCGCTCGAAGATGAGCGTGAGGTTGAGCTCGGCTCCCCAGCCGAAGCCCTTCGCATAAGGGATGGAGAGCGCGTTGCCTCCGTTGATCTGGGAGAAGAGGTAGGCATCCGTCGGTTCGATGGCGATGCCGCAGACCACGCCGGGGAAGCTGTTACAGGCGAGCATGGCCCCCACGCCGGTGCCGCAGCCGGTGACGACGAAGTCCACGGCCTTTGTGCCCAACAGGATCGAGGCGAGGAGACCGTTCTGAACGTAGGTCAGCTGGCTCTCGCCCTCTTTCCCGGTCATCCCGTAGTTAAAGGACTCGTAGCCTTTCTCGTCGGCCACATCCTTGAGCGCCGTGTAGATGACGGCGTTCTTGGAAGCCTGGGAGTTCTCGTTTATCAAAGCAATCTTCATTGGTTCTTCGACCTTTTTCATTGATGGTGCTCACGAAATGGTGCGGGCAGTCCCGCGTTACTGAGGGGTTTTGCCGATGTAGGCGAGGATGCCGCCGTCGACATAGAGGACCAGCCCGTTGACGAAGTCGCTCGCGCCGGAGGCCAGGAACACGGCCGGCCCCATCAGGTCCTTGGGGGTTCCCCAGCGCGCGGCCGGGGTCCTTGCGATGATGAACTGGTCGAAGGGATGCCGGGAGCCATCGTCCTGGAGCTCACGGAGCGGGGCCGTCTGCGGCGTCGCGATGTAGCCAGGGCCGATGGCGTTGCACTGGATGTTGGCCTCGGCGAATTCGGAGCAGATGTTGCGGGTGAGCATCTTCAGGCCACCCTTGGCTGCGGCATAGGCCGACACGGTTTCGCGGCCGAGCTCGGACATCATCGAGCACATGTTGATGATCTTTCCGTGGCCGCTCTTGATCATTCCCGGCAGCACGGCCTTGGCGACGATGAACGGCCCGTTCAGGTCGACGTCGATCACCTGGCGGAAGTCGGCGACGCTCATCTCGAGCATCGGGACGCGCTTGATGATGCCGGCGTTGTTGACGAGGATGTCGATGGTGCCGACCTCGTCCTCGATCTGCTTGACCATCGCGACGATCGCGTCTTCGTCTGTGACGTCCGCGACATATCCGTGAGCCTCGATCCCGGCTTCCTTGTAGGCGGCGAGCCCCCGGTCCACGGCAGCCTGGTCGCGATCGTTGAAGGCGATCCGGGCGCCGGCTGCGGCATACGCCGAGGCGATTGCGAGCCCGATGCCGTAGCTCGCGCCGGTGATCAGGGCGACTTTTCCGCTCAGGGAGAAGCTCTCCGTGTCAAACTTTTCGGTCATTTTCTTACTCTTTTCGTGGAAGGCATGGTCGTCTCAGCAGAAGGAGACGAGATATTCGGCGAAGCACAGCACCGTGAGCGATTGGCCGTACGGCATCGCCGTCTGGTCGATGTTCTTGTAGAAGTCCAGGTCGTCACCCATCCCGGTTCCGACCGAGACGTTCTGGACTTCGCCCTCGTCGGTGATCCGGTCGTACAGTGCGGCGACGGCCTTCTCTGCCACGGCCGCATAACTCTTGTCGATGTAACGCTCATGCACCGCTTTGAGCAGCCCGTAGGCGATACCGGCGGTCGCGGACGACTCGAGGTAGGAGGTCGGGTCATCGAGCAGCGTGTGCCACATGCCGGACTCGTCCTGCAGCTCCGCGAGTGCGGAGACCTGGCTGTTCAGAATTTCGAGCAACCACTCCCGGATCGGGTCTCCGGGCTTGAGTCCCAGGGTGCCGATGAGTTCCGGAATGGCGATGGTGATCCAGCAGTTGCCACGAGCCCAGAGCGCGTCTGCGTAGTTGTCACGGCGCTCGAACGACCAGCCGTGGAACCAGAGGCCCGTCTTCTTGTCCATGAGGTACTGGGCGTGGATGAGGAACTGGTACTTGGCTTCCTCGATGTATTCCGGCCGGTCCAGGAGGCGACCGATCTTCGCGAGGGGCAGCACCGTCATCATCAAGGTGTCGTCCCAGAGCTGCTGGGAGTTCGGCCCGGCATAGGTCATGTGCTGCATGCCACCACCGTGCGTGCGCGGCATGTCGTGCATGGCCCATTGCGCCCACTGGTTGAGGTACGGGATGTACCTGCTGTCCTTGGTGTCCTCATACAGGCAGGCCATGGCGAGCAGCGGTGCCATCGTGTTGACGTTTTTCGGCGGAGCGCCCGCGGCGAGCGCGGTGTCGAACCACTCGCGGACGACATCCGCTGCCAGGGGGTTTCCGGTGATCCGGTAGTTCTTGTAGATCCCGTAGAGACCGACACCCTGGGGCCAATTCCAGACATTCCAGCTCTTGTCGTCGACGACGACATCACTGAAATGGAGTAAAAACTTACCTGACTCGTCCCTGATTGTGGTCAGGTTGGAGATCATGGCATCGATCTTTTGAACGATCTGCTCTCTGCTGACGGCAGTGTCTAGATGCATGGTTTCTCTTCACAATCTTCTTTGATTCCTTGTATTTGAAACGTTACAACCCAGGAATCCGTCCATATAGGCCCCGCGTTGTCGACCGTTGCTCAAAAACTGCCGTTTCTTGCAGGGGAGGCTGCGTGCCAGACTGTCGCCTGAGCTCACGGAGAGGAGGCGCCTATGGAGCCTCGCCGCGCAGTGATCGTGAACACGATGGTGTCCGGGCATTTCGAGCTCTACCACGTCGACAATGCCGTCCGTGAGCACGCAAACCTGCACTATCACGACTTCCACGAAATCAATTGCGTACTGAGCGGCACGGGTGTCTTCCGGCTCGGCGGAACCGAGTACTCCACGGAACCGGGAACCGTGACCTTCGTGCGGAGGAACGACCTGCACAACATCGTCAGGCAGTCCAGCGAGTACTACGAACGTGCGTACATCCACATTCGCGAGGAATTCCTCACGAGCCGTTCCTCTGAGAGCACCAACCTCAACCTCCTGTTCGCCAAGGACGGCACCCCGACCAGCCAGGTCATCCGGGTGGATGCCGACTGGTTGCGCGCACAGATCTCTCGCCTGGACGAGCCCGATCAGGAGGGCTTCGGCGCGGACCTCGTGCGGGAGAACCGGCTGATCGAGTTCCTGATCGAACTCAACAAGGCGGTCTTCGGCTCCGAGAACGCCGTCGTTCCCCACGACCTTCCCGTGTCAGCCCTCATCTCGGCGGTCATGGGCTACGTCGCCGACAACCTGGACGAGGATCTGTCACTCGATGCCGTCGCGGGCAGGTTCTTCATCAGTAAGTACTATCTGTCGCGCCAGTTCAAGACGAACACCGGACTCAATTTCCACCAGTACACGCTGAAGAAGCGGCTACTGCACAGCAAGGACCTCCTGAGCACGCACGGGAACGCCCTGGACGTCTATCGGATCGCCGGGTTCTCGTCGTACACGCACTTCCTCCGCTGCTTCAAGGATGAGTTCGGCATGACGACCAAGGAATTCATCCGCCGGAGTCGCAACCCCGAAGGCATTCACTTCGAGAATCCCGATTCCGTGTAGCGATCCACGGTCCTGGCAATCGCGTCGTTGACGGTTTCCTCCATGATGACGGCGAGACCGGGAGCGTGCGCGCCGATCGTGGCCAGAATCCGGGCGACCGGGAGGACCCCGTCGTCGATGTCGCAGCGGACGACGCGACCGTCCGAGAGGCGGTAGTCGTCGAGGTGGGCCGCGACGATGCGTCCCCCGAACCGTTCGAAGGCGTCGTTCGTCAATGCCGCAAGGTCGACGGGTTCGTTCGGGTCGAGCAGCGCCGTGGCGTCGAACACGATGCCGAGGAAGGGTGAGTCGACGTCGTCGAGGAGCTGCTCGACCCGATCGAGGTTGTAGATCGGGTGGTTGATGCCCGGCTCAATGGCGACGATGGTCCCCACGCGTTCGCCGAATTCCGCGAGCCGCCGAATCACCGTTGCGGCCTCCCGGTACGCCTCATCCGTGAAGTTCGCCCGGGTATAGGCAAAACCGTCCGCATTGACACTCCCCGTCTCGGTCGCCACCATCGGGGCACCGAAATGCCGGGCGTTGCGCAGGTAGGCCTCGAACTTCCGCAGGATCGCCTCCCGGCGATCGGCATCCGGATGAATGATGTTGTCGTAGCAGCCGAGCACGGCGATATCCACGCCCTGGGCGGCCATCACGCGGCGGAAGTATGCGCCCAGGCCGGGGTTGATGGCGCGGGCGCCGCTCAGTTCGGGGAAGGACCGGCCCAGGGCCAGTTGCACGTTGTGCACCCCGTATCCCGCCAGGCCACGCGCCAGCTCCTCGGGCGTTGACGCCCACGTCACGTCGTGTCCGCGAGCGCCGAAATTGATCGTCATGTCCCAACCTTTCACCGCGGTGGCCGACTCGCCGAACTGTACACCTCTGCCCGGGCGGGCCCCGACCTAGTCATCCGGGCGGAGGATAGCGGCCCCGTGACCAGCGCGACCCCCACGCACGGCGATAATCAGACCATGGACGCAGATCGAGACAACGAGGAGGCCAGACCGCGTGCCGCCAGCGTGTTCGATGTGGCCCGGGTCGCTGGAGTGTCGCACCAGACGGTTTCCCGCGTCCTGAATGATCACCCGAGCCTCCGCGCGGCCACGCGCCAGAAGGTGCTCGATGCCATGCGGGAGTTGAACTACCGGCCGAACGCCGCCGCCCGCGCGTTGTCCTCGAGCCGATCACGACTGATCGGAATTCTGTCGACCTCGAGTGGAGAGTACGGCCCTGCGACCATCGTCGCCGCCATCGGGGCGGCAGCGCGAAGTCGCGGCTACAGCGTGACGATCGCGAACGCGGACGGACTCGACCGGAGATCAGTGGATGACGCTCTCAGCCATCTGGCCGACCTCTCGGCAGAGGGGCTGATCGTGGTGGCCCCGCAGACCCAGGTGCTCGTCGCTCTCGAAGGCCTGACGATCCCGGTGCCGTATGTGACGCTGCAGACGGCAGCGGCGAGCGGGCTGCACGGCGGGATGCTGGACCAGATCCGGGGGGCCCGGCTGGCGACCTCACATCTCCTGGATCTCGGCCATCAGCGCGTGGGCCACATCGCCGGCCCGCCAGAGTGGCTCGACGCGCAACAGCGCCTGACCGGCTTCCAGGAGGAGCTTCGATCGCGCCAGCTGGATCCGCGATTCGTGGAGATCGGCGACTGGAGCGCCGCGTCAGGTCATCGTGCCGCCCGTGCGCTGATCGAACACGGCGTGACGGCCATTTTCTCCGGTAACGACCAGATGGCGCTCGGCGCCCTGAGCGCCGCGGTCTCCCTGGGGTTGACCGTGCCGGGGGATCTCAGCATCGTCGGCTTCGATGACGTTCCCGAGGCCGCGTACTACCAGCCCGCGCTGACGACCGTTCGGCAGGACCTGGCCGAAGCCGGGCGGCGCGCCGTGGCCCTTCTCCTCGGAGAAGCGGACGTGCGTCCTGCCGTCGGCCCTGAGCTCATCGAGCGGGCGTCCACCGGAGCCCCGCCGGAGCGGCCGCGACCCGAATACTGACGGTCGACATACGGGATGCCGATGTCGTAGACTTCATACGATCGTCAATGTGATCGATCACATGCGTAAGTCAAAGGAGTCTTGTGTCGACATCGAGTACCGTTTCCCCCGGTGATTCCGCACGAGACGACCTCCGTGCTGGGCGCCTCTCGCTCGGGATCGAACTGGGGTCGACCCGGATCAAGGCGTGCCTGATCGGCGACGACCCGTCCGAGGTGATCGCGGTCGGCAGTCACGAGTGGGACAACGAGTTCGTCGGACAGGTCTGGACCTATTCGCTCGAGAACGTGTGGTCTGGCTTGCAGGCGGCCTACGCCGACCTCATCGACAATGCCGAATCACGCTACGGCGTACGCCCGGACAGCTTCGCGGCGATCGGCGTCTCGGCCATGATGCACGGATACCTCGCGTTCGATGCGGCCGGCGACCTCCTCGCACCCTTCAGAACCTGGCGGAACACGACGACCGGCCCTGCTGCCGCGGAACTCACCGACCTGTTCGGCGTGAACATCCCGCTGCGCTGGTCCATTGCACATCTCCGTCAGGCGGTCCTCGACGACGAACCGCACGTCCCCGAGATCGCTTTTCTCACCACCCTTGCCGGTTATGTGCACTGGCGGCTCACGGGTCGGAAAGTCCTGGGAGTCGGCGACGCTTCGGGCATGTTCCCGATCGATGCGCTCACGAAGACCTACGACACTGAGCTCCTGGCGCGATACGACGGGCTCTCCGCGGCCGGCACCCCCGGTTCCCGCCTCGTCGACCTGCTGCCGGAGGTGCTCGTGGCGGGGCAGCCCGCAGGGGCCCTGACAGAACAGGGTGCCCGGCTTCTCGACCCGACCGGCACGCTCAAGCCCGGCGCGGCCCTCTGCCCGCCCGAGGGTGATGCCGGAACGGGAATGGTCGCGACCCGGTCCGTCGCCCCCCGCTCGGGCAATGTCAGTGCGGGCACGAGCATCTTCACCATGGTCGTGCTCGAACGGCCGCTCGAGAATGTGCACCACGAGCTCGACGTTGTCACGACTCCCGCCGGGGACCCCGTCGCGATGGTCCACTGCAACAACGGTGCGAGCGAACTCGCGACCTGGGTCGGCCTCTTCGCCCGGTTCGCCACGGTCGCCGGCCAGCCGCTCGCCAGCGACGCGGTCTTCGGCGCGCTGTTCCGCGAAGCACTCGAGGGCGAGGCGGACGCCGGTGGGCTGTTGGCCTACAACCACCTCGCGGGCGAGCCGATCGCCGGCCTCAGCGAGGGCAGACCCCTCGTCGTGCGCACGCCGGACAGCCGACTGACGCTCGCGAACTTCATGCGGGCCCAGCTTTACGGGGTCTTCGGCACGCTCAGCCTCGGGATGCGCGTCCTTGCCGACGAGGGCGTCGTGATGGAGGAGATGTTCGCCCACGGCGGCATGTTCCGCACCGCAGGGGTCGCCCAGCGATTCCTCGCCGGGGCGCTCGGCACCCCCGTCACCGTGACCGAAACGGCATCGGAAGGCGGCGCCTGGGGCATCGCAGTACTGGCGTCCTACCTGCGGGCCGCCGAGCACGGCCAGCACCTCGACGACTACCTCGCCGAACGGGTCTTCGCGAACACCGCGTTCGACACTGCCCAGCCCGATCCGACAGACGTCGCCGGATTCACGACCTACCTTGCGCGCTATTCCGACGGCCTCGCCGTCGAACGCATCGCCATTGAAGCACTCTCACTGAAGGAAAGCACCCTATGAGCAACCGCATCACTCCCGACCTTCGCTCCTACGAGGTCTGGTTCCTCACCGGAAGCCAGAACCTGTACGGCGAGGAGACCCTCCGTCAGGTGGCGGAGCAGTCGCGCGCCATCTCGGACACGCTAGCAGCAGCATCCGACATTCCGGTCACGATCGTGTGGAAGCCGGTGCTGAAGGATTCGGAGTCGATCAAGCGCGCGATCCTCGACGCGAACGCCGCCGACAACGTGATCGGCCTGATCGCGTGGATGCACACGTTCTCTCCCGCGAAGATGTGGATCTCCGGGCTCGACGCCCTCCAGAAGCCCCTGCTGCACTTCCACACCCAGGCGAACGTCGAACTGCCGTGGGCGGACATCGACATGGACTTCATGAATCTCAACCAGGCCGCACACGGCGACCGGGAGTTCGGTTACATCCAGACCCGCCTGGGCGTCGCCAGGAAGACCGTCGTCGGCCACGCCTCGAGCCCCGCCGTCACCGCGCAGATCGGCACCTGGACCCGTGCCGCCGCCGGCTGGGCTGCGACCAAGAGCCTCAAGCTCGCCCGGTTCGGCGACAACATGCGTTACGTCGCCGTCACCGAGGGTGACAAGACCGAGGCCGAGCTGCGGTTCGGCGTTCAGGTCAACACGTGGGGCGTCAACGAACTCGCGGAGGCCGTCGCCGCGGCCACGGAGGACCAGATCGACGCCCTCGTCGCCGAGTACGAGGAACTCTATGACGTCGCTCCGGAGCTGCGGGCGGGCGCCGAGCGTCACGAGTCGCTGCGCTACGGCGCAGCGATCGAGATCGGACTCCGGTCCTTCCTCGAAGCCGGCGGATTCGGTGCGTTCACCACGAGCTTCGAAGACCTCGGAGCCCTCCGCCAGCTCCCCGGCCTCGCCGTGCAGCGCCTGATGGCCGACGGCTACGGCTTCGGCGCCGAAGGCGACTGGAAGACGGCCATCCTCGTGCACGCCGCCAACGTCATGGGCTCAGGGCTCCCCGGAGGCGCCTCCCTGATGGAGGACTACACCTACGACCTGACCCCCGGGGCGGAAGTCATCCTGGGTGCCCACATGCTCGAGGTCAACCCGGCCCTGACGACCGCGAAGCCGACACTGGAGATCCACCCGCTCGGTATCGGCGGCCGGGAAGACCCCGTGCGCCTCGTGTTCACGGCCGATCCTGGACCCGCCGTCGTGGTCGCGATGAGCGACATGCGCGACCGGTTCCGCCTCGTCGCCAACGTCGTCGAAGTTGTCGAGCCCACAGAGCCGCTGCCGAAGCTGCCGGTCGGCCGCGCCGTCTGGAAGCCCGCACCGTCCTTCGCTGTCTCGGCGGCCGCCTGGCTCACCGCCGGTGCGGCGCACCACACCGTGATGTCGACCGCGGTCGGCCTCGAGGCCTTCACTGACTTCGCTGACATCGCGAAGACGGAGCTTCTCGTCATCGACGAGACGACCGACCTGCGGAGCTTCGAACAGGGGATCCGCTGGAACGCGGCGTACTACCGTCTGGCCCAGGGCCTCTGAACCTAGGAACCTGAGAACGGATCGCCTGGCCGCTTGCGGTCAGGCGATCCGTTCGTTAAGGGCGGCGCAGCCCACCAGCCCGGATCACGCGCTCTGGCCGGTCCGATCAGGCCGGGCGCACCGCGCGGAGCGTCGCGAGGATCGACTCCGGGTTGAAGGTCTCCGGGTTGCGGATCGCCTGGATCGAGGCACCCTGGACCAGGGCGACCACCGTCGCCGCGAGCTCGTCACCCTGGATACGGGTCCCGGCGGCGACCTCACGACAGACCGGCGAGAACGCCGCGAGGTAGCGTCCGAAGCTTGATTCGATGCGGGCGCGGAACAAGTCGTCACGTCGGGAGAAGTAGAAAGCGAAGATCAGTTCGACCGCATCGTGGTACTCCACCAGTCGCTCCAGCTCGACCCGGATCATCCGCTCCAGGCGGTCCCACGGCTCCAGCCGGGCCAGGCCGGAGTCGGACAGGGCGTCGAGCGTGCCGTCGAGCAGCACGCCGAGCAACGCCTCCAGCAGACCGTCTTTCGACTGGAAGTGGAAGAACACGAGGCCCGTCGAGATGCCGGCCGCGGTGGCCACCCGACGTGCGGTGACGGCATCGAGACCCTCGGCGAGGGCGATCTCATACGCCGCGGCAAGGATCGCGTCGCAGCGCTCCTGTTCGGGCTTCTTGGGGCCGCCCATCGATCAGGCGTCTTCCCCGGTGCGCCGGGAGGCGCGATACCGACGCAACGCGAGCCAGGCGCCAGAGGACCAGAGCGCCCACAACACCAGCACGGGCTGGAACAGCAGCCGGACGCTGCGCTCGAGATCGGTGTTCAGCCCGAAGGAATCGGTGTGCGTCGTTAGCTGCGAGATGTTTCCCGGGAAGATGACGACGAAGAACGCCGCTACGATCCAACCGACCTGCACCCGGTACCGGCCGAGGGCCAGCAGGGAAGCGCCGAGGACGATCTCGACGACGCCAGAAGCCAGGACGACGAAGTCCCCTGCGATCGGCAGCCAGGTGGGCACCTGGGCGAGGAAGGCCTCCCGGTTCACGGTGAGATGGCTGATGCCCGCGAGCAGGAGGAAGGCTCCCAGCGTCATCCTGAAGATGGTGCGAAGCACGGTCGTGCGCTTTTTCTGAGGTGCGAGAAGGTTCATGCTGCGGCTTTCGTCGGGAGAGGCCAGGGAGAAGCGATGCTCCGACTCTACATTGATCGCGCGGTCAATGACCACTCGGTCAACGTAAGCGACCTGGCACGGTCAGTCTGACCCGAAGTGATCTCGATGGTTGGTGGGGGTGATGTTGAGGCGGCGCCGGAACGCTCGATTCATGGTTTCAGGGGTGCCGAATCCGCATGCTCGCGCGATCTCCTCCACTGTCAGCGTCGTCGTCTCGAGAAGGCTGCACGCTGCCTCCATCCGTACCGCCTCGACATGCTCGGCCGGCGTGACGCCTACCTCGGACTTGAACACACGACTGAACTGGCGCTCCGAGAGGTGGGCGCGAGTAGCCATACCGGAGATGGAGAGATCGGCGGTGAGGTTGTCAGGGAGCCAGGCCAACACGTCACGGATGGGCTCGTCGTTCGCGGATTGTGCGGCCAGCAGCGCTGAGAACTGCGCCTGGCCGCCCGAGCGGCGGAGGTACACGACAAGGCGCCGCGCTACGGTCGCAGCGGCCTTGCGGCCATGGTCGTCGGCAACCAACGCCAAGGCCAGGTCGATTCCGGCCGTGACGCCGGCCGAGGTCCAGACGTTGCCGTCCTGCACATAGATGGCATCGGGGTCGACCGTGACCTCCGGGTAGGCCCGCCCAAGCACCTCGCACTCGGCCCAGTGGGTGGTCGCGCGGCGACCGTCCAGAAGGCCCGCGGCACCGAGCAGAAACGCGCCTGAGCACATGGATGCGACCCGCCGCGAGACCAACGCCAGCCGCCGGATGCTGTCGACCAGCCTCGGATCACCTGCGGCTTCCTCCATGTCCCGGCCTCCGGCGACCACGAGAGTGTCGATGTTTCCGGCCACTGCATCGATCGGTCCCGTCGCGAATTCGAGGCCGCTCGTCGATAGCACCGGCCCGCCATCGGTACTCACGAGTTCCGTGGCGTACCGAGCGATCGGCAGGAATCGTGAGGCGGTGGAAAACACCTCAAGAGGCCCGGTCACGTCGAGGATCTGCACGGACGGGAACCCGACGATCACGATGCGTGGTTCGCTCACTGTCTTCCTCCGTGGCCGAGATCGTCAACAGCGTGTCCTAGGTGGGCCGACAACCGAACCCTACCGTGAAGTCATACCCACAAACACGACGTGGGCGCGGCGAATCCGCGACTCCCCTACCTCCCGAATCCGAATGGAGCCTGACATGAACTTCCCCAGAATCGCACGCGCCGCCGGCATCGGCCTCGCTGTCGTCCTGGCTCTCACGGCCGTCTCGACGACCGTCAATGGGGCACTCAATACCTCGGAACACGCCGACCTCGTGCCGTATGGGGAAAAGGTCGCCATCGACGCCGGCGACATCAATGTCTACCGCAACGGCGGGACCGGGCCGACGATGGTGCTCCTCAGCGGGTATGGGACGCCGGCACCGGCAATCGACTTCGCCCCGCTCATCCGCCAGCTGAACGCGTTCAACGTCATCGTGGTCGAGGGCTTCGGCTACGGCTACAGCTACAGCGACCTCAACGTCAGCGATCGCACCGTCGAGAACATCACCCGCGAGCTGCACGAGGTCCTGGCCAAGCTTCGGGTAGATGAGCCGGTGATCCTGGTCGGCCATTCAGTCGGCGGCATCTACGCCCGCTTCTACGCGAACGCCTACCCGGACGAGGTGATGGCGATCGTTGGCGTCGACCCCACCCCCGCCCTGTCGTCGTCTCTTGATGAGGGTGCACCCTCGACCGTCGAGAGCATGCAGGCCGCGACCGGGCTCTTCCGCCTCGTCACGACGATCGCCCCCGACCTGGTTCAGCCTCCAGGGTCTGCCTATACGGCGGAGGAGCGGCACCGCATCGCCGTGATGACCAACTGGAACTACGGCAACGCGTCGGTCTCCGACGAATGGAGCCGCATCGGCGCCAACTCGACCAAAGCCGCGATGCAGCCGTTCGCCACGGACCTGCCGGTGCTCGAGATCCTCTCGAGCGACAGCGTTCGGACGATGCCCCAGTGGTTGCCGAACCACGAGGCCGAACTCGAGAACGTCACCACACACGAAATCACCGTGCTCGAAGGAAGCCACTACTTGCATTGGACACAGTCCCCGGCGCTTGCCCGGATCATCTCCGAGTTCCTTTCCCACCTCAGCCGCTAACCCCCGCTCACCAGGAGATCGTCGTGTCACGAATCGCCCGCCGAATCGGCAGCATCACACTCGCCACCACCCTCACTATCACCGCCTTCGCGGCCATCGCGGTCACCGGGTTGTCCCAATCGGGCGCTGAGACGGCCTCCGCGGCAAGCATCGGGGCGCCACCCCCTGGGCCTGGCGCCGTGCCGCTCCCTGGTCAGTTCGTCGTTGCGGTCGTTCTCGGCCGGTCCGGATCCGACACTGCCGACGTTCTCGCGCCCTATGACGTTCTGGCCAGTTCACCCGACTTCTTCGTCTACACGATTGCCGCCTCCGCCGCCCCGGCGGTCGTCGACGGCGGTATATGGGTCGTGCCGACCCACACTTTTGGCGAGGTGGCGGCGGGTGCCGCACCCACGCCTGACCTGGTCGTGGTGCCGGCCGTGAATAGTCCTGCCGGGCCCGAGGAGGCCGCGGCGCGCGAGTTCATCGTCAACCAGTACAACGCGGGCGCCCGCATCCTCGGAATTTGTGCGGGCTCCCGGCTGCTCGCCGCCTCCGGAGTCCTCGATGGGCTTCGCGCGACGTCCCATTGGTCCCGAATCGCCGCGCTCAGGACTTCGAACCCCGAAGTTTCCTGGGTCACCGGACAGCGCTACGTCCAGGACGGCCGCGTGACCACTACCGGTGGCGTGACCTCCGGCATCCCCGGCTCTCTCAAAGTCATCGCCGACATGGCAGGTGACACGGAAGCCAACCGGGTCGGCGAATCCATCGGCTACCCAGGCTGGAAATTGGGTGGCCCGACGGAGATGCCCGTCAAGAATTTTGGGTTCGAAGACGCTGCCTTCCTCATGAACACGGCCTTCCCGTGGGGGCGACCGAGGGTTGCCGTCGAGCTGAAAGACGGCGTCGAGGAGATCGATGCTGCTGCACTCTTCGAGGTCTATGGCTACTCGCAAGGTGCCACCACCTCCGCCCTGTCGGCGAAAGGGTTCGTCACGACCAAGCACGGCCTCGTCGTGAAGACCTCGGTTCTCGATGGCGCGACGAGCACGGTGGTTGCCGGCGAACTCGGTGCACCAGGAAGCCCGCAGGGCTTCGACGCCGCCTTCGAACAACTGTCGAGGAGCAGCAGTTCGTCGGTCGTCCAGTCCGTGTCCAAGATGATCGAGTACCCCCTCGATCGGGTCAGACAGGAGAGGGCACCGCTGATCGCGCAAGCACGCACTTCCCTGCTACTGGTTCTCGGCCTCCTGCTTGCGCTCGGCGTCGGAATGCTGCCCGCCATCATCCTCGGCTTCGTCCGACGCCGCAGGAGGGCTCTCGCCTGATATTCCACAGCGCGCCTGACGATGCACAGCCGGAGCGACCGGCCATTCCGGTGAATCACGCTAGCCGCTTGTGCGCGACCGAAGTAGGTTGACACGTGAGCGCCGCTGGTCCGTCCATCAAAGGAGATGTTCCGTGCAGTCATTCAGAAGGCTCCACACCGCCGCCGTCGCGGGGCTGTCCGTGCTGGCACTCACTTCCATCGGGGCGGGAAGCGCTGCGGCCCTCAGTACGCACCCGGGCACAGCAAGCACAGACGGCGTCGCCTACACGGCCGGGGCTCCCGGGAGCGGCGACCCGTACTTTCCTTACGACGGCAACGGCGGCTACGACGTGCTGCACTACGACCTCGCCCTGCGCTATGCGCCGCCGACGGACCCCGCTGCACTCGTGGGAAAGCTCAGTGGCGTCGCGACCATCACACTCCGCGCGAAGCAGAACCTGCAGTCGCTCAACTTCGATTTGCGCGGTCTCGACGTCACGTCGGTCCGCGTGGACGGCAAGGCGGCGGCGCACGGGAAATCGCCGGGCACCGGCAGCGCCGAGTGGTCACAGAAGCAGGACGACGCGAATCGGTACTGGGAGCTCACCGTCGGTCTGCTGCCGAAGCTCAGGGAGGGACAGTCCACAACGATCATCGTCGAGTACGGGGGAAGCACGGGGCGTCCGCTCGACACGACCGGGGCACTCTATGGGTGGGTCACGACTGCGGATGGCGCGATGGTGGTCAACGAGCCCGATGGAGCCTCGACCTGGTATCCCGTGAACGACGACCCTCAAGACAAGGCCACGTATTCGTTCCACATCACGGTGCCGGCCGGAAAGACGGCCATTGCGAATGGTCTGACCGACGGCCGGCCACGGACCAAAGCCGGGTGGACCACCTGGTCGTGGGAAGCTACGGACCCGATGTCCAGCTACCTGTCGACGGCAACGGTCGGCGACTTCACCCTGGCCACCGATAAGGGCCCACACGGACTCCCGATCGTCAATGCCATCGACACCGGCGTAACGGGCCCGGGCCTCGCGGAGACGAAGGCGTCACTCGCGCTTCAGCCCCAGATGATCGCCTTCCTCGAGGGCACGTTCGGGCGGTACCCGTTCGAGTCGTTCGGCGCGATTGTCGACGACGATTCAGTCGACTACGCCCTGGAGACTCAAACCCGGCCCGTCTACTCACAGGTCGCGGACGAATCCACAGTGGTCCATGAACTCGGACACCAATGGTTCGGCGATTCGGTGACGCCCTCCGATTGGAAGGACATCTGGCTCAACGAAGGCTGGGCCACCTACATCGAATGGCTGTGGGCTGAACATCAAGGCACCGCAACGATTCCTGCGCAGTTTGCCGACGCGGTGTCATACCTGGACGCGAACAACGGCTGGACGCTCAACATCGCAGACCCCGGTCGCGACGAACTCTTCGCGGCACCGGTGTACCTGCGGGGAGCGGCCGCACTGCAGGCGTTGCGCGCGAAGGTCGGCGACAAGGCGTTCTTCGCGGGCGCCCGCTTGTGGTTGAACCGGTACAAGGGCTCCACGGCGACCACGGCAGACTTCGAAGCCGTGATGGAGAAGACGTCAGGCCAATCGCTCACCACCTTCTTCAACGAGTGGCTGCGTCAAGGCGTCCGCCCGGCAACGGCGCAACTGCAGGCAGAGCCCTCGGCGGGCCCGAACAACGCGTACCAGGGGCCCGCCGCATCCGACCTCAAGAATGGTCACAAAGACGCTCGTTGACCAACGAGAGTGATTCCTCGCCCTGACCCTATCCGTGCGCCGGTGCCGCGTAGTGCTCTCGGCGCGCGTCACGGGCGCACGCCGTCAGCTGCGTGCCGCGATTGAGCTGCCGCCGGTCGCGAGGCGCATCAGGTCGGTGTCGAAATTGAACTCGGCAGCAGCTCCATCGGGGCGGGCATTGCTGCCGAAGGAATGCTGATACTTGTCCCAGATCTTGCCGGTGATGGCGGCGCTGATGCCGGTCGCGATCATGGCGGACAGTTCGTTCGCCGCCCGTTCGATCCTGCCGAGCAGAGAGGGGTCTGCCCAGTCCTCCGGTGCTGCGAAGACCGAGGTCGGCGTCGTGAGCGATCGCATGAACGCGAACAGGGAGCGCAGCTGGTCGTCGATGACGAGGGCGTGGCGCGCCGTGCCCGCTGTTGCGGAGAGCACGAGGGGCTTGGCGATCAGGAGGTCGTTGTCGAGGATGTCAACGAACGACTTGAGCAGGCCACTCATCCCGGCCTTGTAGACAGGCGTGGCCACGATCACTCCGTCGGCAGCGGCGAGCTGGTGCACGGCGTCGAGGAGCTTGCCCTCGGGAAACCCGGACACGATGGCGTGCGCGACCTCCCCGGCGAGTGGGCCGAGATCGATCAGCCTGACCGATGCCGGGATGCCCTGGGCACCAAGTTGATCGATGGTCTTCTGCGCAATCCGATCTGCGAGCATCCGTGACGAGGAAGGGTCGCTGGTGCCTGCGTTGACGATGACGATGCGCCGCGGCTCATCAGGGGTATCGGAGAGGTTCTGGGCTGTGGTGCTCATGCGTGGATTCGCGGGCTTTCGTGGTCGGTGTGCGTGGGGTGGATCACGGACGTGATCGTGCGCGAGATGTCGCGCAGCTGCTCCAGCTGCTCGCGGCTGAGGGCTCGGGTCATGGTTGATGTGATGGCCGACGCGTGGCGACGGCCGACGACTTTCTGAATGCGGGCGCCTTCGGGTGTGAGGATCATCCGGACGGCCCGGCGATCGTGATCGTCCGCGCAGCGTTCGAGAAGTCCGCGTGTCTCGAGTCGGGCGACGAGGCGGGAGATGCCGGCCTGGGTCATCAGGATGCCGCGGTTGATCTCGACCATGCTCATCCCGTTGGCCGACTTGGACAGGGTATAGAGCACGTCGTATTCGTTCTGGGAGACCTCGATCCAGACGTCGTCTGCGCCGAATGTGCGGAGGAGCGCCACCTGGGCCCGAAACATCGCTTCCCAGGCTTCGTTGGCCAACCGGGTCTCGCTGCTCACAGCAGCACAGGGTAGTTGGCGGGACGCTCGGGGTCGCTGTCCTGGTAGGGCGACGTGCCGGTGACGTTGTCGCCGCGGTTGGCGTTCGGGCGGGGCTGGCGCGGTTCGGCATCGCCGTACTTCGCCCGGACCCGGCTCTCGTGGGTGGGCGCCTCTGCGGCGCCGGGAGACCGGCGTGCGGCCATTTCCTTGCGGAGCACGGGGACGACTTCGGAACCGAGGAGTTCGAGCTGGTCGAGCACCATCCCCAACGGGAGCCCGGCGTGGTCCATCAGCCACAACTGGCGCTGGTAGTCGCCGAACATGTCACGGAACTCGAGCGTCTTGTCGATGATCTGCTGCGGGCTGCCGACACTGAGCGGTGAAGCCTCGGCCCACTGCTCGAGGGAGTTGCTGTGATCGTAGACGGGAGCGCTGTTGAAGTAGGGACGGTAGGCGTCGAAGGCGTCCTGGGAGCGGTGGGCGATGAAGGCCTGACCGCCGAGACCGACGATGGCCTGTTCCTCCGTGCCGTGGCCGTAGTGGGCGAAGCGCTTGCGGTAGAAGTCGACGAGCGGCTTGAAATGGCCGTTGGGCGCGAACAGGTTGTTCGCGAAGAAGCCATTGCCGTAGTACGCCGCCTGCTCCGCGATCTCGGGGGTGCGAATGGAGCCGTGCCAGACGAACGGGGCCACGTCATCCAGAGGCCGCGGGGTCGAGGTGAATCCCTGGAGCGGAGTGCGGAACGTTCCCTCCCAGTCGACGACGTCCTCGGACCACAGGCGGTGCAACAGGTTGTAGTTTTCCAGGGCAAGCGGCAATCCCTGACGAATGTCCTTGCCGAACCACGGGTAGACGGGGACGGTGTTGCCGCGGCCGAGGGTGATGTCCAGACGGCCCTTGGCCAGATGCTGGGCCATCGCGTATTCCTCGGCGATGCGCACCGGGTCGTTGGTCGTGATCAGGGTCGTCGACGTCGACAGGATGATCCGGTGGGTGAGCGCCGCGATGTGAGCGAGCAGGGTCACGGGCGATGAGGAGAAGAACGGGGCGTTGTGGTGCTCGCCCATCGCGAAGACGTCGAGGCCGACTTCCTCAGCCTTGACGGCGATCTTCACCGACGCATCGATGCGCTCGGCCTCGCTGGGCGTGTATCCGGTGGTGGGATCCTGGGTGATATCGCTGACCGCGAAGATGCCGAACTGCATCGTCGGTTCCTTTCCTCTGCCCGGGGAGCCGAGCGGCTTGACTGCATGACTGGTTATGTATGTTCTGCGTAACGATGACTGTAACCGCTCATCCGCCAAATACATTCCCAGTTGTGTATCTTGGGTGCGCACGGACCGGCTGAACAACGAACTCGTGCTCGTCAATGAGCCCCAGATCGGCCAACGCGACGGGGCCCGGGACGTCGTGTCCCGGGCCCCGCGCATGGTTCGCCGGCTCGGTCAGGTCAGCAGGCCGTACTCCTTCAGCAGCTCGCCGATCTCGGTGTTCTTGATCTGCTTCATCAGCAGATCACGGACCATGGCTGGGCCGGGCACCTCGATCTCCTTACCGTCACGCAGCAGGCTGGCGGCGGCGAGCAGCGTACGCACGTCGTAGGTGGAGTTGAAGACCTCCGGCACGCCTCTGTCGATGCCGAGCAGTTGGTAGGTCGCCTCCATCGCGGTGCGCACCGAGTACTCGATGGTGAAGATCGTGTCCCGGGAGGGTGTCTCGGCGAACTGGCCGAGGAACGCGAAGTTGACGGCGCCGGCCGGGACCACGTCGGGCCGGTCACCCGCCTGCCGGGGCATGAAGAACGCCGTGACGTAGGGCATCATCACCGGCACGCAGGTGGCACCATTCGCCGCGAGCTCGGGGATGTCGGCCACGGGGACACCCATGTGGTAAAGCCACTCCTGGGTGATCTCCTCGCCGGTGCACTCCTGCATCGACTTCTTCACGTAGTCGCCGGGGACGTCGACCAACAGCGAGTACACCCAGACCACGATCTGGTCCTCGGGTTGCTTCTTGAAGTGCGGCTGGCGGTTGACTGTCCAGCTGAGCAGCCAGGCGGAGTCCTGGGCCGTGACGATCCCTCCGGTGACGGTCTTGCCGCCGAACGGCGAACGCTTGGCGATCTTCTCGATGTAGGCGGGGATGCGCGTGTCGAGCGTGGTGACGGTGGCCGACTGCCACTTGCTCTCCTGGATGTGTGCGCCGAACACGTCCGGGTGCCCGAATGACGGGTCCTTGGCGGCCAACCGCCGCCAGAGGTCCCAGGCCGGGGCCGGTCCCTCGTCGAGCTTCGCCGCGGTGTGCTGGTCGCCGTTGTCGGAGTTCTCGGTGAGAGAGCCGATGGTGGCGAGCACCAGGTCGTTCTCGCCGAGCTCGACGCCACCGACGACACCCTCGCGGATCCAGTGGATCGCGGTGGCCTGCTTTCGGTCGGCCGTGATCGCGAAGTCGATGTCGGTGACCTCGGTGTCGAACTGGAACGTCACTCCCTGGTCGAGCAGCCATCGGTACAGCGGCAGCACCATCGACTCGTACTGGTTGTACTTGAAGAACCGCACGTTGGCGAAGTCCGGCATGCCGCTGATGTGGTGGACGAAGCGGTGCACGTACAACTTCATCTCCAGCGCAGAGTGCCACTCCTCGAAGGCGAACATGGTGCGCCAGTACATCCAGAAGTTGCTGGCGAAGAACTCCGTGCCGAAGACCTCGTTGATCCGCTTGTTCTCCAGCGACTCACGGGTGGCCAGGAAGAGCCCGGTGAGCTCCTTCTGCGCCTGCTTCGAGAGAGTGAAGAGGGTGCCGGTGCCGGCGTCCTTGCCCTGCTCGACGGTGGCCCGCTGCAGCGAGAAGTTCGGGTCGTCCTTGTTCAGCCAGTAGAACTCGTCGAGCACAGAAGCGCCGTCGACCTCGATCGAGGGGATCGAGCGGTACAGGTCCCACAGGCACTCGTAGTGGTCGTCCACCTCACGGCCGCCGCGGATCACGAAGCCCTTCTTGGGCTCATCGATCCCGTCCAGAGCCCCGCCGGGCAGCTTCAGCCGTTCGAGGATGGTGATCTTCGACCCGTCCATCTGTCCGTCGCGGATCATGAACGCCGCCGAGGCCATCGACGCCAGGCCGGCGCCGACGAACCACGCGGTCTTGTTCTCGACCCCTTCAGGCTTGCGGGGACGCGCGAACGCCTCCATAGTGCCGCTGCTGTAATACATAGTCAGTCTCCTTAGTATGTTTCGATGGTTGATGGCAACGTGGCGAGGAAGCCGCGCACGATCTGCGTGACCTGCCCGCGAAGCTCTTCGATGGGGTCCGCTCCGGGATGCGCGCCCGTGGACGGCCCAGCGAGCAGGAGCGACAGCGCCGCGAAGACTGTGCGGGCGGCGCGCTGTCCCTCGCGCAGGACCGGCTCGCCATCGACCCCGGCTGACCGGGCCGCCGTAGCGAGGCGGGACGCGATCGCGTCCTCGAGCTCGCCGACGAGCGCGAGGCCCGCGGTCCGGTGCTCGTCGGTGGCCGAACCGAACAGCAGCTCACGCTGGTAGGCGACGACGGTGGCAGGGTTGCACGCCGAGCTCTCCAGCACGGCCTGGACGAGCGCGTTCACCGATTCGACCGGGTCTGCGGCCACGGCCGCGGCCCGCACGCCGGTGTTGATCGCATCGCGCAGTTCGCCGTTGTAGACCATGAGCAGCAGCTCAGCCTTGGACGAGGCGTACCGGAACACCGTGCCGACAGCCACGTCGGCGCGTTCGGCGATCTCCTGCGTCCCCACCGCGTCGAACCCGCGCTCGGCGAAGAGAGCGGCTGCGGCCGCGAAGATCCGCAACTGCTTGTCCTGCATGCTTCGTTCGCGGCGGCCTCGGAAAGGGGTGCGTTTCGCGTCCGTGTACTCCGGCAGACCGGCCATGACGCCTCCAATGAGTTGACTCATTAATGACTACGCTCATTTATGCGCGGGCGCAACTCCGCGCCGGACCCCCAGCGCCCCGATGTCGCCCACTGAAGCCGGCGCGAGACGCCCCCGGCCCCAGCATTCACACCGAACCGGAGCCCCACCCCTGCGAGGAGAAGGGACCACCACAGTGCAGAGTGGGCCTTGGTTGGTCACGTCCCGCTGAGTGGTGGAGTTTCTCAACACCGTGCGGGTCAGTTGTTCTAGCTTAGGCGGCGGCGAGTTCTGGGAGGATCACCGCCTCGTCGA
>NZ_SOFR01000064.1:0-93457 GCF_004402735.1 Cryobacterium sp. MDB1-18-1 | reverse complement strand
CGCCGCATCCCGCGCCAACCCCAGACTCACATTCAACTCCACCTGCCGCACCCGCAACCGATCAGCATCCCGCACCGCGAACAACAGGCGCACCGCACCAGCCATCACGGTCACGACGGCGGTGACGATCGAGAAGTACGACAGGGAGGTGAATTGATTCACCAGGGCAACCGCAAGGGCGCCGAGAGTGAATATCGAGGGAATCGCCAGTACGAACGCCGAATCCGACCCGACAGGCCTCGGGGTGCTCCGGGACCGCCAGGCCGCGGCCACGAGGAGCAGGGCGGCGAGCGGCCAGAGCGCGTTGACCGGCGCTCCCGGCAGATCGAGCCCGGGAAGGCCGGTCGCCTGGATGAGGTTGCCCAGGGCCATCAACGAGAATGCAGCTGTGCACAGCGCCCAGATCTGACTCGGGCGCCGGCCGAGGGCGGCGGCCGTGCCGACAAGGATGGCGACGAGCACGAGCGGGGCGACCGCGTAGACGAGGGAGATCAGGCTGTCGACGGTGATCTCGTCGGCAGCGCGATAGAAGAGCGCAGACGCGATCGACAGCAGACCCAGGCTTGCAATCACACCGTCGAGCCACACGGAGGCCGTTGACGGCGGCAGCCGCTTCCGCACCAGCAGGACCAGCCCGGCGAAGGCGAGCCCGAAGAAGGCTGCGTCGAGTGCGAAGGCGAACGCATCCAGCACGCCGGCGGCGTCATGGTCCGTTGCGGCCGCCGCCGTGCCGGCCGCGTCCGACAGCGCGACGGCGTACAGTGCGCCGGCAAGCGCTCCCCAGGCGGGGCGCTCGATCGGGCGCAGGACCACTCGAGCTCCGACCAGGGTCGCGGCTCCGAGTTCGAGCGCGATGTAGAACCAGCCGTCGAGCCACCCGGGGCGGCCGGGGCCGGTCACGAGGAACGTCGACGCGGCGTATGCGACGGTCCCGATGAGAATCGCCATGAACGAGACCCGGATCGATCCCGGCGCGTCGGGCAGGAGAGAAGCGACGCTGGCGGACCCGCGCTGTGCCACCTGAATCGACCTCTCGTCCGGGTCGTCGCCCCGGCGGCCGCCCGTGCATGCACTGGCCATCCTCAGCGCAGGTCCGGAGCAGGTGACGACGGACGTCAACTGCTACTTACAGTGCAGCATTGCATGCAATTTATCAACTGCGAGCGGCTCGACCCCGGGACTCCCCGCGTGAAGCGATCAGCCGTGCAGGTCCCGCACGACGGCGTCGAGGGCGTTCACCGTGAGTGAGACGGACTCGACGTCGATCCGCTCGTCGTTACCGTGGAAGAGCTGGCGGAACATTCCGTAGTCCCAGCGCCGGCTGAGCAGGGCGAAACCGTACGCGGGGATGCCGCGGCGGCGGTAGAACCGGGCGTCTGAGCCGCCGACGCTCAGCATCGGCAGCAGGTCGGCGTTCGGGTACGCCCGGCGGGCGGCCGCACCGAGGGCGTCGTAGAGCGGTGTGTCGATCGGAGAGCGGGTCGCGGCTTCGAACCCCTCGCCCTCGATCGTCACGTCGGCCATGAGCTCGCCGAGCGCCTCGCGGAGGTATGCGTCGACATCCGCCGCCGCGATGCCGGGCAGCACCCGGATGTCGAGGGTCACAGTCGCGAGGGCGGGAATGACGTTGTCCTTGTCACCGGCCCGCACGACGTTCGGCGAAACGGTCGTGTGGGTCGAGGCGTGCGCGAAGCCGGCGAGGGTGCCGAGTTCGTGCAGGGCGTCGATGATGCGCACGGGGTCGAGGAGCCGGGCGGCGAGCGCCGGGTCGAGGTCGAGCGCCGCGACGTAGCGGCGCCAGTCCGGGGTGATCTGCACGGGCGCGTGGTACCGGGAGAGCCGGTACACCGCATCCGCTGCGATGATGGCGGCGTTGCGGGCACCCCAGGGCGCCGAACCGTGCCCGGGGGTGCCGTGCACGACGAGGCGACGGCCGGCGAGGCCTTTCTCGCCGATCGTCGTGGAGATGGAGGGGGTGGGGCCGACGGGCACGCCGCCGGACTCGGTGAGGACGAAGTCGGCGTCGATCAGGTCGAGGCGGTTCTCGGTGAGCCACTCGACGCCCAGGCCGCTGCCGGCCTCCTCGTCGGCGACGGCCGCGAACACGAGGTCGCCCCGGGGTCGGAATGAACCGGTCGCGATGGCACGTGTGACGGCGGCGTAGCTCGCGGTGAGGCAGAGCATGTCGAGAGCGCCTCTGCCCCAGATCTCGCCGTCGACGATCTCCGCCGCGAACGGGTCGCGGCTCCAGCCGGCCTCGTGCACGGGGACGACGTCGAGGTGGCCGACGAGGGCGAGGGAGGGCGCGCCCGGGTCCGTTCCGTGGATGCGGGTGATCAGGGAGGCCCGGCCCGGGTGCGGTTCGACGACCTCGAGGTCGAGGCCGGAGCCGGCGAAGAAGCCCTCGAGGGTGCGCACACTGCGGATCTCGCCGCCGGAGTCCGCTGTGCCGTCGTTGACGCAGGCGTTGCGGATCAGGTCGCGCAGCAGGTCGACAGTGGCGCGGGTGAGCGCGTCGTCGGGGTGCGTGCTGCCCGGAATGATGCTGCCGGAAAGGGTGTCGTCTGCGATGGTGCGGTCCTTTCGACAGGTGCCCACACTCTACCCGAGCGGATGCCGGGCTCGGGTCGGCTCGGCTCAGCTCAGGCCGCGATACGACCGGCCGCTTCGATGGCCGCGAGCTGGCGCTCGAGGCTCTTCAGCAGCAGCGGGAGCTGGTCGGCTGGAGCGTCGGGGGCCTCAGGGTGCCACTGCACGCCGGTGATCGGCGCGAACTCGTGCTCGACGGCCTCGATGAGCCCGTCGGGGGCCACCGCTGCGGCGAGGAGGCCGGTGCCGAGGCGGTCGACGCTCTGGTGGTGCGCGCTCTGCACGGCGGCGAACGCGCCGCCGAGGCTGTCGGCGAGTACGGTACCCTCGAGCAGTTCGACGGTGTGTTCGCGGAGGATCCGGTCGATCGGCACGTCGACGTTGCGGTGGATGCCTTCGTCGATGTGCTGCACGATGCTGCCGCCGAGGGCGACGTTGATGATCTGGAGGCCGCGGCAGATGCCGAGCAGCGGGGTGCCGTGCTCGAGGGCGCGGCGCACGAGCGCAAGCTGGCCGTCGTCGGCGACCGGGAAATGCAGGGTTTCTTCCGGGTAACCGGAGACGCCGCCGTAGAAACGGGGAGTGATGTCTTCCCCGCCGAGGATGACGATCGCGTCGGCATCCGCTGTCGCGGTGAGCAGGGTGGCGATGGTCATGTCGGCCGCGGCGAGGCGGGTGACGGCCCAGCCGCCCTGTTCGGCTGCGGCCACGACGGTTCCGTTGAGGACCTGGACCTTGGCGTGGTACGCGGGGCGGTCCGGGCGGCTTCCGGTGACCTCGACGACCGCGAGGCGCGGGGCGGTGGTCTCGGCCATGCTGCCCTCCAGGCTGTTTCATCGTGTGCGGTGTTCCCAGTGTGGGCACTGCCGGCTCCGGACGCGAACGGGGCCGTCACAGTCCGCAACAGAAGGTTCGTAGACGGGCGGGTCTGGCCGTTCTATGCTCGCGGCAGGAGGGCACCGGGCACCCGCCCTCGCCTGCCATTCCCGCGCCGAAGGAGGCGAGTCCATGCGGTCACGACGCCTGCTGCTTCTGGGGGTCGTCCTCGCGGTCGTGGGCCTCGGGGCAGGGCCGGGGACTCCGGCATCCGCCGAGGATCCCCCGAGCTTCGGGTCGAGCCACGTGGTCGACAGGGTCGGCGCCCTCGGCTCCCGCACCGCGGAGGTGACCGCCGCCCTCGACCGGCTCTACGCGGAGACCCGCACCGACCTCTTCGTCGCCTACGTCGACAGCTTCACCGGAGTCTCCGACCGCCAGCAGTGGGCAGACCAGACCGCCGACGAGAACGGGCTCGGCACCAACGACGTGCTGCTCGCCGTCGCAACAAGCGACCGCCAGTACCAGCTCTCGGTCGCGCAGAATTCGAGCCTGACGGATGCGCAACTTCTGGAGGTCGAAACCGTCGCGATCGAACCGGCCCTGCGCGTGAACGACTGGGCCGGGGCGGCGATCGGCGCCGCGAACGGCTTCGCGGCGACGATCGGCGGCCAGCCGGTTCCAGCGCCCTCGCTCACCCCCGGTACCGCGAATCCCGGAGGAGGGGCCTCCGGGGGCGGCCTCCTCACGGTGATCCTCGTGGCGCTCGTCGTTTTCATCGCGATCGTCGCGGGGACGATCGTGTTCTTCGCTCGCAGACGGCGGGGCGCGGCGGTGGCTGCAGCCGGTGCAGCCGGTGCAGCGCCTCCCGTCGGAACCGGGCAGCCCGCCGCCCTCTCCACCGAAGAGCTCTCCCGGCGGGCGGCGACCGCCCTCGTCCAGACCGATGACGCCGTGACGTCGAGCGAGCAGGAGCTCGGCTTCGCCCTCGCCCAGTACGGTCAGGAGGCCACGGAGGCGTTCCGCACGGCCCTCGACTCCGCGAAGGCCGCGCTCCGGGCCGCGTTCACCCTCCAGCAGAAGCTCGACGACGCCGTCCCCGACACCGAGGAGCAGCGCAGGGACTGGTTCCTCGCCATCCTCGACGGCTGCGAGCAGGCCAACACGACCCTCGACGACCAGGCGGCGGACTTCGCCGCGCTGCGCCAGCTGGAGAAGAACGCTCCGGCCGCCGCGGCATCCGCTACCCACGATACCGACGCCGCCGAGACCAGGATCGCGCCCGCCGCCGCCCGTATCGCCGAACTCGCCGGCCGGTATACCGCGGCCGCACTCGGGACCGTCGCCGACAATACCGACCAGGCCAGGGAGCGCATCGCCTTCGCACGCACGGCACTGTCGGAGGCCGGCAAACGGATCGAGAGCGACCCGCCGGGAGCAGCCGTCGGGATCCGTGCGGCGGAGGAATCGGTCGACCAGGCCGGGCTGCTGCTCGATGCCGTCGACCGGCTCGGAACCGACCTGTCCGCGGCGGCGGACCGGGTCTCGGCCACACTCGCGGAGTTGCAGGGGGATCTCGCCGCGGCCCGCGCGCTGCCCGCCACCCCTGCCGGCGTCATCGCCGACACCGAACGCGCCGTCGCCGAGGTCTCCGCCCGGCTCGGCGCCGGACCGATCAACCCGCTCGAACTGCTCGGCCGGCTCGAGGCGACCAACGCGCGCATGGATGCCGCGCTGCAGGGGGTGCGGGACGCGGCCGCCCAGGCGCAGCGCACCGAGGCCGCACTCGACCAGGCCCTGCTCTCCGCGCACGGCCAGGTCTCGGCGGCGGACGACTTCATCACGGCCAGGCGCGGCGCCGTCGGTGCCGAGGCGCGCACCCGGCTCGCCGAAGCCGGACGTCTGCTCGCCCAGGCCGACGGCACCCGCGCGACCGACCCGGGCTCCGCTTTCACCGCCGCGCAGCGCTCCGGCTCGCTCGCCGCGGAGTCGATCACCCTGGCACGAGCGGATGTCGACGGTTTCGCGGGCGGGCCCGGCCCCGGTACCGGCCTCGGGCAGGGCGGAGGTCAAGGCGGCACCGGGTCAGGCACGCTCGGCGCCGTCCTCGGCGGGATCCTGATCAACTCGGTGCTCTCCGGCAACCGCGGTGGCGGTCTCTTCGGCGGCGGCACATTCGGCGGCGGCCCCTTAGGTGGTTCGCGCGGCCGGGGCGGTGGCGGCGGGTTCGGCCTGCCGGGCGGCTTCGGCGGTGCGGGCACCCGGTCCCGCCGCGGCGGGGGCGGGAGGTTCTGACTCACTTCACCCCATACAGCGGAAGCACACAGACACGCGCCACACTGGACCCGCCCGCAGAATCACTCGAAAGGACACTGTCATGACCAAGCAATCCATCTTCGGCCGCATCGCACAACTGGCCAAGGCGAACATCAACTCCCTGATCGACTCGGCAGAAGACCCGAAACTCATGCTCGACCAGATGGTGCGCGACTACAGCAACAGCATTTCGGATGCCGAGGGTGCCATCGCGGAGACGATCGGCAACCTGCGCCTCCTCGAGGACGACCACCGGGAGGACGTCGAGGCCGCGGCGGAGTGGGGCGGGAAGGCACTCGCCGCGAGCCGCAAGGCCGACGAGCTGCGCGCAGCGGGCAACGCCGTGGACGCCGACAAATTCGACAACCTCGCCAAGGTCGCGCTCGGCCGCCAGTTGCAGTCCGAGAAAGAGGCGAAGGCCGCCGAGCCGCAGATCGCCTCGCAGACCACCGTCGTCGAACAGCTCAAGACCGGTCTCAACGCGATGAAGGAGAAGCTCGGCCAGCTGTCCGCCAAGCGGGACGAGCTCATCGCCCGCTCGAAGACGGCCGCGGCGCAGACCAAGGTCATGGACGCCGTCAAGAGCATCGACATCATGGATCCCACGAGCGAGGTCAGCAGGTTCGAGGACAAGATCCGCCGCGAGGAGGCCAAGGTGCGCGGGGCGAACGAGCTCGCCGCGTCGAGCCTCGACGCCCAGTTCGAAAGCCTCGAAGACCTCGGCGAACTCACCGAGGTCGACGCCCGCCTGGCGGCGCTCAAGTCC
Source organism: Cryobacterium sp. MDB1-18-1 (assembly GCF_004402735.1). Taxonomy (NCBI): domain Bacteria; kingdom Bacillati; phylum Actinomycetota; class Actinomycetes; order Micrococcales; family Microbacteriaceae; genus Cryobacterium; species Cryobacterium sp. MDB1-18-1. Next base: position 86,970 of record NZ_SOFR01000064.1, on the reverse strand, counting down.
TCCGGCGCGAGCGAGATCGAGAAGTAGCCCACGGCGCTAAACCGCCGAGAGGGCACACTTTTGAGTTCGGAGAACGTGCGCGATGCCCTCGCGCGCGACAAGCCGCGAGGCGCATACTGGAGTATGGCTCCCTCCTTCGTTGTCGTGCCGCAATGGCAGGGTTCGGTTTCTCCGCGCGCAATGCGCCTCAGCGATGGTGCGGAGGCGATCCGGGGTGATCTCCCGTCCTCCGCGACCGTCGAAGTCCCGGTTCCGGTCGAGGCCGGCGACGCGCAGGACACCGGCATCGACCGGTTCTCGAGCCTCGTTATGGTGCGCGAGCGCCTCACCCGTGCGCTGCGCGACTGCGTCACCCCCGTCCTCACGATCGGCGGCGAGTGCGGCGTCTCGCTCGCGGCCGTCGGCCACGCCTCGGCGCGGCATCCGGGCGGCCTTGCCGTGGTCTGGCTCGACGCCCACCCCGACCTGCACACCCCCGAATCATCGCCCTCCGCAGCTTTCGGCGGCATGGTGCTCCGGGCGATCGCCGGCGAGGGTGTCGACGGGCTCGTGCTCGGCGCGGACGAACGGGTGCCGTTCGACCGGATCGTGATCGCGGGAGCCCGCGACATCGACCCGGCCGAAGCCGAGCTCATCGGTGCGGCGGGCATCCGCAGCCTGTCGATCGAGGAGCTCGAGACGCCGGACGGCATTCTCGCCGCGGTCCGCGCGACGGGGGCGCCCGCGTTCTACCTCCACCTCGACCTCGACGTGCTCGACCCCTCCGTGCTGACCGGGCTCTCGAACCTCCTGCCCTTCGGACTGAGCGTCGAGACCCTCGGCCGCACGATCACTGCGCTCAGGGCCGAGTTCGAGCTCGCCGGTGCCACGATCGCGGGCTTCGCGCCCGCCTCCCCCGAGGCCGCGAACGACGACCTGCCGAGCATCCTCCGGATCATCGGCGCCCTCACCCGCTGACCCGCGCACCGCAACGTCGGAGATTTTCGCCACACGCCGTGAATCCGGGCAGCGGATGCCGCGGGTCGCGCACAACTCCGACGTTGCGTTGTCCTGCACCGCGGGCAACGCCCCGAAACCCACCAGCACCAGGAAGGCATCCGTGAGCGAGCAGCGCAGCACCGAACAGAGCCGAACAGAGCACGACCCCGGCGGGCAGGACCGCGCCCACCAGGAACTCCGGGTGCTGACCGAGCGGCGCGGGCACGTGCTCCTGATCGGGCTGAACCGGCCGGAGAAGCGCAACGCCGCCGACCTGCTGATGCTGCAGCAGCTGTCCCTTGCCTACGGCGAGCTCGATCGCGACCCCGGGCTCAGGGTCGGCCTCGTCTACGCCGTCGGCGAGCACTTCACGGCCGGCCTCGACCTCGCCGACATCGGCCCGCGCCTCGGCCCGGACGGCATCGACATGGTGCCGGACGGCGGGGTCAACCCCTGGCAGGTCGACGGCCGAGCGGTCTCGAAGCCGGTGGTGATGGCCGTGCAGGGCACCTGCCTCACACTCGGGATCGAGCTCATGCTCGCGAGCGAGATCTCGGTCGCTGCCGCCTCGACGCGGTTCGGGCAGATCGAGGTGGCCCGCGGCATCCTGCCGTTCGGCGGAGCCACGATCCGGTTCCCCCGCGCGGTCGGCTGGGGCAATGCGATGCGCTGGATCCTCACCGGTGACATGTTCGATGCCGCGGAGGCCCTGCGGATCGGGCTCGTGCAGGAGGTCGTCCCCGACGGCACCGAGTTCGACCGGGCGCTCGAGCTCGCCGGGCGGATCGCCGCCCAGGCCCCGCTCGCGGTGCAGGCGACCCTCGCGAGTGCGCGAGACGCCGTGCGACTCGGCGATGCCGTCGCGGAGGCCGGGCTGCAGCCGACCCTCGGCGTGCTCGCCGCGAGCGAGGATGCCCGGATCGGCATGGAAGCATTCCGCACCCGAACCGCGGCGGAATTCGTGGGGCGCTGAACCACGTGACTCATCGACGACAGGAGACACCATGAACGACCAGACCACGACCTACGACGTCATTGTGATCGGCGGCGGTGCCGTCGGAGAGAATGTCGCAGACCGCACCGTTCAGGGCGGGCTGAGCACGGTCATCGTCGAAAGCGAACTCGTCGGGGGCGAGTGCTCGTACTGGGCGTGCATGCCGTCCAAGGCCCTGCTGCGGAGCGGAACGGCACTCTCCGCCGCACGCCGGGTCGGCGGAGCCGCCGAGGCCGCGACCGGTGAGCTCGACGTCGCCGCCGTGCTGCGTCGCCGGGACTCGTTCACGAGCCACTGGGCGGACGACGGCCAGGTCGGCTGGCTCGACTCCGCGGGAATCGCCCTCGTCCGCGGGCATGCCCGCCTCAGCGGCGTGCGCGAGGTGACCGTCACCGGCACGAACGGGACGACGACCGTGCTCACGGCCCGACACGCCGTCGTGGTGAGCACCGGGTCCTCCGCCGTGCTGCCCGACATCCCAGGGATCGGCACCGTCGACCCCTGGACCAGCCGCGAGGCCACGAGCGTCCAGCACATCCCGGAGAGCCTCGCCATCATCGGCGGCGGTGTCACCGCGGCCGAAATGGCCACGGCGTACACGTCGCTCGGCGCCCGGGTCACGCTCATCGTGCGCCATTCCCTCCTCGGCAAGGAAGAACCGTTCGCCGGCGAACTCGTCATCGAGGCCCTGCGCGCGGCGGGAGCGACGGTCCTGACCGGCGAGGCTCCCGTTCTCGCGATGCGCTCTGCCGACGGCGACGTCGTACTCACCCTCGCGAGCGGTGGAACCGTCACCGCGACAGAGGTCCTCGTCGCGACGGGTCGCGCACCGCGCACCGACGACCTCGGGCTCGCGGCCGTCGGGCTTCCCGACGGCGGCTGGCTGACCGTAGACGACACCCTGCTTGTTCAGGGCGACGCGGCGGACCTCGCCGGCGACTGGCTGTACGCGACCGGCGATGTCACGCATCGGGCCCTCCTCACCCACCAGGGCAAGTACCAGGCGAGGGCGGCGGGCGACGTGATCGTCGCCCGCGCCTCCGGCCGGGCCGTCGACGACTCCCCCTGGGGCACCCACGTCGCCACCGCAGACCACTCCGCCGTCCCCCAGGTCACCTTCACCGATCCCGAGGTCGCCTCGGTCGGGCTCAGCCAGGCGGCGGCAGAGAAGGCCGGCCTCCGGATCCGGGTGCTCGACTATCCGATCGGAAGCGTCGCCGGAGCGAGCCTGCAGGCCGATGGCTACACCGGCATGGCCAGGGCCATCGTCGATCTCGACCGGGAAGTGCTCATCGGCGTCACGTTCGTGGGCCAGGATGTCGCGGAACTCCTGCACGCGGCGACCATCGCCGTCGTCGGCGAGGTACCGATCAGCCGGCTCTGGCACGCGGTCCCGGCCTACCCCACGATGAGCGAAGTCTGGCTGCGCCTGCTGGAGGCATACGGCAGGCCGTAGCGCGGCATCCGCTGCCCGCAGCCGGCGCTCACGGCGGCTGACAGCCGCTGACAGCGCGCGGCAGCGGGGCGACAGCGGGGCGACAGCGCGGGAATTGTCTACTGGTGTCCTACCCAGGAGGCACCATGACCGCAGCAATCGAAGCCCGCGGGCTCACCAAACGATTCGGCACGACCCAGGCACTCGCCGGAATCGACCTCACCGTCGAACCCGGCCGGGTGCTCGGCGTCCTCGGCCCCAACGGCGCGGGCAAGACCACCGCCGTGCGCATTCTCGCGACCCTGCTGAAGCCCGACGCCGGCACCGTCACGGTCGCCGGCTTCGACGTCGTCACTCACCCCGTCGACGTGCGCCGCCGGATCGGCCTGACCGGCCAGTACGCGAGCGTCGACGAGGACCTGCGCGGCGTCGAGAACCTCGTGATGATCGGGCGCCTCCTCGGGCTGTCCCGCTCCGATGCGAAGGCCCGCGCCGCCGAGCTCCTCGAGGAATTCGAGCTGACCGACGCCGGTGGCCGCCTCGCCAAGACCTATTCCGGCGGCATGCGCCGCCGCCTCGACCTCGCGGCCTCGCTGATCGGTCGTCCGAGCGTCGTCTTCCTCGACGAACCGACCACGGGCCTCGACCCCGCCAAGCGCGACGACGTCTGGGAGATGATCCGCACCCTCGTGCGCCAGGGCACGACCGTGCTGCTGACGACGCAGTACCTCGAAGAAGCGGATGCCCTCGCGAACGAGATCACCGTCATCGACCACGGTCTCGTCATCGCCCACGACACCCCGGAGGGCCTGAAGCGCCAGGTCGGCGGGCAGACCCTCGAGGTGCGGCCGACCGACGACCGGGACCTGGACCGCGTCACCGCCCTGCTCGCCTCCGTCGGCACCCGCGCCCCCGAGTTTCCAGCCCCGAGCCTCGTCTCGGTCCCCGTCGCCGGCGCGGATGCCCTCACCGCGACCGTCGCCCGGCTGCACGCCGAGAACATCGCCGTCACCGAGCTCTCGCTGCGGCTCCCGAGCCTCGACGAGGTCTTCTACTCCCTGACCGGTCACACGCCGGCAGTACCCTCCGCCCCCGGCCTCGTCACGGAAGGAGCCGCATCATGATCGTCCGCGACTCGCTGATCCTCGCCCAGCGCACCGTCACCAAGATGGTGCGGAACCCCGAGCAGTTCCTCGACGTCTCGGTGCAGCCGATCGTGATGACGGTGATCTTCGTGTTCATCTTCGGCGGCGCGATCGCCGGGACGAGCCAGGACTACCTCCAGTTCGCGCTTCCCGGCATCATCGTGCAGACGATCATGACCACGGCGATGACCATCGGCGTCAACCTCAACTCCGACCTGAAGAACGGGGTGTTCGACCGGTTCCGGTCCCTGCCGATCGCCCGGTCCGCCCCCCTCATGGGCGCCGTGACTGGCGACGTGGTGCGGCACAGCATCGCGATCGGCGTCACCCTCGCCTTCGGCGCGGCGATCGGCTTCCGCTTCCTGACCCCGTGGTACTCGGTTGTGACGGCCATCGTGCTCATGATCGTGTTCGCGATGAGCCTGTGCTGGACATCCGTGTTCATCGGCATGCTCGCCCGCAGCTCGGGCGCCGTGCAGGGTTTGTCGTTCCTGATCGTCTTTCCGCTCACCTTCGGCTCCTCGGCGTTCGTGCCCGCGGCGACCATGCCCGGCTGGCTCCAGGGCTGGGTCGCGATCAACCCGGTCACCCACGTCACCGACGCGATGCGCGGCCTCCTGGTCGGCAACTCGATCATGACCCCGGGCACAAGCGTCGGCGGCGAAGTCCTCTGGGTGCTGCTCTCCTGCGTCGTCCTCGTCGGCGTCTTCTTCCCCCTGGCGATGCGCGCATACCGCACGAAGCTCTAGCGCGATTCCCTCCCGCGCGCGGGGGCGGGATCAGCCGGCCGGGTCGATCAGGGCGCGGAGGGTCGCGAGGGCGTGCGGGCGCGAGGAGGGCGCCGGCGTCGCCCGGTCGATGCCGTGGGCGGCGGCGGCCTGTTCGATCGCGATCGCTCGCGGTTCGAGGCGGTCGTATGCCCCGATGATCGCCGAGGAGAGGTCGAGCGCCCGCACGGCCTCCTCGACCTGCCCGCGGGCGAGCGCGAGGCCGCCGAGACTCAGTGCGACCTGGCCGATCACGGGGTGGTCGAGGCTCGCGATCGCGGCATCGGCGGCCACGCGAATGGCCCGCTCCGCGGCATCCGCGTCGCCCTGAAGGAGCTCGAGCTCCGCGCGGCGCACCCCGATCATGGCGACGAGCTGGGCGGGCATGTTCGGCCAGCCGGACGCGAGGTCCTCGATCCTGGCGAGCCGGGCGCTCGCGGCTCCCGTGTCGCGGTCGTTCAGGTCGAGCACGAGTGCGGTGGCCTCGGCCTGGATCACGGTGAAGATATTGCCGGACTCCGCAGCCCCTGCGAGGAGTTCATCCGCGCGCTCCCGCGCCGCCGCGAGCCTGCCCTGCCGCAGCATGATCGACACGGCGAGCGCCTGCTGCTGGGCGAGGTCCCAGCTCGAGGTGATGCGGCTCATGTTCGCGGTCGATGCGTCCGTCACGTCGAGCGCCTCGTCCAGGCGCCCCTGCAGGCTGAACCACTCCGCGCGCATCTGCTGCGCGAGGGCGAGGCCCCAGAGGTCGCCGATCGCCTCGAACGCGCGCACGGCGTGGGCGGATGCCTCGCCGAGCTCGGCGATGTCGCCGCGGTTCTGCGCCGTGGCGGCCCGAATCACGTGCAGCATGGCCGCGGGCCAGGGATCAAGGCCGAGTTCCTCGCCGCTCGGGATCCGCACCCGCAGCATCCAGCCCTCCTCTCCGAACGAGGTCCGGAACGCGGACAGGAGCGGGAAGGCGAGCTGCATCAGTTCGCCGCCCCTCCCCGGCGGGTCCTGCGCCCACGCGTCGAACGCACGCCGTGCGGCCTCGGCGAGCGCCTCGGGGACGAGTGCCGAGTCACGAGCGGCATCGGGATTGGCCTCCTCTGCTGAGAAGGCCCGGACGACCGGCGTGAACAGCACAATGGCGCGTGCTTCATCGCTGTCGACCTCTGCGGCCAGTTCGCTCACCGCGCCGAGCCAGACGCCGAGCTCGTCCCTCCGCTCCCGGATCCCCCAGTACCACACGCAGGCGAGCGCGACCCGGACCGCGGGCTCGGCGAGACGCGCGCTCGTTGTGTACCGGAGCGCCGCAGTCACATTGTCGTCTTCGGCGTCGAACCACGCGATCGCCTCGCGGATCCGCGGCCCGCGCATCAGCGCATCGGCGGCCTCCGCCCGCACCGCGATGTATCCGGCCTGCGCCGCGCGCTCGGCCGCGAGGGTCCCGGCCTCCGCGAGCCGTTCGATGCCGTATTCGCGGATGGTCTCGAGCAGCCGGTAGCGTCCGCGTTCGCGGTGCAGCAGCGACTTGTCCACGAGGTTCTCGAAGACGGATGCCCCGACGAGCCCGGCCGTGGCGGCGACGTCGGCCGCATCCCGGGTGTCGATCCCGGCGGGGAACACCGCGAGCCGGCCGAGCGCCGTGCGTTCGTCCGCCGAGAGCAGGCTCCAGCTCCAGTCGATCAGGGCGCGGAGGGTCTGGTGCCGCGGCAGTGCCGTGCGGTACCCGCCGGTGAGGAGGGTGAAGCGATTGTCGAGGCCGTCGAGGACCTCGTCGAGGGTCATGGTGCGGAGCTTCGCCGCGGCAAGCTCGAGGGCGAGCGGCAGCCCGTCGAGGCGCGCGCAGATCCGGGCGGCGCCGGCCAGTTCCCCGGTAGCGAGGCCGGCGCCCCGCGCGGCGAGGGCCCGCTGGCCGAACAGCTCGAGAGCGGCGAACTCGCGCAGGCGCTCCGGCGACCCCGGCGTGTCCGGAGTGTCGATGGCGGCCTCGAGCTCTGACTCGCTCGGGTGCGGCAACGACCCGACGGTGACAAAGGACTCGCCGGGGATTCCGAGCGGCTCGCGACTCGTAGCGAGAATCGTCAGTGCGGGCAGCGCGCCGAGCAGGCTCTCCGCGAGCCGCGCGGCCGCGTCGATGACGTGCTCGCAATTGTCGAGCACGAGCACGACCGCGCGCCCGAGAAGCGCCTCGACGACCCGTTCGAGGCTGCCCACGGGCTCGACGGGCGCGTCCGAGGTGCGCAGTTCGCGCCCGGTGGCCGCGAGCACCGCGGCGAGCACCTCGCCCGGACCCACCGGGGCGAGCTCGACGAGCACGGCACCACGGATGCCCGCTGCCGTTTCGAGCGCGAGGCGCGTCTTCCCGATTCCCCCGGTTCCGACGATCGTGACCAGCCGGGACACGGCGAGCTGCTCCTCGATCGCCGCGAGTTCACGCTCCCGGCCGACGAGGCGGGTGAGGGACACCGGGATGCCGCGGGCCGCGGAGGGTGCGAAGGCCACGGAGGGTGCGCAGCCATCCGGGGCTGCGCCATCCAGGGCTGTGAGTTCGAGTGCCCTGGCCCGGTCGCGGGCGAGGTCGCGGAGGAACCAGTCGAAGTCCGGGGACGGGATCCAGGGTTCGCCAGCCCAGAGCGCGAGGGCCGCGAGCGCGGCGCGTCGGGCATCCGCCGGCAAGGCAGTCCCCGCCGCGGCAACCGCCTCGGCCACGAGGTCTTCGAAACGGAGTGCGTCGACATCGGACCTGGCGAGCAGGAGGCGGTAGCCGCCGACCGTCGACTCGATCACTCCGGGAGGGAGCTGGGCCCGGAGCCGGGAGACGATGGACTGGAGGGCGGCCCGCTGGTTCTCGGGCGCATCGCGGGACCAGACGTCCTCGGAGATCGCCCGGTAGCTCACCGCCGTTCCCGCATCGACGGCAAGCCGGAACAGCACGGCGAGCTGCATCGACCCCGTCACGGGAACCTGCCGTCCGTCGTGCTCGACACTCAGTCCGCCCAGCAGTCGAATTCGCACGGGGTTAACTCTAAGTGCCGGTCAGGCGGCATACGCTTGAGTGATGCTCCGGATCCTTTTCGATTCCCCCCTCAGCAGGGCCGGGTATCTCTATGCGACGGCCGTCGGGCTGGTCTGGGGAGGGCTCCTCAGCACCGGGCGCGTCGAGCGGCGCGGCGGCCTGATCTTCTTCCGTGGCCTGCCGAACTGGGCCTTCGGCCGCGGCGGGTCCTGCGTCGGCGGCTGCTACCTCACCCGGGACAACGTCTCCGACGCGATCCTCGAACACGAGGCCGTGCACAAACGGCAGTGGCAGCGCTACGGCATGCTGTTCCCGCTGTTCTACCGCGCGGCCGGCAGCAACCCGCTCACCAACCGTTTTGAAATCGAGGCCGGCCTGGAAAAGGGCGGCTACCTGACCAAGAGGAAGTCATGACCGACACGTCCGAAGCATCCGCACCGTCCGCTCGCACCATCATCATCACCGGGGGCAGCGACGGCATCGGCGCGGCCGCGGCCCGCGCGCTGAGCCGCACCGGCGCATCCGTCGTCATCGTGGGACGCTCGGCGGCCAAGACCGCCGCCGTCGCAGCACCGCTCGGCGCCGACTCGTTCACCGCCGACTTCGCCAGCCTCGACGAGGTGCGCGCTCTCGCCGCGACCCTCCTCGAGCGCTACCCGCGCATCGACGTGCTCGCCAACAACGCCGGCGGCATCATGGGCAAGCGGGTCCTCACCGTCGACGGCCACGAGAAGACCTTCCAGGTCAACCACCTCGCGCCGTTCCTGCTCACGACGCTCCTCACCGACCGGCTGCTGGAGAGCCACGCCCGGGTGATCAACACCGCGAGCGTGGCGAACAGCGTCTACGCCCGGTTCGACATCGACGACCTCGATGCGAGCGCGAAGTATTCACCCAACCGGGCTTACGGCAACGCCAAGCTCGCCAACATCCTCTTCACCCGCGAGCTGCACCACCGCTACCACGAGCAGGGCCTCACGACTGCGGCGTTCCACCCCGGCGTCGTCGCGACGAGTTTCTCGTCGAACTCGACGAGCGTGATGCGCTTCATCTACCAGACCCCGCTCAAGCGGATGCTGATCACACCGGAGCAGGGCGCAGACACCCTGGTCTGGCTCGCCACGGCTCCCCTGGACGAATGGATCTCCGGCGAGTACTACGACAAGCGCCTGGTCGCGAAGGCGAACAAGCTCGCCTACGACCCGGCGCTCGCCGCAGCCCTCTGGGAGCGCAGCGGGGCGATGGTGGCTGCGACCGCCCAGGCCGCACCCACCCTCGAATAGCCGCTACGGCATCCGCTCGCTTACTCCGAGTACCGCGTTACTCCGAGTATCGGGCGGATGCCTCTGCGAGCATGTCCGCCTCTGCCCACGTCGCGAGGTTCGCGCGCAGTGCAGCGCCGAGCGTGGCGTCGACGCTCGTCCAGTACCAGATCGCGCGTTCGGTGACCTCAGGGCGCTGCACGCCGCTGATCGCACCCGTGATGGTGTCGAGGAAGCGGGCCTTGGCCGCGTCGTCGAACACGTCGCGATAGAGCGTCCCGGCCTGGCCGAAGTCGCTGTCCTCGCTGCGCAGCACGGCGGCGGCACGGAGCAGCTCGCCGTCGTTCTCCCAGCTGCCCTCGCCCGCGAGCAGCGGGTCGGCCACCGGGCCGCCGAGCGAGTTCGGCGCGTAGTTCGGGGCCTCTGGAGCGTTGAAGTGGTGCCTGCCGGCGCCGTCCTGCGAGTAGTTGTTCACCGGGGCTGCGTGCGGGGCGTTGACGGGCAGCTCAGCGTAGTTCGTGCCGACCCGGTATCGCGCGGCATCCGGGTAGGAGAAGATGCGCGCCATCAGCATCTTGTCGGGGCTCGCCGCGATGCCGGGCACGAAGTTGGCCGGCGAGAACGCGGCCTGCTCGATTTCGGCGAAGAAGTTCTGCGGGTTGCGGTTGAGCGTGTGCACACCGACCTCGATGAGCGGGTAGTCGGCGTGCGGCCAGACCTTGGTCAGGTCGAAGGGGTTGAACCGGTAGGTCTTGGCGTCCTCGTACGGCATGATCTGCACCGAGACGGTCCAGGACGGGAAGTTGCCTGCCTCGATCGCGTCGTGCAGGTCGCGGCGGTAGTAGTCGGCGTCTGCGCCGGCGATGAGCTCGGCCTCAGAGCCCTCCATCTCGACGTTGCCCTGGTTGGAGGCGAAGTGATACTTGACCCAGAAGCGCTCGCCGGCGGCATTGATCCACTGGTAGGTGTGCGAGCCGAAGCCGGGCATCTCGCGCCAGGAGCGCGGCAGGCCGCGGTCGCCCATCAGGTAGGTGACCTGGTGCGCGGACTCCGGCGAGAGGGTCCAGAAGTCCCACTGCATCGTGGCATCGCGCAGGCCGGAGCCGGGCAGCCGCTTCTGGGAGTGGATGAAGTCGGGGAACTTGATGCCGTCTCGGATGAAGAACACCGGGGTGTTGTTGCCGACGATGTCGTAGTTGCCCTCCGTCGTGTAGAACTTGACCGAGAAGCCGCGCACGTCGCGCCAGGTGTCCGGACTGCCCTGCTCGCCGGCGACACTCGAGAATCGCTGCAGCGTCTCGGTGCTCGTGCCCGGCTGGAAGACCGCGGCGCGGGTGTACGCGGACACGTCGCCGGTGACCTCGAACACGCCGTGCGCTCCGCCGCCCTTGGCGTGCACGATCCGCTCCGGGATGCGCTCGCGGTTGAACTGCGCGAGCTTTTCGACCAGATAGCGGTCGTGCAGGGCCGCGACGCCGTCCGTCCCGACGGTGAGGGAATGCTCGTCGCTCGCGACGGGGGTTCCGGTCTGGGTGGTGGTCGGCTTGATCGGCCCGGTGTTCGACTCGCTGTTGGACTCGGTGGTCATGCTGCTCCTTTGTTCGACTACATGTGCACTGCGTAGGTCAGGGATGAGTGGGTGGATGGCCGGCCGGGAGATGGGGCTCTGCGCCCGCGGCCTGGCAGTCGGGGCAGAGCCCCCAGTAGGTGACCTCCGCGGCGTGCACGGCGAAACCGGCCGCGTCGCTCGGCTCGAGGCAGGGCGCCTCGCCGACGGCGCAGTCCACGTCCTGCACGGCGGCGCAGCGCGAGCAGATCACGTGGTGGTGGTTGTCGCCGACCCGGCGCTCGTAGAGCGCGGGAGACCCGGACGGTTCGATCCTGCGGGTGAGACCCGCCGAGGTGAAGGCCGCGAGCACGCCGTAGACCGCCTGCAGCGACGTTCCGGGCAACTCGGTCCGCACCACGGCGAAGAGCCGCTCGGCACTCGCGTGCGGGGAATCGTCGAGGGCCCGCAGCACGGCGAGGCGCGGCGCGGTGACCTTGAGTCCCGATCGGCGGATGCTGTCACCGAGCTGCCCTGGCTCGCCCGGCCGCGAGAATCCCGGGTTTTTGCTCGGCGTCCCGGTCGTCGTCATGCCCTCACGCTAACAGTTGTTTTGATTTCCTCAAAACAATTCACCGAATGTTCAGAAACGCCGGATGTTCAGGAAGCGGGGGTCAGGAGCGAGGGTCAGGAGCGGGGAGCGGTGTCGCCGTCACCATCGGCGCCGCCGGCGAGGGCGCCGCGGTAGACGTCGAGCACCCGCGACAGGAAGGCCGCGATGACCTCGCGCTCCTCCGCGGGGAGGTCACGGGTGACAGTGGCGACTCCCCCGATCACCGGCATGAGCGCTCCGACGGCCTTCTCCACCGATTTCGCTGCGGGCAGGACGACGACCTTCCGCCGGTCCGAGGTGTGCGCCTCGCGCCGGGCATGACCGAGTGCGACGAGCCGGTCGACCACAAGGGTGGTCGCGGCCGTCGAGATGTCGAGCCGCCGGGAGAGTTCGCTCGGCGTGAGCGAACCGGCCGTGATCAGGTGTTCCATTGCGGACAGGTCGGTCGGATTCACCGCGAGGGCCTGTCCGACCTGGCGCTCGAACGCCCGGGACAGCACCACGAATTCCCGCAGCTGGGTGCCGATCTCGCCGGAATAGGGCAGGCCGATGTCGTTGTCGCCGACAAGGGGTTGGACGGCGCCGGTCGGCGCACCGCTTGGTGCACCAGCCGGGAGCGGGGACTTGCGAGGCTCTGCCATGACCGCCATACTAGTCCTGACATTGCTAGGATGCTTAGCAATCAGGACTATTGGAGGAAAAGTGCTCGGGATTGTGCGCATCATCACGGGTCGGCGCACGGCCTGGGTCGTCCTCGTCGGCGCCGTCATCGCCGTCGGACTGCTGTTCGCACTGCTGCCGAAGAGCGCCGGGAACGACTTCCCGACGTCCGGGCTGCCCACGTCGAGCCAGGCTGCCAGGGTCGATGCCCTCCTCGCCGACTTCCCCTCGGCGAAGCAGACCTCCGCGATCGTCGTCTGGAACCGCGGTGGCGACACGACCGGCGCGGAGAGCGCGCTGACGGAGACGGACAAGGCCGCGATCACCGCGCAGGCCGCCGAACTCGGCGCACTGTCGACCGCCCCGCGGGCGACCACGCCCCGGTTCAGCGACGACGGGCTCGCGGCGATCAGCGTCGTGCCGCTCGAGGCCGCCGCCGTCAGCGCCGACGTCAAGGGCACGGCCGCGGACATCCGCTCGGCCGCCTCGAGCGACCTGCCCTCCGGCCTGAGTTCCTACGTGACCGGGCCGGTCGGGTTCCAGGCCGACATCTCCAACGCCTTCGCGGGCGCCGATTTCCGGCTGCTGCTCGTGACCGTGATCGTCGTCGCGGTACTGCTGATCATCACCTACCGCAGCCCCGTGCTCTGGATCGTGCCGCTCGTGGTCGTCGGACTGGCCGACGGGCTCGCCGGCGTCGTCGTGAGCGCCCTCGCCGGGCCGTTCGGCATCACCCTGGACGCAAGCGTTTCGGGCATCCAGTCCGTGCTCGTCTTCGGTGCGGGCACCAACTACGCACTGCTGCTCGTCGCCCGCTACCGCGAGGAACTGCTGCACACCGAGAGCAGGAACGAGGCGATGCGGATCGCCGTGCGGAGCGCAGGCCCCGCGATCGCCGCGAGCGGAGGGACCGTCGCGCTGAGCCTGCTGACCTTGCTCTTCGCCGAGCTCTCCGGCAACCGCGCGCTCGGTTTCGCCTGCGCGATCGGTGTCGTCATCGCGATCCTGTTCGCCCTGATCGTCCTTCCCGCCGCCCTCGTCGTCTGCGGCCGCGGGCTGTTCTGGCCGTTCGTGCCGCGCTACGACCCCGCGTCGCCCCGCGTGCACACCGGATTCTGGTCCCGGCTCGGCCGCGGCGTCGCCCGGCGCCCTGTGGCGATCATCGTCGCCTCCGCGCTCGGGCTCGGCGCCCTGAGTCTGGGACTGGTCGGGGCATCCGTCGGGCTCTCGCAGGCGGACCAGCTGCTCGGCAACCCGGAATCGGTGCAGGCGCAGGCGCAGGCCATCGTCGACGCCTCGTTCTCGTCGGGGCTCACGAGCCAGACCATCGTGCTCGCACCGGATGCCTCGGCGACAGAGGCCGCGAGCCTCGCCACAACGACAGCGGGCGTCGCAACGGTGCAGCCGGGCGAGAGCGCGAACGGGCGCACCCGGCTCAACCTGTCGCTTTCGAGCGAACCGGGCAGTGAGACGACCTTCGCCACCATCACCGCGCTGCGCACCGCATACGCGGATGCCGGCGGCGCGGTCGCGGATTCCCTCGTCGGCGGCACAGACGCGACGGCCCTCGACACCCGCACGAGTTCGCAGCGCGACCAGGACCTGATCCTGCCGATGATCCTCGCGATCGTCTTCGGCATCCTCGCCCTGCTGCTCCGCTCCCTCGTCGCGCCGGTCCTGCTGATCCTGAGCGTGCTCGCGACGTTCTTCGCGAGCCTCGGCGCTTCCAACCTGATCTTCCAGAACCTGCTCGGCTTCCCGGCTTTCAATACGAACGTCGTGCTGTTCGCGTTCCTGTTCCTCGTCGCGCTCGGGGTGGACTACAACATCTTCCTCACGACGAGGGCGCGGGAGGAGGCCCGGCTGCACGGCACCCGGGAGGGCATGGTGCGCGCCCTCTCCTCGACCGGAGCGGTGATCACGAGCGCCGGCATCCTGATCGCAGCGGTCTTCGTCGTGCTCGGGGTACTCCCGGTCGTCGCGCTCGCTCAGATCGGCGTGATCGTCTGCCTCGGCGTGCTGCTCGACACCCTGCTCGTCCGCACCCTCGTGGTTCCCGCGCTCGTGTTCCTCACCGGCGACCGGTTCTGGTGGCCGTCGCACCCGGCACTCCGCGAGTAGCGGGGCACCGAGCCCCGGCAGACCTCGCGAGTACAGTGTCCGCATGACTGCGGTGCTCGAGCGGATGCTGCCGGCGTGGCTCGTTCGGCATCCGCTGCGGTCGGGCTGGGCCTGGCTGGCCCTCTGGGGTGTCGTGGTCGCCTCCGACGCCCTCTCGCCCTGGGTTCCCGGTCCCGGCTGGTACGCGGTCGTGCTGCTCGCCGCGCTGCCGGCCCTCGCGGCGACAGTGTGGCTGCTCGCGGCCACACCGCGCGACCACCTTCCGCCCGCGAACGACTCGGTGCTCGGCCATTTCTTCGTGCGATTCCTCGCGCTGTGTGCGGCATTCCTGGTCTGGGGGGTGTCCGTGGTCGCGAGTTCGTCGATCTCGACAGCGATCCAGGCCGCGGCCGACGACAATGACGCCGAGGTGACCGGGCTCGGCTTCACGCTCATGCTCGCGGCGATCCCGGTGGTACTGCTCGTACTGTGGATGGCCTTCGTCGTTCGGTGCAGCTGGTTCCTGCGGCGGTTGCGCGGCTGGCGCGAACTGCCGGAGGCGCACGCGGTTCCGGAGGACTTCCTGCGGACCAGCCCGCGCTTACGATCCACGATCGTGGGGCTCGCCCACCCTGGGCTGCTCCTCGCCGGCGGGCTCGGGGCATCCGTGCTCGCCGTGCTTCTCGGCGGACCCGAGTTCACGCTGCATCTCACGCCCTGACCCGCGCCCCCGGACGGGGCAGTGCTGCTCAGCGGGCGAGCGGGCCGCCGACCTTGGTCAGCAGCGTCTGGAACGCGCGGGGTGCCGCGCGGAGCTCCGAGCGGGCCGTGAGCGCACCGGCGGCGTGGAAGGCCTGGGCGACGTTGATGATCTCGTACTGCACGAGCGAACCCTCCTCCTCCGCGAGCACGCGGTACTCGCCTCGGTACCACCAGTCCCCCTGCACCACGATCAGGCGCTCGGCGGGATCGGCCCGGAAATGCCGGTTGATCGTGGCGACCCCCTCGCTCGGTGCGGGCATCAGCGCCGCGAGCAGCCGCACGAACACGGTCTCCGGCGGCGCTTCGAGGTGCCCAGCGAAGGACCGCAGCACGGTGTGTCGAGGCGGCAGCTCGAACGAGACCTCCGGATCGGTCACGGGTTACTTCAGGCTCTTCTGGAGCAGCACGGTTCCGAGCCAGCGGTCGAACTTGAAGCCGACCTTGCCCATCCGGCCGATCTCCTTGAACCCGAAGTCGAGGTGCAGCTTGATCGACGCGTCGGCGCCCTGGTCGGCGATCACGGCGATGATCTCCTTGAGGCCCGCATCCTTGGAGCGCGTGATGAGCTCGCCGAGCAGCACCCGGCCGAGTCCCTTGCCTGTCGAGGCCGCTCCGAGGTAGATCGAGTTCTCGACGGTGAACCGGAACGCGCGCTTCTCTTTCCACGGCGTCACGAGCGCGTAGCCGAGGATCTGACCGGCGGGCGACACGGCCACGATGAAGGGCATGCCGAGCTTGCCGAGGTAGTAGAACTTACTGCGCCAGGCGGCGAGGGTCATCGGGTCGACGTCGAAGGTGACCGTGCTGTTGGCGACGTAGTAGTTGTAGATCTCGCGGATGTACGGCAGGTCGGTGATCAGCGCGTCCCGCATCGAGTACTCGAACGGAGCCTCGGTCTCCGGCGCCGGGCGCAGGTGCCTGGGCAACTGCCGGCGCGGCTGGTATTCCTCTTCAAGCATGGCTGGCTCCTCCCACGGACTTCCAGATTACCCGAGTGTCCAGTCGACGGGCGCTGCGCCCTGCTCGGCGAGGAGCGCGTTCGCGCGGCTGAAGGGCCTCGACCCGAAAAAGCCCCGCCGCGCGGACAGCGGGCTCGGATGCGCCGACTCGATCACCGGGGTGTTGCCGAGCAACGGCCGCAGCCTCGCGGCGTCCTTCCCCCAGAGGATCGCGACGAGGGGCGTGCCGCGGGCGACGAGGGTACGGATGGCCTGGTCCGTGACGGCCTCCCAGCCGTGCCCGCGGTGCGAACCCGGCTCGCCGGCGCGCACGGTGAGCACCCGGTTGAGCAGCAGCACTCCCTGGGCCGACCAGGCCGAGAGGTCTCCGGTGCGCAGGGTCACCCCGACGTCCGACTGGAGCTCGGCACCGATGTTCACGAGGCTCCGCGGCAAGGGCCGCACGGCGGGATCGACCGCGAAGGCGAGGCCGAGCGGATGCCCCGGCGTCGGATACGGGTCCTGGCCGACCAGGAGCACGCGTACCGCCCGGAACGGTTCGCGGAAGGCGCGCAGCACGGTCGCCGGCGCCGGCAGCCAGGGTCGCCCGGCGGCCGACTCGGCGTCGAGGAAACCGGTCGCCTGGGCCAGCGCGCCCGCCGCGGGGGCGAGGGCCGCTGCCCAGCCAGGGTCAACCGATGACGGGTCGACCGATGACGGGTCGATCGACGACGGGTCGATCACGGCCTAGGCGCCGAAGGTGCTGACGAGCACGCCGTTCTCGGACTGGCTGACCCGCCAGACGCTGCCGGAGCCGACGACACGGAGGGCGCCCTCCCCGACGATGAGCGCGGTGTTCTCGTCGACAGCGAGGCCGCCGTCGATGAGGCCGGCTTCCGTTGCGGCGATGAGGCGGGACAGGGTTCCCCACTGGGCGGCGTGCACGTCGACGGTGACGTCGAGCAGGCCGATGCCGGGCTGGATGGTGAGTTCGTCGAGGCCTTCAGAGGCTGCTTCCGCGCTGACCTCGACCTCGCCCAGGCGCCAGCCGCCGACGAGGGCACGCTCTGCGGCGATCATGGCACCGGCGGAGTAGCCGAGGTACGGCACGCCGGCGGACACCTGGCGGCGGATCTCGCCTGCGATCGGGGTGAGTGCGGCAAGGTAGGCGGGCGTGAGCCCACCGCCGACGATGATGCCGTCGACGTCCGCGATCGCGGGCAGGGTCGCCGCGTCGCTCAGTGCGAGTTCGGTGATCTTCGCCTCGAAGACCCCGGCCGCACCGAGCGCCTCGGCGAGCTTCGCGGCGTGCTGGGCGGCGTCGTCAACAGCGTCGTCAACAGCAGCGGTGCCGGGCGCACGCACCGCGATGATCGCGATCCGGGGTTCGTCGCGACCGGCCGCCGTGGCACGCACGGTCGCCTCGGCGAGGAACGGACCGAACACGGCCGCGCTGTGTTCGGCGGCCCAGCCGCCGCCGACGAGGTGGATGCTCATGCGACGACGCCCGCAACGGCAGGCGCGACGACGACATTCTCCACTGCGGAGGGGGCGACGACGGTCGCGACGATGGGGGCGAGCAGGGCCGTCACTTCAGGCGCGTCGACGATCGGCAGCGCCGACCACGGGAACACGATCCAGTCGTCGGTCTCGCGCCAGGTGTAGTCCGGGACGAGGACCGTGCGCGGCTTGGTGTACAGGGTCGCGCAGCGCACCTCGGCCGCCGACTCCCGCAACATCGCGAGCACGAGCGCGAGGGTGCGCCCCGAGTCGGAGACGTCGTCGACGAGCAGCACGCTGAGTCCGGCAAGTGCCGGCGCGTCGAGCATCGGACCGGAGAGCACCGGCTCGGGCAGGCGTTCGTCGACCCCGGTGTAGAACTGCACGTTGATGCTGCCGCAGTTCTTCGTGCCGAGCGCGTACGACATCGCGCCCGCGAGCAGCAGGCCGCCGCGCGCGATCGCGATCACGACGTCCGGGTGGAATCCGCTCGACAGCACGTCGACGGCCAGTTGCCGCGAGGCAGCGGCGAAGTCCTCCCAGCCGAGGATTTCCCGCTGGATGCCGGTCGTGTCAGTTGCTGAGTCGTCTGCTTCGAATGCCATTGTCCAATGGTAGGTCACCGGCCGGTTGGAGGTCGGGTTCCGGTTCAGCGGCGAGGTGCCGTTCCGGGTGCCCGTCGTAGAGCGAGAGCGGCCGGATCAGGGAGTTCGAAGCGGTCTGTTCGATGATGTGCGCGGTCCAGCCGGCGATCCGGGAGGCCACGAAGAGGGGCGTGAAGGTCAGGGTGTCGAAGCCCATCAGGTAGTACGCCGGTCCCGACGGGTAGTCGAGGTTCGGCAGGATGCCGGTGCGCTCCTTCATCCCCGCCGCGAGGCGCTCGTAGAGCTCGATCAGGTCCGGGCGCTGGTAGTGCTCGACCAGGGTGAGCAGCGCGGTCTTCATCGTCGGCACCCGGGAGTCGCCGTGCTTGTAGACGCGGTGCCCGAAACCCATCACCTTGTGATGCGCGTCGAGGGTCTCCTTGAGCCAGGCATCCGCTCGTTCGCCGGAGCCTTCGCCGAGGCCGATCTGCTCGAACGTGTGCATCACGGCTTCGTTGGCGCCGCCGTGCAGCGCACCCTTGAGGGCGCCGACCGCCCCGGTGATCGCCGAGTGCAGGTCGCTCATCGTGGACGTGATCACGCGCGCGGTGAAGGTGGATGCGTTGAAGGAGTGGTCGGCGTACATGATCATCGACACGTCGAAGGCCTCGACGACGACGAGTTCCGGCACCTCGCCGAAGGTCATGAACAGGAAGTTCGCCGAGTAGCCGAGGTCGTCGCGCGGTTCGATCGGCTCGAGCCCGTGGCGGCGGCGCTGGTCGTAGGCGACGATCGCGGGCATCTGGGACCAGAGCCGCAGGCCCTTGGCCTTGTTCGCCTCCGGGGAGGCGTCGTCGACCTGCGGGTCGAAGGCGCCGATCAGGCTCACGGCGGTCCGCACGACGTCCATCGGGTGCGCGGTCAGGGGAAGCTCGTCGATCACGCGGCGCACGGCGGGCTGGAGGTGGCGGAGGGACCGCTCCTCGTCTTCGAACGCGGCGAGCTCGTCGGGCGTCGGGAGTTCGCCGTTCCAGAGCAGGTAGGTGACCTCCTCGAAGCTCTTCTGCGCGGCGAGTTCCTGCACCGGGTAGCCCCGGTAGAGCAGGGAGTTCGACAGGTCGTTGACCTTCGAGACGCGGGTGCGGTCGACCACGATTCCGGCGAGGCCCTTGTAGACCGTCGGTTCGGTGACGGCTGGTTCGTTCTGACTCATGTCGCTCCTTCGCGTGCGGTGAGTGCGTGGTTACGCGGGCAGGGTGGGGTTGAGGGTGAAATTGAAAACGCCGGAGTCGAAGTGATTGTACGACTCGTAGTCGAGCAGTTCGTAGAGCTTCGAGCGGTGCTGCATCTCGGGCAGCATCGACTCGAGCGAGCCGTGTTCGACGATCGCGTCGAGGCCGCGGTCTGCGGCGCCCATCGCGAGGCGCAACAGCGAGACGGGGAAGATCACGAGGTTCATCCCGACATCGGCGAGCTGCTGCACGGTGAAGAGCTCCCCCTTGCCGAACTCGGTCATGTTCGCGAGCACGGGCACGTCGACGGCCGCACGGATCGCCGCGAATTCGGCGAGCGACGCCATCGCCTCGGGAAAGATCGCGTCTGCGCCCGCGTCGACGAGTGCCTTCGCCCTGTCGACGGCCGCGGCGAGACCGTCGACGGCACGGATGTCGGTGCGCGCCATCACGAGGAAGTTCGGGTCCCTGCGGGCATCGACGGCCGCGCGGATGCGCTTGCTGGCCGTCTCGAGGTCGACGACCTGCTTGCCGTCGAGGTGGCCGCAGCGTTTCGGGTTGACCTGGTCCTCGATGTGCATCCCGGCGAGGCCGGCGTCCTCGAGGGTCTGCACGGTGCGCGCGACGTTCATCGGCTCGCCGAATCCGGTGTCGGCGTCGACGATCGCGGGCAGGTCGGTCATCCTGGCGATCTGCTGGCTGCGCCCGGCGACCTCGGTGAGGGTGGTCAGGCCGATGTCGGGCAGGCCGAGGTCTGCGGAGAGCACGGCGCCGGAGATGTAGACGCCCTCGAACCCCTTCGCCTCGATCAGGCGGGCGGAAAGCGGGTTGAATGCCCCGGGGAACCGGAGCAGGCGTCCGCTGGCCAGGTCGCGGCGGAAACCCTCGCGCTTGGCGGCGGGGGTGCGTGTCGAATACAACATCAGAAGATTCCATTCGGGATGGGGACCGATGTGAGCAGGCCGTTGCGGGCCACGATGGTGAGCTGGTCGAGGTCGTCGGCGGCGAGGTCGGGCAGGCGTTCGGCGGCGTCGAGGAAGCGCAGGATCTCGCCCTCCTCGAGCACGCCCGCGGCGAGGGTGCGGAACTTGTCAATGTACTCCGCCCGGCCGAAGGGCTGCGCGCCGAGCGGATGCGCGTCGGCGACGGCGAGCTCGTCGACGATCCGCTTGCCATTGGCCAGCTCGATCTCTACCCGGCCGCCGAAGGCCTTCTCGGCGGGGTCGAGCGAGTGGTAGCGCCGGGTCCACTCGACGTCCTCCTCGGTCGTGACCTTGTTCCAGAGGGCGATGGTGTCCGCGCGGCTCGCGCGTTCCGGCCGGTAGGAGTCGACGTGGTGCCAGCTGCCGTCCTGCAGTGCAACGGTGAAGATGTACGGGATCGAGTGGTCGAGGGTCTCCCTTGTCGCACTCGGGTCGTACTTCTGCGGGTCGTTCGCACCGGAGCCGATCACGTTGTGGGTGTGATGGCTCGTGTGGATCACGATCCGGGTGATGTTGGCCGGGTCGGCGAGTTCCGGGTGCTCGCGGTAGAGCTTGCGGGCGAGGTCGATGAGGGCCTGGGCCTGGTACTCGGCGGAGTGTTCCTTCGTGTAACTGTCCAGGATGGCCCGCTTGGCCTCGCCCCGGCCCGGCAGGGCGACCTGGTAGGAAGCCTCCGGACCGTCGAGGAGCCACGCGATGACGCCGTCTTCGCCCTCGTAGATCGGGGTCGGACTCGTCTCGCCGCGCATGGCGCGGTCGACGGATTCGACGGCCATCTTGCCGGCGAATGCGGGCGCGTACGCCTTCCAGCTCGAGATCTCACCCTTGCGGGACTGCCGGGTGGCCGTTGTGGTGTGCAGGGCCTGGCCGATGGCCTGGAAGATCGTCTCGGTGTCGAGGCCGAGCAGGGTGCCGATCCCGGCGGCGGCCGACGGGCCGAGGTGGGCGACGTGGTCGATCTTGTGCGCGTGCAGGCTGATCGCCCGCACGAGGTCGATCTGGATCTCGTAGCCGGTCGCGATCCCGCGCACGAGGTCCCGCCCGCTCAGGCCGCGGGTGACGGCGAGGTGCTGGGCGACGGCGAGGACCGGCGGGATGTTGTCGCCGGGGTGGGAGTACTCGGCGGCGAGGAAGGTGTCGTGATAGTCCAGCTCGCGGACGGCGACGCCGTTGGCCCACGCCGCCCATTCCGGCGAGACCCGGCGGGAACGCTGTTCGCCGAACACGGTCGCGCCGACGCCGTTGAAGGAGCGCGGATGCGCGAGCGCCTGCGAGCGCGCGGCGACGACCGGTCGCCGGGTGAGCGAGGCCGCTGCGACGGCGGCATTGTCGATGACCCGGTTGATGATCATCTCGGTCACCTCGGCGGAGACCTCCACCGGGTCGGACGCGCACTCGGCGATCTTCCAGGCGAGCTGATCCGTGCGGGCCAGGTCTTCGTCGCTGCGGTGGACTCGAACATCGTGAAGCTGCACAGGGTTCCCTTCGGTGGTTCGGTTGGACGGTGGTTCGGGTGGGCGGTGGTTCGGGTGGGCGCTGGTTCGGGTGGGCGCTGGTGCTTCAGTCGGCCTGGGCGGCCGGGTTCGCCTCGAGCGCGGCGAGGACGTTGCTGAGGCTCTGGTGGAGGTGGACGTGGGTGGCGTGGGCGGCGAGCGAGGTATCACCGGCGACGATGGCCTCGATGATGAGCAGGTGCTCGGCCGCCGCCGCCCGCAGCCGGGCCGGGTTGTGCCTGGCGAGCCTGCGGATCCTGGCGAGGTGGGTGCGCACGTTGGCGAGCGCGGTGACGAGGAACGGGTTGCCGACTGCCGCGTCGAGCGCGTCGTCGAAGTCGTCGATGAGCTCGTAGTACCGGTGCAGTCCGGCCTCGCCCAGCAGCAGCAGTTCGGGTGCCGTGCGGAACTGGTCGCGCAGCTCGAGGAAGACGTGGGGGTCGCGCCGGGTCGCCGCGATCCTGGCCGCGTGCTCCTCGAGGGCGCGGCGGAGTTCGTACAGTTCGTGGATGCTGTCGACGGACATCTCCGTGACCATGAATCCGCGGCCGGCGCGGCCGGCGACGAGCCCGTCGGCGATCAGGCGGGCGATGGCGGCCCGGAGCGGGGTGCGCGAGACGCCGATGCGGTCGGACTGCTCGACCTCGAGGAGGCCGGCGCCCGGGGCGAGGACTCCGTCGAGGATCTCGTCGCGCAGCTGCCGGTACGCGCGTTCGCTCGCGCTGACGACGGCGACCGGCGGTGCGGCCGTGCGGGTACCCACCGGAGTGGTGTTCCCCGACGTTGGGGTTTCTGTATACACAGACGCCATGCTATTCCCTTTTTACCCGGCGTGTGCAAGACTTCCTGAATTCTATGTATACATAGGAGCTTCAATGGGGAGGTTCACAGTGACATACACAGCGACAGGCACGGTGGGGAGCTACCGCGACTCCTGGCTGCGCTCGACGGATGCCGCGACCCGCGCCGACTTCTGGCTCGAGGCATCCGCCTTCATCGACTGGACCGTGCCCCCGCGCACCGCGCTCGAGGAGCGCGAGCCCGGGACCTGGCGCTGGTTCCCGGACGGCGAGCTCAACACGAGCTACAACGCCCTCGACCGGCACGTGCTCGCCGGCCGCGGCGACCAGGCCGCGGTCATCTACGACTCCGCGATGAGCGGCACCCGGGTCAGCATCAGCTACAGCCGGCTGCTCGACCGCGTCTCCCGGTTCGCCGGGGTGCTGCGCGCCCAGGGCGTCGGCGTCGGCGACCGGGTGATCGTCTACCTGCCGATGATCCCGGAGGCGATCGTGGCCATGCTCGCGTGCGCCAGGATCGGCGCCGTGCACTCCGTGGTCTTCGGCGGCTTCGCGGCGAGCGAACTCGCCGTGCGGATCGACGACGCCCGGCCCACCGTGATCGTGACCGCATCGGGCGGGCTCGAGCCCGGCCGCGTCGTCGAATACCTGCCGCTCGTGAAGAAGGCGCTTGACCGGTCGCAGGGTTCGGTCCGCACCGTCATCGTGCGGGACCGCGAGTCGATCCCCGGGAGCGCGGCGGACTACGCCGTCACGGGCACGGACACGGACAC
Organism: Cryobacterium sp. MDB1-18-1; assembly: GCF_004402735.1. Classification (NCBI taxonomy): domain Bacteria; kingdom Bacillati; phylum Actinomycetota; class Actinomycetes; order Micrococcales; family Microbacteriaceae; genus Cryobacterium; species Cryobacterium sp. MDB1-18-1. The sequence continues at coordinate 63,401 of NZ_SOFR01000064.1, read as the reverse complement.
GGGCACGGACGCCGTCACCTGGCTCGACTGGGCGACCGAAGAGGATGCCGCGACCCCTGCCGAACCCGTGAGCCTCCGCTCTGAGGACCCGCTGTACATCCTCTACACCTCGGGAACGACCGGGAATCCGAAGGGCATCGTGCGCGACAACGGCGGACACGCCGTCGCGCTCGCCTGGTCGATGCGCAACATCTACGCCGCGGGGCCCGGAGACGTCTTCTGGGCGGCCTCGGACGTCGGCTGGGTCGTCGGGCACTCCTACATCGTCTATGCGCCGCTCCTCGTCGGGGCGACGACCGTCATCTATGAGGGCAAGCCGATCGGCACCCCCGACGCCGGCGCCTTCTGGCGGGTCGTCGAGGACTACAAGGTCACCGTGCTCTTCACCGCCCCGACCGCGATCCGGGCCATACGCCGGGTCGACCCCGAGCTCGCCGAGCTGCAGAAGTACGACGTCTCGAGCCTGACCGGCCTCTTCCTCGCCGGGGAACGACTCGACCCCGAGACGTACCACTGGGCGAACGACGGGCTGCACTGCCCGGTGATCGACCACTGGTGGCAGACCGAGACAGGCTGGGCGATCTGCGCGAACCCGCGCGGCATCGAGGAAGTTCCGACCAAGCCGGGATCGGCGACGTTCCCGGTCGCGGGCTACGCCATCGAGATCCTCGACTCGAAGGGCCGGCCCGTGACGAAGGTCGGCAAGGAGGGCAACATCGCCATCCGCCTGCCGCTTCCGCCCGGAACCCTGCTCGGTGTCTGGGGCAGCGCGGAGCGGTATGCGAGCGCCTATCTCTCCGCCTTCCCCGGCTACTATGCGACGGGCGACTCCGGCCATTTCGACGCCGACGGCTACCTCTACGTCATGGGCCGCACCGACGACGTGATCAACGTGGCCGGGCACCGGCTGTCGACCGGATCCCTCGAGGAGGTACTCACCCTGCATCCGTCGGTCGCGGAGTGCGCCGTGCTCGGAGTGCACGACCCGCTCAAGGGCCAGCGCGCCGCGGGCTTCGTGACGCTCAAGGCCGGGGCGACGATCGACCACGACACCCTCGCCAAGGAACTCGTCGGACTCGTGCGCGAGCACGTCGGCCCGGTCGCCGCCTTCCGTGACGTGACGATCCTCGACCGGCTGCCGAAGACCCGCTCTGGCAAGATCCTGCGCAAGACGATCCGCCAGATCGTCGACGGCGAGCCGTACACGGTTCCCCCGACGATCGAGGACCCTGCCGTGCTCGACGCGCTCAAACTCGCCGTGCACGGCACCGCCCACACCAGCTGAATCCTCTCCCCCAGACCGCACCACCCAGCATCATCCTCACCGGAGCAAAGGAGCCCCCATGACGGAATCACTGAGAGATGCACGACCGGGAGCGACGCCGTCGTCGATCGACTACGTCGCTTTCGCCCAATCGCCCCGCTTCCTCGAGCTGAAGAGGAGGAGGAACCGGTTCGTGATCCCGCTCGCCGTGTTCTTCCTGGTCTGGTACTTCGGGTTCGTGCTCGTCGCCGCCTACCTGCCCGCCGTGATGGCCATCCCGGTCGTCGGATCGGTCAACCTCGGCCTCGTGCTCGGCCTCGGCCAGTTCGTCACGACCTTCGCGATCACCATGTGGTACGTGTCCTTCTCGAACAAGACCCTCGACCCGATGGGCGCAGCGCTCCGCGCAGAGCTCGAAAAGATGGAGCAGAAATGAGCGCCGGCGCCATGATCGTCCAGACCGCCGTGAAGGCCACGGAGACCAACCCCGTCCTGAACATCTCGATCTTCCTCGCCTTCGTGGCCGTCACCCTGATCGTCGTGATCCGGGCGGGCCGCAACAACCGTTCCGCCGCGGACTACTACACCGGCGGCCGGTCCTTCACCGGACCGCAGAACGGCTTCGCGATCGCGGGAGACTACCTCTCGGCGGCGTCCTTCCTCGGCATCGTCGGAGCGATCGCGATCAGCGGGTACGACGGCTTCCTGTACTCGATCGGGTTCCTCGTCGCGTGGCTCGTCGCCCTGCTGCTCGTCGCAGAGCTGATGCGCAACACCGGCAAGTACACGATGGCCGACGTGCTCTCGTTCCGGCTCAAGCAGGGCCCGGTCAGGGTCGCGGCAGCCACGACGACCCTCGCCGTGTGCTTCTTCTACCTCCTCGCCCAGATGGCCGGCGCCGGCGGACTCGTGTCGCTGCTGCTCGGCATCAACGACAAGCTCGGCCAGTCGGTCGTCGTCGTCGTTGTCGGCGGCCTGATGATCCTCTACGTGCTCATCGGCGGGATGAAGGGCACCACCTGGGTCCAGATCATCAAGGCGTTCCTCCTGATCATCGGAGCCCTCGGGATGACGATCTGGGTGCTCGCGATCAACGGCTTCAACTTCTCCGGACTGCTCGACTCTGCCGTCGCGGCCTCGATCAGCAAGCCCGCTGAGGCCATCCTCGTGCCGGGGCTCAAGTACGGGCACAATCCGCTCGACTTCATCTCCCTCGCGATCGCGCTCGTCCTCGGCACCGCGGGCCTGCCGCACGTGCTGATGCGCTTCTACACGGTCCCGAGCGCCAAGGAGGCCCGTCGTTCCGTGGTCTGGGCGATCTGGCTCATCGGCGCGTTCTACCTCTTCACCCTCGTGCTCGGCTTCGGCGCAGCGGCGCTCGTCGGCGCGGACGTCATCGCGGCGGCTCCCGGCGGGGTCAACTCCGCGGCGCCGCTCCTCTCGCTCGCGCTCGGAGGACCGCTCCTGCTCGGCTTCATCTCGGCGATCGCCTTCGCGACGATCCTTGCGGTCGTCGCCGGCATCACGATCACCGCGGCGACCTCGTTCGCGCACGACATCTACATGAGCGTGATCAAGAAGGGCAAGGGCGACCCGGACAGCGAAGTGAAGGTCGCCCGCCGCACCGTCATCGTGATCGGCATCCTCGCGATCGCGGGCGGCATCGGCGTGCAGGGCCAGAACATCGCGTTCCTCGTGGCGCTCGCCTTCGCCGTCGCGGCGAGCGCGAACCTCCCGACGATCCTCTACTCACTGTTCTGGCGCGGCTTCACCACCCGCGGAGCGGTCTGGAGCATGTACGGCGGCCTCGCCGCTGCGATGATCCTGATCATCTTCTCCCCGGTGTTCTCCGGCACGCCGACGTCGATGTTCGGCGCTGGGGTCAACTTCGCGTGGTTCCCGCTCAGCAACCCCGGCATCGTCTCGATCCCGATCGGCTTCTTCCTCGGCTGGCTCGGCTCCGTCACGAGCACCCGCAAGGAGGACCCTCTCCTCGCCGCCGAGATGTCAGTCCGCTCCCTCACCGGCCACGGCGCCGAGAAGGCCGTCGAGCACTAGCCCGCAGTTTCCTTTCCGGTCGAGAGTTCCCGCTCCACGGGTGACTCTCGACCGGAAGAGTGCGGTTCACGGGCCGGGTCTGGCCGGGCCAGCGGATGCCGCGGGTCAGTCCTTCGGGACGAGGGGGCCGCGCGCGACGCGCGTCGGGGCCGCCTGGGCGACGGGCTTGACCGTGATCAGGTCGAGGTTGACGTGGGCGGGCAGTTCGACGCTCAGCACGATCGTCTCGGCGATGTCCTCCGCGGTGAGCGGGTGCTCCACGCCGGCGTATGCGGCAGCGGCCTTTTCCGTGTCGCCGCCGAAGCGGACGAGGCCGAATTCCTCGGTCTTGACCATGCCGGGCGCGATCTCGATCACCCGGATCGGCTCGCCGTTGAGCTCGAGCCGCAGCACCTCCACGAGGGCGTGGGCCGCGAACTTGGCGGCGTTGTATCCGCCACCGCCGAGGTACGCGACGTGCCCGGCGATGGAGGTGACCGTGACGATATCGGCGCTGCCAGCGGCATCCGTGCGGAGTGTCTCTCGCAGCAGCGGGAGCACGGCACTCGTGACCCGCTTGACCGCAAGCACATTGATCTCGAACATCCAGGCCCAGTCTTTGACAGGGGCGGTCTCGACGCTGTCGAGGCCGCGGGCGCCGCCGGCGTTGTTCACGAGGGCGTGCACGGGGCCGGATGCCGCGAGATAGTCGCGGAGGGCGTCGACGTCCGCCTGCACCGTCAGGTCGGCCGTGAAGACATCGGCGCCGGTTTCCGCTGCGAGGGCCGCGAGCCGGTCGGCACGCCGGGCCACGCCGACGACGTCCCAGCCGTGGGCCCGGAACAGTCGCACCGTGGCCGCCCCGATTCCCGAACTCGCACCGGTCACTACAACTCGCTTGTTTGCCATGGTCCCATTCTGGCGGCACGAGCGGCGGTCGGGGCACACCCGGGGCACACCCGGTAGATGACGCCGTGCTTCCCTGTCGTTCGCCCGGCCATCGCTCGCCTGCGCGCTCAGTCCGGCGATCGGCGCAGCTGCGGTGATACGTAGTCGCTAGGCCTGTCGATCACCGCGAGCGTGCACCGCGAAACGCAGACGAGACGGTCGCGGCCGTCGCTGATCCTCACCTCCCAGACCTGGACTCGTGCACCGAGGTGGATCGGGCGGGCGACTCCCGTCACCCATCCGCTATCGACGTGAGCGTCTCCGCACAGGCGACGGACGCGCCGCCGTGGAGCACCAGCCGTCGCACGGTATCCGGATGCGCCGCCGCCCACGCCACAGCGACCAGCGCACCCATCGACGTGCCGATGAGGTCGAACGGCTCCGGACCGAGCTTCGCGACGACCGCGGCGAGCTGCTCCAGCTCGAAGTCCATCGACGGCGGCCGGCTCGTCGGAGCCGACAGGCCGCATCCGGCGCGGTCGTACCGGATGAGCCGGCGGTCCGCCGCCAGACTCTCGTAGAACGCCCGCTCCTCGGGCAGCTGCCAGCTGAGCTCGAGGTGACTGAGCCACCCCGCTGTGTACACGAGCGGCGGACCGCGGCACACCCGTAGATGACGCCGTGTTTCGGCGACATTGCCGACCCCGCGAGCGCGTGCCTAAACTCGCACCCAAGAGCGATGGACGGTCCACGCTCGTCACGGATTACAGGGAGTTCTTCATGAGCGAAAACGCGGCCGCCTGGCAGTTCGAAACCAAGCAGGTGCACTCTGGCGCGCACCCCGACCCGGTCACCAACGCACGCGCCACCCCGATCTACCAGACCACGTCCTACGTGTTCAACAGCGCGCAGCACGCCCAGAACCTCTTCGCCCTCGCCGAGTTCGGCAACATCTACACCCGCATCATGAACCCGACCCAGGCCGTCGTCGAAGAGCGCATCGCCGCGCTCGAAGGCGGCACCGCGGCGCTGCTGCTCGCCTCCGGCCAGGCCGCATCGACCTTCGCCGTGCTCAACATCGCCCAGGCCGGCGACCACATCGTCTCCTCGAGCTCGATCTACGGCGGAACCTACAACCTCTTCAAGTACACCCTCGCCAAGCTCGGCATCGAGACGACCTTCGTCGAGGACCAGGACGATGCAGCAGAGTGGGCCCGCGCCGTGCGCCCGAACACCAAGCTGTTCTTCGCCGAGACCATCGGCAACCCCAAGATCAACGTGCTCGACATCTCGCTCGTCGCCGACGTCGCCCACCAGAACGGCGTCCCGCTCATCGTCGACAGCACCATCGCGACCCCGTACCTGATCCGCCCCTTCGAACACGGCGCCGACATCGTCGTCCACTCCGCCACCAAGTTCCTCGGCGGCCACGGCACGATCATCGGCGGCGTCATCGTCGACGGCGGCACCTTCGAGTGGTCGAAGAACGTCGAGAAGTTCCCCGGCCTCACCGAGCCGGACCCGTCCTACCACGGCGTCAGCTACACGGGCGCGGTCGGCGACGGCATCGCGTACATCATCAAGGCACGCGTTCAGTTGCTCAGGGACCTCGGCAGCGCGATCGCCCCCGCGAGCGCCTGGCAGCTGATCCAGGGCATCGAGACCCTGAGCCTGCGCATCGAGCGCCACGTGCAGAACGCCCAGGACATCGCGGAATGGCTCGAGAGCCACCCCGACATCGCCTCGGTCAACTACGCCGGCCTGCCGTCGAGCCCCTGGTATGCGACCGCCAACAAATACGCGCCCAAGGGCGTCGGCGCGGTCGTCTCCTTCGAGCTCAAGGGCGGGGTGGATGCCGGCCGCGCGCTCGTCGACAACCTCGAGCTCTTCAGCCACCTGGCCAACATCGGCGACGTCCGCTCGCTCGTGATCCACCCGGCCTCGACCACCCACGCCCAGCTCACGCCGGAGCAGCAGCTCACGAGCGGCGTGACCCCCGGGCTCGTGCGCCTGTCCGTCGGCATCGAGAACATCGCCGACCTCAAGGCCGACCTCGAGCACGGGCTCGCCGCCGCCCGCGCCGTAGTCGAGGCCTCGCGCGCGAACGCCTGACCCGCACCGCAGCACCCCTGACCGATTCGACGGAGATTCTGCCGGAATTGTACGTTGCAGGCCGTTTTCGGGCCGCGCGAGGCACAATCTCCGTCGAATTGGTTCAGAGAACGATCCGGATGACGGGTCCGTGAATATCCTGTCGGTATGACTGACCTGCGACCGATCGGATACTGGCTCAAGCTCGTCGACCAACTGATCAACGAGCAATTCGCGACGACCCTCGAGGAACACGGGGTGACGAGGCGGCAGTGGCAGCTGCTCGGGATGCTGTCCCGCGGACCGGCCTCGGTCGAGCAGCTCACGAGCGGGGTCGCCCCGTTCCTCGACACCGAGGGTGAGACCGTCGTCGAACACCTCGCCGAACTCGTCGAGAGCGGCTGGGTCACGGTGTCGGAGTCCGGGTACGCGATCACCGACCGCGGCAGGCTCGCCTACCAGCGCCTCGCCGAGGTCGTATCGGTGAACCGGGATGCCGCGACCCAGGACGTCAGCCCTGCCGACTACGCCACGACCCTGGCCACCCTCGAGCGGGTGGCCCGCAACCTCGGCTGGACCGGCGAGCCGGAGTGATCCCTAGGCCGCCGTGGTACCGGTCGCGGGGATCGAGCTCGCGAGCACGGTGTCGAGGACGGCGGATGCCTCTTCGCTCGTCGAGCTCTGGGCGAGTGCGAGTTCGGAGACGAGCACCTGGCGGGCCTTGACGAGCATGTTCTTCTCGCCGGCGGACACGCCGCGCTCCTGGTCACGACGCCACAGGTCGCGGACGACCTCGCCGACGCGGTAGACGCTGCCGCTCGCCATCTTCTCCTGGTTGGCCTTGTACCGGCGCGACCAGTTCCCCGGCTCCTCGACGAAGGATTCGCGGAGAACGTCGAACACGGCCTGGACGCCGGCGCTGTCGATGACGTCGCGCACGCCGACGAGCTCGGCGTTCTCGATCGGCAGCTTGATCGTCAGGTCGTTCGCGTGCACGGTGAGGGTCATGAACTTCTTCTCGATCCCCTTCACGGCGCGGGTCGTGATTTCAGTGATGGTGACCGCGCCGTGGTGCGGGTAGACCAGGGTTTCTCCCACGGTGAAATTCATATGCTGCCTCTGTTCGTTGGTGATGCGGGGTTCTCGCGACCATCGTCGGTCGGTTGTGTGGTGGTGTGTGGGGTGCCGGGTTCGCGGCGTCAGGCCGCGTCGACCAGCCATTCGGGGAGGAATTCGACGAGCTGGTCGACGATCTCGTCGTCCGTGACGTCCAGCTGGCCGCGCATCCAGGCGCTGATCAGGGTGAGCGCTCCCCCGGCCACGTAGGTGGCGAAGGACTCGGGGTGCACGACCCTGGGCGTGCCGGAGAGCACGACGAGCGATTCGACGAGGCGGCGCGAGTACGCTTCGATCTCGTCGTCGTATGCCGTGCGGGTGATCGGCAGGTCGAGCACACTCGAGTACAGCGGGTAGTGCTCCACGATGTGGGAGATGAGCCGCTGGTAGCCGACCCGTGCGGCCTGGGCCCCGGTGAGGTCGTCGCTCAGCAGGTCGAACCCGGACACGCCGATCTCGGCGAACTGCTCGCGGAGGAACCCGGTCGCGAGATCGTCGAGGCTGCTGAAGTGCGCGTAGAACGAACTGCGGCTGATCGAGGCCGTGCGCACGATGTCGCTGACCGAGACGGATGCGACGCGCTGGGTCATGAGCGTGCGGACCGCTGTGAAAATGGCCTGCCTGGTGCGTTCCGCCCGGGGGTCCGAGGCACGCACGGCGCTGATTGTACCGCGCACCACGCTTTCTCGGACATACTCGGTGCGGGTCATCAGGACAGTCTAGCACTTCTCGGACACCTGTCCGAGAAGTGGGCAAGGGGGCCGGATGAGCGCCGCAACAACCGCACGTCTCCAACCGCACGTCTCCAACCGCACGAAACAAGCCGCGCGTAACAAAGGGACGTTGGCGCGTCAGACCGGGCAGAATGAGGGCATATGGAATGGCAGACCTCGGCGGACACGGTCCCGTCCAGCTTCATCACCGAGGCTCAGGCGCGCTCGCTGTTCGGCAAGCCCCCGGCGACGGGCGCGTGGCGCGACGGCGACCCCGTCGGCAACCGCAGGTTCCAGGACGTGGGCGCACTCGACCTCGAGGCCGGCGGGCGACTGGGCGCCGTCCGGATCGCCTACGAGACCTGGGGCGAACTCTCCCCCGCGCGGGACAACGCGGTGCTCGTGCTGCACGCCCTCACCGGGGACAGCCACCTGCTCGGCGCGGCAGGGCCCGGCCACGCGACCGCCGGCTGGTGGGGCGGCATCGTCGGCCCCGGCCTGGCCATCGACACCGACCGCTATTTTGTCGTCGCACCGAACATGCTCGGCGGTTGCCAGGGCAGCACGGGCCCGTCGTCCCTCGCCCCTGACGGCTCGGAGTGGGGCATCCGCTTCCCCTACCTGACCATCCGCGACCAGGTCGCCGCCCAGGTCGCATTCGCCGACCGGATCGGGATCGACGCCTGGGCCCTCGTGGTCGGCGGGTCGATGGGGGGAATGCACGCCCTCGAATGGGCGATCGACCGGCCGGACCGGGTGGAGAGGCTCGCGATCCTCGCGGCGCCGCCCGCGACGACGGCCGATCAGATCGCCCTGAATTCGGTGCAGATCGAAGCCATCCGCAGCGACCCGCTGTTCCGGTCCGGCGATTACTACGACGCCGTCGACGGCGACGGTCCGACCCGCGGGCTCGCCCTGGCCCGGCGGATGGCCCTGCTGAACTACCGCAGCCCGTCCGAGCTCAACGAGCGTTTCGAGCGCGGCTGGCAGAGCCGGATCTCCCCGCTCGGCTCCGGCGGCCGGTTCGCCGTCGAGTCCTACCTCGACTTCCACGGCAACAAGTTCACCCGACGTTTCGACGCGAACAGCTACATCGTCCTCGTCGAGGCGATGAACTCCCACGATGTGACCCGCGGCCGGGGTTCCCTCGCCGAGGCCCTCTCCTCGATCGAAGCAACCACCCTCGTCGTCGGAATCGACAGCGACCGGCTGTTCCCCGTCGAGGGCCAGCGCCGGATCGCGGCACACCTCCGCAACGGCCTCGACGGCACCGAACCCGTCGTGCTCTCCTCGAGCTATGGCCACGACGGCTTTCTGATCGAGGATGCCGCCGTCGGCGAGCAACTCGGCCGCCTGCTCCGCTGACCTTCACGACGGCTGGACGTCGGCCGGTTCCGCCGGCTATCACACCGACTTTTCCGCTACCGCCCTGCGATTGACAGGGCAGGCATTCCGGACGACCCTGACAGGGAGCCCGGCCACTGCCTGCCTTGTCCAGACCGCCCTGCGAAGAGGAGTCCCGTGATGAAAGCCGGCTACGTCGTCATGGTCATCGTCGGAACGCTGCTCGCCGTGTCCGGCATCGGCTTGCTCGCGGGCGGGGTCGCCGTTGCAACGGTCGCGGCACAACAGGGCAGGGACGGGTTCCTGACCACGCCGAGCGGCTCATTCTCCGTGGCCTCGTATGCGATCACCTCACCGAACCTCACGACGGAGAGCGACTCAGGCACCGGGACCAGCACCCAGGCGGGGTCCGGCGGGATGCCCTCCGGGCTCGCGACCGTGATGCTCGAGGCGACGAGCGCCCGCGGCACCGGGGTCTTCATCGGCATCGCACCGCGGGCGGAGGTGGAACGCTACCTCGCATCCGTCGCGCACAGCGAGCTCACCTCCGTGAACTCCACGCCATTCCGCACCGAGTACCGCGAGGTGCCCGGCAGCAGACGTCCTGCTCGTCCGGGCAGCCAGACCTGGTGGACGGTCGCGGCCTCCGGGCCGGGAACGCAGCGCCTGGTCTGGCCGGTCGTGAGCGGCGACTGGGCCGTCGTCGTCATGAACGCGGATGCGACGCAGGGCGTTGACGTAGAGGCGCGGGCCGGCGTCCGGTCCGGCCTCTTCGTGCCTGCGGCGGTCGCCCTGTTGCTCGGCGGCGGGCTGCTGCTCGTGGCCGGGGTGCTCCTCGTGGTCTTCGGCGCGTTGGGCCTCGGGAGGCGCGACTCCGCACAGGGGCCGGACGACCACGACGGCGCTGTCGGAACGACGGGCACTGCCGGAGCGATGGGCGCTGCCGGAGCGATGGGAACTGTCGCAGCGACGGGTCCACCTGGTCCGGTCTACCCAGCCCGCCTCGAGGGCACACTGCAGCCCGACGTGTCCAGGGGATTGTGGCTCGTGAAATGGATCCTGATCTTCCCGCACGTCGTGGTGCTGTTCTTCCTCTGGTTCGCCACGTTCGTGACGACGATCGTCGCGGGCTTCGCCATCCTGTTCACCGGCCGGTATCCCCTGGCCCTCTTCACGTTCAACGTCGGCGTGCTGCGCTGGAGCTGGCGCGTCGCCTTCTACGCGTATTCGGCGCTCGGCACGGACAGGTACCCGCCGTTCACTCTCGCCCCGGCCGACTACCCAGCCGACCTCGACATCGACTACCCCGAGCGGTTGTCCCGGGGGCTTGTCCTGGTCAAGTGGTGGCTGCTCGCGATTCCACAGATCCTCATCGTGTCCGCCCTGACGAGCACCCCGACCGCTCGCTACACGATCGGGGACACGACTTATTCGACGACGACCGGAGTATCACTCCTCGGTCTCCTCGTGCTCATTGCGGGGCTGATGCTGCTGTTCACGGGCCACTACCGGCAGTCCCTGTTCGATTTCATCCTCGGTATCGACCGCTGGGTGTTCCGTGTGGTGGTGTACACCGGACTCTTCCGGGACGACTATCCACCGTTCCGCCTCGACCAGGGCGGGACCGAAACGGGGGGCACCGGACCGGGGGGAATCGACGAGGCTGCTAGGGTGAAAACGACCTGAGGAATCACGGATGCTGGCCCGACAAAGCTCGAGGCGCCTAACTGTTCCCCCTGCACGCGCCCAAATACCCCCGGTTCGCCCCGTTCCCGGCGAACCCCCCGCACGCGTGGCCCGTAAACAAGGCACATTCGTGAAACTGAGCGCCACGCGCGCGTCGAAACCGGCCGCATCCGGATATGGTGCTTTCTGGAGCACGACGAGGGGTAATGCGACGGGTATGCAACGCATTTTCAAGGAACGGGATCGACTGCTGCGCAAGGGCGCGCAGCTGACCGGGCTCGCTGGTTCCATCGCCACGTTCCTGGCGCTCCTGATACCGGGCGGCCTCGACCGGTTGGCGCTCGCCGTGAGCCTTCCCCTGCTCCTTGTCATCGTCGGCGCCCAGTACTTGCTCGGCCGCAACGGTCACCTGCGATGGGCGGCACTCCTCGTCGTCTGCGGGGTGGCCATGATCCTCGTGATCGGCTTCGTCGGCACGGGAACATCGGGACTCAACCTCGGCGAACAGGCAGTGATAGCGTGCGTCGCCTCACCCGCGATCGGTTCCATCGCCCTGGTACTCGTCACCACCTCGCGCCGGCTGATCATGCTGGGCGTCGCCTTCGGCGCGACGCTCGCGAGCGTGCTCGCTGCCGCGCGGCTCAGCACCGACGCACTCGTCCCGGTCATGCTCACGATCACCGGCTGGTTCGCGATCGCGATCGCCGGATGGTGGATCGCGCAGAGCATCCCCCGCGTCATGCAGCGCATCGCAGAAATCGGCCGTGCGCACCTCGCCGAACGGCACGCGAGCGAGCTCGAGGCCCAGCGCCGGCAGGACGCCAGGCTCCTGCACGACACCGTCCTCGCGACCCTCACCCTGCTCGCGCACTCGGGCGTCGGCGTGAGCCCCGCCGCCTTGCGTCAGCAGGCCGGCGATGACGCCCGGCTGCTCAGGCAGCTCCGGCTCGGCGGGCTCCCGACCCCGCACCGCTCCGGCGTCTACACGCTCGAACCCGCGTCGGAGTCGACCCTCGGCAGCACCCTCGAGTCCGTGAAACAGCGCTTCAAGCGGATGGGGCTCGACGTGGACTGGCACGGGAGCGGCCAGGTCCTGCTGCCGAGCACCGTTCTGGACTCGTTCCTGCTCGCCCTGGGCGAGTGCCTCGAGAACGTGCGCAGGCACGCAGGGGTCGCCCGCGCCGACGTCACGATCACGGACGACGACACGACAGTTCGTGCCATGGTGACCGACGCCGGCGTCGGTTTCGACCTCGCGGCGGTGAGCCCGGAACGCCTCGGTTTCGCCGAGTCCGTCGTCGCCAGGCTCCGCGACGTCGGCGGCAACGCCCGGCTGTTCTCGTCCCCGGGTTCGGGAACGACGGTCGTACTCGAGGTGCCCAAGTGAGCACCCGCGGCGTGACCGTGCAGCCGGAGCGCGGCATCCGTCGACCGGCCAGGCGCGCCGTCACCGAAGCCGGCCCGCTCGCAGAACACGGACGTCAGGAGCGCCAGGATCGCCGCCGCAGCTTCCGCAGGCCGGAGCGAACGGTCAAGACGACGCGCGCCAACCAGAGCGGCCTCGGTGGACGCCACCTCGGGATCGGCCTCTCCGTCGCCGGCGGCATCGTCGCGGCCTACCTGTTCTGGGAGTACGTCGAGCAGTGGCCCCGGTACACGACTCCCGTCCCGACCCTCGTGGCGTGGGTGATCCTCGTGGCGGCGACGGCGTTCGCGATCGCCGTCGTTCAGCGACTCTCCGCACGGATGCCCGACTGGCTGTTCGCGGCGGCCCTCGCGTCCGGCGCGGTCGTCATCGCACTCGACCTGGCCGGCTCGCACGCCGGCGCCGACCGGGGGGTCTTCCCGACCGCCGCCGCCGCGGTCGGGAGCCTGCTGATCGCGCTCGTGACCGTTCGGCGAGGCAGGGACGTCGTCTCTTCCACAGCCGTCCTCGGAACGCTCCTCGCCGTGTTCGCGATCACAGAGCCGCGCAGCAACCCGCTGTCCTTCGCGCCGGAGCTCGTCGCGTTCGGGCTCGCGGTGATACCCCCGCTCCTCGGCGTCGCGATCGTCCGCTCGTTCCACCGGATGGTGCAGCGCGAACTGGACCTCGTGCTCGTACAGAGCACGGTCTCCCAGCCGCGGTTCGCCGTCGGCATGCTCGCCTCCGAGGAACTCGCGCGGATCGACCTCGACGCGGAGACCTTGCTCGACGATGTGTCCAAGGGCCGCACCGCGCTCCCCCTCAACGCGGCCAAGTCGACGACCGCGTCTTCGCTCGCGACCCAGTTGCGGCTGCACCTCATCCAGGGCCGCAGGGAGACCTGGCTGTACCACGCCATCACGGAGTCCGAGTTCCTCGGCCCCTCGGTGAGCCTCAACGACCCGGCCGGGCTCGCCGGGCTGCTCGATCCCGCCCAGCGCGACGCCCTGCTGCGCACCATCTGGCTCCTGATCAGCGACACCCAGCGCCCCGAGGCATCCGTCGCCCTCTCCCTCGGTCCGATCCGCCCGACGAATGGCCTGATCGACCGGCAGAAGTTACGATTCCCCATCGAATTGGCCACCACGGGTGTGCCTCGGCGCCGGGTCGACCCCGAGACGTGGCAAGCTATCCGGGTAGTTGGCCCGCACATCGCGTCGAGCCGGGGTGGCAGTCTCCACGTGGAGATCGAGTGCAGCATTGACAATCCCGCAGATGCGTGAAATTTTCTGGTCCGGCATCGCCGGGCTTCCAGTCGGATGCACAGGCAACAGGAGGCAACAGTGACGAACATCAGCACGACGACCCGGGCGGCGGCGCCCAGTCGGGAGAATCCGATCCGGCTTGCTCTCGTGGACGACCACCGGATGCTGCTGGGGGCGTTGACGGAGTGGATCCGCGGCGCCGCAGACGACATCAACATGGTCGCCGCTGTGACGACGTGGCCGGAACTTCTCACCCACCCCGAATTCCCGGTGGACGTCGTTCTCCTCGACCTCGATCTCAAGGACAACATCCCGGTTTCGCTCAAGATCTCGACCCTCAAGACGGCCGGTGTCAAGACCGTCCTGATGAGCACGTACTCGGAGCCCGGCCTCGTGCGCGAGGCACTCGCCGCCGGGGCACTCGGCTACCTCGTCAAGAGCGAAGAAGCCGGCATGATCGTCGACGCGATCCGGGCAGCCTTCGACGGGGAGTCGTACATCTCCGCTGAACTCGACGAAGCGCTCAGCGCCGGAACGGGCGGCGGTTCGCCGAGACTGAGCGCACAGGAACGCCGCGTGATGGCTCTCTACGGTGCCGGCGAGCCCGTCAAGGCCGTTGCCCACCAGCTCGGCATCTCCGAGGAGACCGCCAAGTCCTACCTCAAGCGGATCCGCGAGAAGTACCGTCTTGCGGGCTTCGACGTCGGAACCAAGGTCGCGCTGCGGAAGCGCGCGATTCACGACGGGATCCTGCTGCAGACGGACTGAGCTCGAGCTCCCGACCCTCTGTCGGAGTCTTCCGTGACCGTCGCAGGCGCAGACCGCGCCGACCCGAGTCGCGAAAGGTTCCGACTTCGGCGTTAAACGGCGTCCGTGACGACCTCGATGAGGGCGGTGCCGTACGGCACGTGCCGTCCGTTGCGGCGCCAGGACCGGTCGATCGCGAAGCTCACGACCGCGAGCGAAAGTCCGATGACGCTCAGGACCGCGCCGATCCAGACCGGGGCGACGTAGCCGAGGCCGCCGGCGATGGCCAGGCCGCCGAGGAACGCGCCGAGCGCGTTGCCGATGTTGAGGGCCGAGTGGTTGAGCGCAGCCGCAATGGACTGGCTGTCGTGCGAGACATCCATCAGCCGGGTCTGGATGGCCGGGGACAGCCCGGCCGCCGCGCCGCCGACGAGGAAGACGCCGGCCAGGAGTCCGGGCAGGAACTGGGCGGACAGGGCAAGTCCCACCAGGGCAACGATCATCACTGCGAAGAACCCGTAGAGGGTGCGGCGGACGCTCTTGTCGGCGAGGTGGCCGCCGAGCAGGTTGCCGACGGTCATGCCGAGGCCGATGACCACGAGCACGAGCGGAACGGCGCCCGCGCCGAGGCCGGTCACCTCGATGATGAGCGGGGCGACATAGGTGTAGACGGCGAAGAGGCCGCCGAAGCCGATCGCCCCGATACCGAGCGCGAACCAGACCTGCAGCCGACCGAACGCCTTCAGCTCGTTGCGCATCGTCGCGAGCGCGTTACCCGCCTGGAACGGCACGAGCAGGATCACGGCGAGGAAGGTGACCGCGAAGACGGCGGCGACGACGAGGTAGGCGACCCGCCAGCCGGACACCTGCCCGATCCAGGTGATCACGGGCACGCCGATCACATTGGAGATGGTCAGGCCGCTGAGCACGAGCGCGACGCCGCGCGCCCGCTTGCCCGGGCCCATCAGGTCGGCAGCGACGAGCGAGGCGATGCCGAAGTAGGCGCCGTGCGGGAGCGCGGCCACGAACCGGGCCACGAGCACGAGCCCGAACGTCGGCAGCAGGGCGGAGGCGATCGTCGCGAGGGTGAACGCGGCGAGCAGGGCGAGCAGCAGCTGCTTGCGCGGCCAGCGTGCCGCTGCGGCCGCGATCGTCGGGGCTCCGACGACGACGCCGAGAGCGTACGCCGAGATCAGCCAGCCGATCTGGGCGTTCGCAGCGTCCGGCGCTGTCGCGTAGAGGCCGGGCAGGAGATCCCGCGCGAGGTTCGGCAGCAGCCCCATCGCCACGAATTCGGTCGCGCCGATGCCGAAGCCGCCGAGGGCGAGGGAGAGCAGGGCAAGGCGGATGCGGGCCGGAGACAGAATCGCCGACCCGTCGGTGGGTGGGGGCATGCGGTCCAGCCTAGGGCCGGACGGTTGCGGCGGGAAGCGCCCGGCAGCATCCGCCTGCCCGTGCGGTGCCTGCTATGCCGCGCCTCCGGCCGCCCGTGCGTTCTCGAGCGCGACCTCGAGGCGTTCGACCTTGCCGGTCAGCTCGCCGGTGCGACCGGGGCGGATGTCCGCCTTGAGAACGAGGGACACCCGCGGCCCGAAGGCGCCGACGGCCTCCGTGGCGGCCTTGACGACGGCGAAGACCTCGTCCCAGGAGCCCTCGATCGTCGTGAACATCGAGTCGGTGTGGTTCGGCAGGCCCGAGTCGCGGACGATCCGGACGGCCGCGGCGACGGCGTCGTGCACGGAACCCTCGGCATCCTGGGCTCCGGAGGGCGAGACGGAAAAGGCGACGAGCATGATTACTCCCTGGGGATGAGGATCGGGCGGTCGAGGCCGGCCGCCGGTGGGTCGTGCGGGGCGGCGTTGCCGTTCCCGTGGCGGCTGCCGTGCTGGGCGGAGCTGCTGCCGAGGGTCCACACCTCGCGGACGGCCCAGGCGAGCACGACGAACTCGAGCACGTTGCGCATGGAGAGGGCGAGCACCATCAGCGGGTTGGCGACGAGCAGCCAGTCGTACAGGTAGGGGTAGACGACCTGGGTGAGCCCGGCGATGACCGTGACGAGGATGGTCGGGGTACGCCAGCCGCGCCCTCGCAGGAGGATGCCGAGGATGGTCGGCGCGGCGAGCCAGATCACGAACTGCGGAGAGCCGACCTTGTTGACGGCCATCAGCGTCACGACGAGCGCGAGGACGAGCGGCGGGAACAGCCTCTCGAAGCTCGCCCCTGCCCGTGTCGCCCGCACCGCGATCAGCAGCACCGCTGCGATGCAGAGCGCGAGGACCGGCGTCATGAGCGCGACGGCGATGAAAGATCCTGGGCCGACGACCTGGAAGGTGAGGATGTCGTGGTCGTAGTAGATGTAGCTGCCCGGGATCCGCAGCGCGGCCTGCACCATCCAGATGGCGCCGACGGGAGACTCGATCTGGATGCCGCGGTTGGCCTGCTCGGAGATGAAGCTGAACACGCGGAGGCCGCTGCCGAGGCTGAGCGCCGTGACCACGATGACGGCGCTCGTGGCGAGGAAGGCGTAGCCGGCGCGCATCCGTTGCTTCGATGCGATGACAAGCGCCGCGATGACAGCGATCGGCCAGATCTTCACCCACGTCGCGAGCGTGAGGATCACGGTGCCCCAGACCGGCCGGGTCCGCAGCCACAAAACGGCGAGGATGACGAGCGGGGCCGTGATCGAGTCGATCCTGGCGAGCGCGATCGGACCGAGCAGCAGGAGGAAGGCCAGCCACCAGCCCGCGGCGAGGAGCGCGCGCGGCCCGCGGCGCCGGCCGGTCAGGGCCGCGAATGCGACCGCGTTGAGGAGGGTGACGATGCCGAGCCAGGTCGCCGTGTACGAGGCGGTGCCGAAGGCGAGGGCCGCGAAGATCGGCACGACGGCGAGCAGGGGGTAGACGAAGGGCGCGGTGATGCCGACGAGGGCCACTCCGCTCGCGGCGTCGGTCGCCCAGCCGAGGTAGACGACGTCGACATCGCCGAGCGGCCAGCCGATCGCGGCGAAGCAGATGTAGACGAGCCAGGCGTGCACAGCGATGAATCCGGCCCAGAGCAGGATGCGCAGGCTCGGCCCCGACGCGAACCGCACCGGTGGTTTCGGGGGGAGGGAATCGGGCACGTTCCACTTTCCCACACCCCGGTGTTCTTAACGAGACCGTCACATTCGCTGGTGGGTGCCGACGACCGCGAAAACATGCGTCATGATGGCCAGAGACAGTCATCTCGAGGAGTGGTCAATATGGTGAATCGCCGCAGGTCCCGTCACATTTTTGTGCTCGCCCTCTCCGTGGCGGGTGCGCTCCTGTTGAGCGCCTGTTCGGCAGCGAGCCCCACCCAGGGCAGCGCCCCGTCCACGAACGCGGGATCGCTGAGCTCCCCCGATCCCACGTCGTACCTCACACCGGGCAAGCTCACGATCGGAACCGGGGAACCCGCGTACTTCCCCTGGGTTATCGACGACTCACCAGCATCCGGCAAGGGCTTCGAAGCCGCCGTCGCCTACGCCGTCGCCGGCAAGCTCGGCTTCGCGAAGGAGAACGTGACCTGGGTGCGGAGCACCTTCGACGAGGCGATCGCTCCGGGGCCGAAGGCCTTCGACTTCAACCTGCAGCAGTTCTCGATCACGGCCGAGCGCGCCCAGCAGGTCGACTTCTCCTCTCCGTACTACGAGACCACCCAGGCCGTGATCACCGTCAGCACCTCTCCGGCGGCCGCCGTGACCTCGCTCGCCGGACTCAAGAGTCTCCTGATCGGGGCCGCGACCGGCACGACGAGCTTCACGGAAGCGGAGAAGCTGATCGCACCGACCCAGGGCGTGCAGGCGTTCAACACGAACGACGACGCGAAGCTCGCACTGCAGAACGGCACCGTCGACGCGATCGTCGTCGACCTCCCGACAGCGTTCTACCTCACCGGGGTCGAACTCGACGGCGGCACGATCATCGGGCAGCTGCCCGATGCCGCAGCGGGGTCCAGCAGCCAGACCCCCACCCCTGGCGCAACGCCCGGCGCCCAGGCGGGTACCGACGCATTCGGCCTCGTCCTCGCCAAGGACAGCCCACTCACCGCCGCCGTGAGCGCCGCCGTCGACGCCCTGCGCGCGGACGGAACCCTCGCGAACCTCGCCGATACCTGGCTCGCCGGCAACGCGGACGCGCCCGTCCTGAAGTGACACCGGAGGAAGGTCCAGTGGCCGGTCCCGACCTGGTCACCGACACGGTCACCGACACCGGTCGGCCGACGCGGCCGTCGAGCGCGGTCGAGCTCGGCCGCCGGGCGTACAGGCGCACGCAGACCGCCCGGTCTGTGCTGCTGAGCGCGGTGAGCACGGTCCTCTTCGCGATCGTGATCTGGGTGTTCGTGGTCAACACGCCGGGCTGGACCCGGGTACAGCAGTCCTTCTTCGACCCCGCCGTCGCGGTGAAGGCCTGGCCGCGCGTGTTCGAGGGACTGTTGCTCAACATCCGCGTGCTGCTCGTCGCCGCCGTCGGCGTGCTGATCGTGAGCCTGCTGCTCGCGACACTCCGCACCCTGCGCGGCGCGGTCTTCTTCCCGCTGCGCGCCCTCACCGCCGGGTACACCGACCTGTTCCGCGGGTTGCCGCTCATCATCGTGCTCTACCTCGTCGGCTTCGGGCTGCCCGGCCTCGGGGTGTTCCCGAAGCTGCCCTCGTATGTCTGGGGCACGATCGCACTCGTCCTGACGTACTCGGCCTATGTCGCCGAGGTGTGGCGCGCCGGGATCGAGGCGGTTCACCCCTCGCAGGTGCTCGCCGGTCGGTCGCTCGGCCTCAGCCACGGCCGCACCCTGCGCACGATCGTGCTGCCGCAAGCGCTCCGCAAGGTGACGCCGGCATTGATGAACGACTTCGTCGCGATGCAGAAGGACGTCGGCCTGATCAGCGTGCTCGGCGCCGTCGACGCGGTCAGGGCCGCCCAGATCGAGACGGCGGCGAGCTTCAACTTCACGCCGTACGTGCTCGCCGGGCTGCTTTTCGTGCTGCTCGCCCTGCCGATGATCCGCCTCACGGACTGGCTGTCCGCCCGGATGCGCCGCCGCGAGCAGGTCGGTGGGGTCGTATGAGCGAGGCAGCGGATGCCGTCGTTCCGGTCCTCCGGGTCGACGACGTCTACAAGAGCTTCGGCTCGGTTCCCGTGCTCCGCGGCATCGACCTCGTCGTGCACGAACACGAGGTCGTCGCACTGATCGGGGCGAGCGGGTCCGGCAAGTCGACCCTGCTCCGCGTGATCAACCTGCTCGAGCGCGTCGACGACGGGCAGGTCTGGCTCACCGGCCGGGACATCAGCGACCCGCGCGCGAACGCGGACGCCGTGCGCGCCAGGATCGGCGTGGTGTTCCAGCAGTTCAACCTCTTCCCGCACCTGAGCGTGCTCGACAACGTCACCCTCGCCAGCCGGATCGTGCACCGGGTGCCGCGCCGCACGGCCGAGGCGCGCGGCCTCGAGCTGCTCGACCAGATCGGCCTGTCCGCGAAGGCCCGCGACTTCCCCGACCGACTGTCCGGCGGCCAGCAGCAGCGTGCCGCGATCGTGCGGTCGATCATGACGAACCCCGAACTGCTCCTCCTCGACGAGGTGACGAGCGCGCTCGATCCCGAGCTCGTCGGCGAGGTCCTCGACCTCGTGCGGCAGCTCAAGCAGTCGGGAACGACGATCGTGATGGCGACCCACGAGATGGGCTTCGCGCGGGACGTCGCCGACCGGGTCGCGTTCATCGACGCCGGCCGGATCCTCGAGTTCGGGCCGCCGGAGCAGGTCTTCGATGCCCCGCGCGAACCCCGCACCCGCGCCTTCCTCGCCCGCATCCCGCGCCGCTGATTCGATCCGGGTCAGGGGCGGAGGAGGGCCGCGATCGTCGCGGGGATGGCCTCGGCGACATCGAGGGCCACAAGCGGGCCGCCTGCGGACGCCCGGGCCGCCGCGAGGCCGTGCACGAGCGCCGCGGTCGCCGCGAGGGCGGCGCAGGCCTCGGCATCCGCTTCGAGCGCCGCGGCGTGGGTGGCGAAGAGTGCGCCGAGGATGCCCCCGAGCACGTCCCCCGCGCCGGCCGTCGCGAGCCACGGCGGGGCACCGGTCACCGTGAGCCTGGTGCCGCCGGGCGAGGCGACGTACGTCACAGCCCCCTTGAGCAAAACGGACACGCCGAGCAGGTCGGCAGCGCGCACGGCCCACTCCCCCGGGTCCGCCGCGATCTCCGCGGGCGTCACGTCGACACGCCGCCCGGAGACCGCGCCGGAGCCCGCGCCGGAGAGCAGCCCGGCGAGCTCCCGGTAGTGCGGGGTGATCACGGTCGGGCCGCTGTG
The DNA here is from genome assembly GCF_004402735.1 of Cryobacterium sp. MDB1-18-1. Taxonomy (NCBI): domain Bacteria; kingdom Bacillati; phylum Actinomycetota; class Actinomycetes; order Micrococcales; family Microbacteriaceae; genus Cryobacterium; species Cryobacterium sp. MDB1-18-1. The sequence goes on along the minus strand of NZ_SOFR01000064.1, from coordinate 42,520 downwards.
ACTGCCGACGAGGTCGAGGGCGCCCGCGTCGCACACGACGGGAACCCCCTCGGCGAACGCGCCCTCGAGCGCCTCGAGCGTCGCCGGCGAGCGCTCGGAGGCGTCCATCCCGGAGCCGAGCAACCAGGCCTGCACCCGCCCCTGCGCTGTGACGATCTCGGGCCTGCGCTGCAGCACGAGGCTCGTGGCCCGGCGCGGGCCGAGGTAGCGCACCATCCCGAGCCCCGTGCGCATGGCCGCCTCGACCCCGAGCACGGCGGCGCCCGGGTAGGCGCGTGAGCCCGTGCGCACGCCGAGAACCCCCCTGCTGTACTTGTCTGCGGATGCCCCTGGCACGGCGATCCACTCTCGCGCCCGCTCATCGTCCCAGGCCTGCCATCCCGCGAAACCACTCATGACCCCACGATAGATTGGTTTGCGTGCCCCTGACCCAGCCCACCCCCGCCCAGCAGCCCGCCCAGCCCCTCGCCTTCCGCCCCCTGACCGTCCGGGGCCTGACCGTGCGCAACCGGCTCTGGGTCGCCCCGATGTGCCAGTACTCGATCCTGAAAGAGGACGGCGTGCCGGAGGACTGGCACCTCGTGCACCTCGGCGGCCTCGCGGCGGGCGGGGCCGGCCTCGTCATCGCCGAGGCGAGCGCGGTGAGCCCGGAGGGTCGCATCACCGCCCGAGACACCGGCATCTGGAACACGGAGCAGGCCGACGCCTGGGCCCACGTCGTCCGCTTCATCCACGGACAGGGCGCACGCGCCGGCATCCAGCTCGCGCACGCCGGCCGCAAGGCATCGACCTGGCCGGCCTGGGGCACCGACAGCCACGGCGCCGTCCGGCACGGCACCGTCCCCGCGGCGGAGGGCGGCTGGCCGACGCTGTCGGCGTCGACCATCCCGTTCCCCGGCTACGCGGCTCCCGTCGCCCTCGACGCCCGCGGCATCGACACGGTCGTCGACGATTTCGCCGCCGCGGCCGTCCGCGCCATCGAAGCCGGCTTCGACGTGCTCGAGATCCATGCGGCACACGGGTACCTGCTGCACCAGTTCCTCTCCCCGCTCAGCAACGACCGCACCGACGAGTTCGGCGGTTCCCTCGAGAACCGCGCCAGGCTGCTGCTGCGGGTCGTCGCGGCCGTCCGCGCGGCGGTCGGCGAGTCGCATCCGCTCTTCGTGCGTTTCTCGGCCACCGACTGGGCCCCGGGAGGCTGGACCCCGGAGGAGACCGCCACCGTCGCCGGCTGGACGCGCACCGCGGGCGCCGACTTCTTCGACATCTCCTCCGGCGGCAACGTCACGGGCGTGCAGATCCCGCTCAGTCCCGGCTACCAGGTGCCGCTCGCCGCGTTTGTGAAGGGCGAAGCGGATGTCCCGGTGAGCGCGGTCGGACTCATCACGACCCCGGCGCAGGCCGAGGAGATCCTCGCGAGCGGGCAGGCCGACGCCGTCATGCTCGCGAGGGAACTCCTGCGCGACCCGCACTTCCCGTTGCGGGCAGCCCACGAACTCGGGGCGACGATCGACTATTGGCCGCCGCAGTACCTGCGCGCCCGCTGGCCGGAGGCCTGAGCGCCCCACCGACCCGGCGCTCACTCCGGCCAGGCGCTCAGGGCGCCTGGCCCTTCACGCCGTCTGGCCATTCACACCGGCTGGGACACGCAGATGAAATTCCCTTCCGAATCCCGGAACCAGGCAGCCTTGCCCTCGGAGTCCGTTGCGATGCCGTTCTCGGTCTTGAGTCCCGGCACGTCGTACTCCTCGAAGACAACTCCGCGGCTGCGCCGCGCGGCCATTTCGGCCTCGAGGTCGTCTGTCATCCAGCCGAGCGCGGTGTTCCTGGCCGTGCCGGCGTTCTCGGTTTCGTAGACCTGCACCCTGGCCCCGGACGGCGTGCGGTAGACGAGCCCGTGCTCGTGCTCCTCCGCCGGTTCGAGCCCGAGCTTGTCCCGGTAGAACTCCCTCGCGCGCTTCAGGTCCTTCGCCGGCAGTACCGAATAGGCTTCCAACTGGCTCAACATGAGTCTGCCTCACTTTCTTTCGGCGCACATTTTACGCCCGTGAGCACCCGCCGTCGAGGTCCCGGCCTGCCCGCAGCGTCCGTCGGACCCGGGCCCTCGACGCCGCTCAGAGACGCCGGGTCGCGTCCTGCACTTCGCCGACGAGCTCTTCGATGATGTCCTCGAGGAAGAGCACCCCCGTCGTCGCCCCGACTGCGGTGAACGAGCGGGCGAGATGTGCTCCGGAGCGGCGCATGGTCGCGAGCGCGTCCTCGAGGTCGGTGCCTTCGTAGATCGACACGAGCTGGCGGATGCGCTTGGCCGGGATGGGATCGGCGTAGCTGCCGAGGCCGTTCCCGGCGGTGCTGCCCGTGACGGGGATTCCCGCGTCGCCGTCGAGGTCGATCACGTCCTTGAGGTGCACGTAGCCGGTCGGCTCCCCTTCGGCGGTCACGAGCACGTAGCGCGAGAAACCGTGCTTGGTGACGGCCTTCTCCACGTCGGCCGGGCTTGCGGACTCCGGCAGGCTGATCAGGTCCGCGAGCGGGACCGCGACGTCGCGCACCTTGCGGGTGGTGAACTCGAACGTCGCGCTGAGCGCACCGGTTCCGTCGCGGAGCACGCCCTCCCTGGTCGACTCCGACACGATCGTCGCGACCTCCTCGAGCGTGTACGTGCTGTTCGCCTCGTGCTTGGGCTCGACCCGGAACAGCCTCAGGACGCCGTTGGCAGTCGAGTTGAGCGCCACGATCAGGGGCTTGACGAGGCGTCCGAAGAACACGAGCGGCGGCGCGAGCACGAGCACGGCCTTGTCGGGGATCGAGAACGACAGGTTCTTGGGCACCATCTCGCCGAACACGACGTGCAGGTAGGAGACGAGCAGCAGCGTCACGATGAACGCGATCGCGGTGAGCGCCTCGTCCGGCAGCCCGGTCAGGGCGAGCGGCGCCTCGAGCAGGTGGTGGATCGCCGGCTCAGAAACGTTCAGGATCAGCAGCGAGCACACCGTGATGCCGAGCTGGGTCGTCGCGAGCATGAGCGTCGCGTGCTCCATCGCGTAGAGCGCCGTCCGGGCGCCCATCCGGCCGGCGGCTGCGAGCGGCTCGATCTGGGAGCGCCTCGCGGAGATGACCGCGAACTCGGCGGCCACGAAGAAGGCATTTCCGGCGAGCAGCACGAACAGCCAGACGATTCCTGCCCAGTCACTCATGACGGCGCTCCTTCGGCTTCGCCGCGGTGGGTCGGGTGGGCGCAGAGGGTGCCGTCGCCGGCGTCGCCAGCGGTACGGTTGCGACCGCGACCGTGGTCCCCGGCTCGGACTCGGTCTCCGGTTCCGGCTCCGACGTGGGCGTGAAGCGGATGCGGTCGATCCGGCGACCGTCGAGACGTTCGACCGAGAGCTCTCCCGTTGCGATGCCGACGACGTCGCCGACGACGGGCAATCGGCCGAGCTCGCTCATCACGAAACCCGCGACCGTCTCGTACGGGCCGTCCTCAGGAACCACGACGCCGGTGCGTTCGAGGAGTTCGTCCGGGCGGAGCATCCCGGGGAAGGTCAGGGAGTCCGGCGAACGCACGACCCCTGCCCTGGTGCGGTCGTGCTCGTCGGCGACCTCGCCGACCAGTTCCTCGACGAGGTCCTCGAGGGTCGCGACACCGGCGGTTCCGCCGTATTCGTCGACGACGACGGCCATCTGGTAGCCGCGGCCGCGGAGTTCGACGAGGAGGCCGTCGAGTTTCATGGTCTCCGGCACGCGAACGGCCTCGGACTGGAGTGCGGACACCGGGACATCCGCCCGGCGGTGCCGCGGCACGGCGACGGCCTGCTTCACGTGCACGATGCCGACGACGTCGTCGACTCCCTCGTCGACGACGGGGAACCGCGAGTACCCGGTTTGGCGGGTGAGGTCGATCACGGCCTGGGCGGAGGCGTTGCGCTGGATGCTCGCGACGCGCGGGCGGGGCGTCATGACGTCGGCGGCGGTGTGGCCGGAGAAGAGCAGGGTGCGGTGCAGCAGCTTCGCCGTGTCCTTCTCGAGCAGGCCGGCACTGGCAGAACGCCGCACGAGCGAGGAGAGCTCCTCTGCGGTGCGCGCTCCGGACAGCTCTTCCTTGGGTTCGATCCCGATCGACCGGAGCACGGCGTTCGCGCTGCCGTTGAGCACGGTCACGGCCGGACGGAACACGGTCGTGAAAAGGGTCTGGAACGGGATCACGAGCTTCGCGGTCTTGATCGGCAGGGCGAGGGCGAAGTTCTTCGGCACCAGCTCGCCGATGATCATCGAGGCGAGGGTCGCGATCACGATCGCGGCCGTCGAGGCGACGACGGGCACGACGAGTTTCGGGAACCCCGCAGCCAGCAGCGGCGGCGCGAGCAGGCTGCTGATCGCGGGCTCGAGAGCGTAGCCGGTGAGGAGCGTGGTCAGGGTGATGCCGAGCTGGGCGCTCGAGAGGTGCGTCGAGGTGATCTTCAGGGCCGCGATGGTCTTCGCGAGCCGCGTCTCTCCGCGGGCCTGCCTGGCCTCGAGGTCGCTGCGCTCGAGATTCACGAGGGAGAACTCGCTCGCGACGAAGAGGCCGGTGCCGATGGTCAGGATGATGCCGACGCCGAGCATGACCCACTCAAACATCGCGGGGCCCGGCGTCCGCTTTCGTTACAGCTGTCGTTGCAGCTGTCGTCACAAGGGGAAAACCGTTCTCACGGGGAGAACGGTTACTGGGCGAATTCGCAGGAGGAGGGTCGTCCATTATTCATCCAACTATACCGTGCAGGTCCCGTGCGGGACCGGGTGCGCGTGGCACACCCGGACCCGATTGTCAGGAAGCGACCGCTACCAGGAGACCGGGAGGGCCTTGCCCTCCTCGTAGCCGGCGGCCGATTGGATCCCGACGAGGGAGCGCTCGTGGAATTCGTCGAGGTTGGTCGCGCCCGCGTAGCTGAACGAGCTGCGCACACCGGAGGTGATCATGTCGAGCAGGTCCTCGAGTGAGGGACGGAGCGGGTCGAGGTAGATCTTCGAGCTCGAGATGCCCTCTGCGAAGAGGGTCTTCCGTGCGAGCTCGTACGGGTCGAGCCTGTCGAAGCGTTCCTGAACGGCCTTGGTCGATGCCATGCCCCAGCTCTCCTTGTAGACCGCGCCGGAGGCATCCGTGTCGAGCAGGCCAGGCGCCTCGATGGTGCCGGCGAACCACGAGCCGATCATGACGGATGCCGCGCCGGCGGCGAGTGCGAGCGCCACGTCCCTGGGGTAGCGCACCCCGCCGTCCGCCCAGACGTGCGCGCCGAGTTCGCGCGCGGCGGCTGCGGTCTCGAGCACGGCGGAGAACTGCGGCCGGCCGACGGCGGTCATCATCCGGGTCGTGCACATCGCGCCGGGTCCGACGCCGACCTTCACGATGGTGGCGCCCGCCCCGACCAGGTCGTTGACGGCATCCGCGGTCACGACGTTGCCTGCGACGATCGGGATGCCGAGGCCGAGCTCTGCGACGATGCCGAGCGCCCGCAGCATGCCGGCCTGGTGCCCGTGCGCGGTGTCGACGACGAGGACGTCGACACCGGCGGCGACGAGCGCGCGTGCCTTCGCGGCCACGTCGCCGTTGATGCCGATCGCCGCCGCGACGAGCAGACGCCCGTGGGCGTCGACGGAGGGCTGATAGAGGGTCGAGCGGAGCGCGCTCTTGCGGCTCAGGGTGCCGACCATGACGCCGTGGCGGAGCACGGGGGCGAAGTCGAGTTCCGCGGCGGTCATCACGTCGAAGGCGCGGCGCGGGCCGTCGATGTCCTCGGCGTCGAGGGACGTCAGCGGGCCGTGCAGCAGGTCGCCGAGCTGGGCGTCCGGCAGGGCGGTGCCGAGCCTGGCGGCGTCGATGCAGCCGAGGTATGCGCCGCGGGCGTCGTTGACGACGATGCCCTGGCCGGCGACGGGGGGCACCTGGCGCAGGGCGCTCGCGACCGTTTCACCCGGCCCGAAGATGAACGGGGTGTCGAAACGGGTCGACTGGTCCTTCACCCAGCGGATCGCGGCGTCGAGTTCCTGCAGGTGCATGTCCTGCGGCAGCACGCCGAGTCCGCCGCGGCGTGCGAGGGACGCGGCGAGCCGGGGACCGGTCACCGAGTTCATGTTCGCGGACACGACAGGGATGGTGGCCCCTGTCCCGTCTCCGGGCGCGAGGGAGACGTCGAGCCTGCTCGTGACGGCCGATTCGCTCGGCACCAGGAAGACGTCGGAATACGTGAGATCGTGGCTGGGGATCGCTCCATAGAACTGCATGCAAATAACGCTAGCCCCCCGCATCGATACCCGCAGCCATGCGCGATTGGTTTAGGCTGGGCGGGCAGACCGAACCGGCGATTTTCGGCCGGGGATATCCAAAATTCAACGCAGAGAGTGGGAACCGGCTGTGTCGAGCCAGTTGACCGGTAGTGGATCCGACGAAGCAACGTCGGGTGAATTCGGAGCGAACGAGTGGCTCGTCGACGAGCTGTACGAACGGTACCTCGTCGACAAGAACTCGGTGGATGAGTCCTGGTGGCCCGTGCTGGAGAGCTACCACCAGACCGCGAACGGGGCAGGCCACGACGCGGAGCCACCCGCTGCCGAGGCCGCGCAGCCGGCCCAGCCGGCGGCATCCGCCCCCGCAGCAGCAACCCCGGTCGCACCGGCCCCCGTCGCATCCGCCCCGGTCGAGCCCGCCCCGATCACGGCACCGATCGCGATCATCGGCGGCCAGCGCACCGCCCGCACCACCTCGACCGCCCCGCGTTCGCTCCCCGTCCCTGCCGACGCGCCGGTCAAGGGTCAGCCGGCTCCGGCGGGCACTGCCGAGACGCAGGACCTCGTCACCCCGCTCCGCGGCATGCAGAAGAGCCTCGCCGCCAACATGGCCACGAGCCTCACCGTGCCAACGGCGACGAGCGTGCGCACCATCCCGGCCAAGCTCCTGATCGACAACCGCATCGTGATGAACAACCACATGCGCAGGTCCCGCGGTGGCAAGGTCTCCTTCACGCACCTGATCGGCTGGGCGCTGATCAAGGCCCTCAAGATGTTCCCGAGCCAGAACGTCTGGTACGACGAGATCGACGGAAAGCCCTCCGTCGTCGCTCCCGCCCACGTCGGCCTCGGCATCGCGATCGACCTGCCCAAGCCGGACGGCACCCGCGCCCTCATGGTCCCCGCGATCAAGCGTGCGGACACCATGACCTTCGGCGAGTACCTGTCGTCATACGAAGACCTCGTCACCCGCGCGCGCAAGAACAAGCTGACCGCCGACGACTTCTCCGGCGCGACCGTTTCGCTCACCAACCCGGGCGGCATCGGGACCGTGCACTCCGTCCCCAGGCTGATGAAGGGGCAGGGCTGCATCATCGGCGCCGGCGCCCTCGACTACCCGGCCGAGTTCCAGGGTGCGAGCGTCAAGACGCTCACCGGCCTGGCCATCTCCAAGACCATCACCCTCACGAGCACCTACGACCACCGCGTCATCCAGGGCGCCGGCTCCGGCGAATTCCTCAAGATCGTGCACGAGCTCCTCATCGGCGGGCACCACTTCTACGAAGACATCTTCGCGGCGCTGCGCATTCCATACGACCCGATCCACTGGGCGCCCGACATCAGCGTCGACCTCGCGAGCGCCGTCGACAAGACCGCGCGCGTGCAGGAACTGATCAACGCCTACCGGGTCCGCGGACACCTGATGGCCGACGTCGACCCGCTCGAATACACCCAGCGCACCCACCCCGACCTCGACATCGCCAACCACGGCCTGACCTTCTGGGACCTCGACCGCCAGTTCGTCACGGGCGGCTTCGGCAGCCAGCGGCTGATGCTGCTCCGCGACATCCTCGGTGTGCTCCGCGACTCCTACTGCCGCACGACCGGCATCGAGTACATGCATATCCAGGACCCTGCCCAGCGCAAGTGGATGCAGGAAAAGATGGAGAAGACCTACGTCAAGCCCACGCATGACGAGCAGATGCGCATCCTCGGAAAGCTCAACGAGGCCGAGGCCTTCGAGACCTTCCTGCAGACCAAGTACGTCGGCCAGAAGCGGTTCAGCCTCGAGGGCGGCGAGTCCACCATCCCGCTCCTCGACGCGATCCTCGAAGGTGCGGCGAATGCCGGCCTCGACGGCGTCGCGATCGGCATGGCCCACCGTGGCCGGCTGAACGTGCTCACCAACATCGCCGGAAAGACCTACGGCCAGATCTTCCGCGAGTTCGAGGGCACCCAGGACCCCAGAAGCGTGCAGGGCTCAGGGGACGTCAAGTACCACCTCGGCACGGAGGGCAGCTTCCGCGGAAACAACGGCGTGGAGATCCCGGTGTACCTCGCCGCGAACCCCTCGCACCTCGAAGCCGTCGACGGCGTCCTCGAGGGCATCGTGCGCGCCAAGCAGGACCGCAAGCCGATCGGCACCTTCTCGACCCTCCCCGTGCTCGTGCACGGCGACGCGGCCATGGCCGGCCAGGGCATCGTGCTCGAAACGCTGCAGATGTCCCAGCTGCGCGGCTTCCGCACCGGCGGCACGATCCACCTCGTCGTCAACAACCAGGTCGGCTTCACGACGCTGCCCCTCGACGCGCGCACCTCGGTGTATTCGACGGACGTCGCGAAGACCATCCAGGCGCCGATCTTCCACGTGAACGGCGACGACCCCGAGGCCGTCGTGCGGGTCGCTGAGCTCGCATTCGCCTACCGCCAGGAGTTCAAGCGCGACGTCGTGATCGACCTGATCTGCTACCGCAGGCGTGGCCACAACGAGGGCGACGACCCCTCGATGACCCAGCCCCTGATGTACAACCTGATCGAGGCCAAGCGCTCGGTGCGGAAGCTCTACACCGAGGCGCTCGTCGGACGTGGCGACATCACCGAGGCAGAGTACGAGGCCGCGCACGCCGACTTCCAGGACCGCCTCGAACGCGCGTTCATGGAGACGCACGCCGCGCAGTCCTCTTCGATTCCGGTCGTCGGCAGCCAGGGCCTGTCCTCCGGCAACAACCTCCAGGACGAAGCCGTCGGCGAGCCTGCGACCACGGGCGTCCCCGAGGCGGTCGTGCACCTCATCGGGGATGCCTTCCTCAACAAGCCCGCCGGCTTCACGGTCCACAACAAGCTCCAGCAGCTCATGCAGAAGCGTGCGGACATGAGCCGGAACGGCAACATCGACTGGGCGTTCGGTGAGCTCCTCGCCCTCGGTTCCCTCCTGCTCGAGCGCACCCCGGTGCGCTTCGCCGGCCAGGATGCCCGCCGCGGCACCTTCGTGCAGCGTCACGCCGTTCTCCACGACCGCATCAACGGCCAGGAATGGCTGCCGCTCGCGAACCTCAGCGAGGACCAGGCCCGGTTCTGGATCTACGACTCGCTCCTGAGCGAATACGCGGCGATGGGCTTCGAGTACGGCTACTCCGTCGAACGCGCCGACGCGCTCGTTCTCTGGGAGGCCCAGTTCGGCGACTTCGCCAACGGCGCCCAGACCGTGATCGACGAGTTCGTGTCCTCCGCCGAGCAGAAGTGGGGCCAGCGGTCCTCCGTCGTGCTCCTCCTCCCGCACGGGTACGAGGGCCAGGGCCCCGACCACTCCTCGGCGAGGATCGAACGCTACCTCCAGCTGTGCGCCGAGAACAACATGACCGTCGCCCGCCCCTCGACGCCGGCCTCGTACTTCCACCTGCTGCGCCGCCAGGCGTACATGCGCCCGCGGCGCCCGCTCGTGGTCTTCACGCCCAAGTCGATGCTCCGCCTGCGCGGCGCGACGAGCGCGGTCGCCGACTTCACCAGCGGACGTTTCGAGCCCGTGATCGACGACGCGCGCATCACAGACAAGTCCGCTGTCAAGCGCGTGCTGTTCATGGCGGGCAAGCTCTACTACGACCTGCTCAGCGAGCTCGAGAAGAACCCGAACCCCGAGATCGCACTCGTGCGGATCGAGCAGTTCTACCCGCTGCCCGCAGCCGAGATTCAGCAGGTCGTCGCCCAGTACCCGGACGCCGAACTCGCCTGGGTGCAGGATGAGCCGGAAAACCAGGGCGCCTGGCCGTTCTTCTACTTCAGCACCAGCAAGGTCGTCAAGCGCCCGGTTCGGGTGTTCTCCCGGGCCGCCTCCGCATCGCCGGCGGCCGGCTCCGCGAAGCGGCACGCCGCCGAACAGGTCGACCTGCTGAGGAACGCGCTCACCCTCTAGGCGTACCTTTCCGGTCGAGAGTTCCCGTTCTGGCGGGCACTCTCGACCGGAAGGGCACGGGCATTGCCCGGAGACGGGCCCGGTCGTAGGCTGGCCGCGATCGCGACCTCGAAGGTGACAGGGACCGCGACGCGACCGAAGGAGTGTTGCTGTGTCCACCCGCGATGTGACCCGGCTCGGCGAACCCTGCTGGAACGACCTGATGACCTCGGATCCCTCGAAGGACCGTGAGTTCTACACCCAGCTCTTCGGGTGGCACGCGAGCGAATCCGGACCCGAATACGGCAACTACGTGACCTTCTCGCGCGGAGCCGCAGATGTCGCAGGAATGGCCGCCGCCCCTGACGGGTCGAACGCGCCGGACGCGTGGCTCGTCTACCTCTCGGTCGACGACGTCGACGACACGGTGACGGCCGCGGTCGCAGCCGGAGGCCAGGTGCTCCTGGAGCCGCTCACGGTCGGCGGGATGGGACGCACCGCGGTGCTCGCGGACCCCTCCGGCGCCGCGGTCGGCATCTGGCAGCCCATTGAGTTCGACGGCTTCCACACCGTCGCCCGGCCGGGGACACCGATCTGGCACGAACTCAGCAGTCGGGACTACGACGCCGCCCTGCCGTTCTACGCGACCGTCTTCGGCTGGGACCCGCAGGTCCTGAGCGACACCCCGGAATTCCGGTACAGCACGATCGGGCCGGAGGGCATGCCCGTCGCCGGGGTCATGGACTCGACGGCGTTCCTCCCGGAGGGTGTTCCCTCGCACTGGGCGGTGTACTTCGGCGTCCCGGACGCGGCAACGGCCGCCGCCCGGGTCGTCGAGCTGGGCGGCGCGGTGCTTCGCGAGCCGTGGGACTCGGAGTTCGGCACCTTCGCCCAGGTCGCAGACCCGACGGGAGCGATGTTCTACCTGGGTTCGGTCGAGGCCGGCACGCCGACCGGCGCGGCCAGGGACGACGCCACAACGACGGAAACGGTCGCGACCGGCGTCGGCGACGACGCTGCCTTCGCGGATGCCGCCTTCATCGACGTCGACGAGAGTGACGTCGAAACCAGCCAGTCCGCCGGGTGATCCGTCACGGGCATCCGCCGAACGACGGTGCCGCGAGGGACACGCCAGGCAGGAGTCAGTGCCAGGCGGGAGTCAGTGCGAGGACTGGATGGTACGCAGTTTGAGCAACACCTGGTCGCGGAGGTCTTCCGGAGCGATCTCCCGGCAGGCGCGCTGCACGGCCTCGGTCAGGGTGCGCCCGACGAGGTGTTCGCTGCTGCAGTCCGTGCAGTGGGCCAGGTGCTCCTGGATATCGGCGGTGTCCTCGCCGCAGAGTTCGTTGTGGAGGTATTCCTCGAGTTCGGCCTTGGCCTTCTCGCAGCCGCAATCGGTCATTTCGTGCTCCCAGAGGTGTTACGACCGGCCCGGCCCGTTGCAGCCGGGGTCCCGGATGCGGGCTGGGCTGAGCCCAGGCCGCGCTCGAGCGCATAGCCGGCCAACAGGTCACGCAGGAGTCGCCGGCCACGGTGCAGGCGGCTCATCACGGTGCCGATCGGTGTTTTCATGATTTCGGCGATCTCCTGGTAGGAGAAGCCCTCGACGTCGGCGAAGTACACGGCCAGCCGGAAGTCTTCCGGGATGGACTGCAGGGCGTCCTTCACGGCGCTGTCCGGCAGGTGATCGATCGCTTCGGCCTCTGCCGAGCGACTCGCCATCGCGGTCGTCGATTCGGCGCCCCCGAGCTGCCAGTCTTCGAGGTCGTCGATGGTGCCCTGGTAGGGCTCGCGCTGCTTCTTGCGATAGGTGTTGATGAATGTGTTCGTGAGGATGCGGTAGAGCCACGCTTTGAGATTGGTGCCCTGCTCGAACTGCTTGAAAGCGGCGAACGACTTGACGAACGTCTCCTGGACCAGGTCCTGCGCATCCGAAGGATTGCGCGTCATCCGCATTGCTGCGGCGTAGAGCTGGTCGATGTAGGGCATCGCCTGTTCTTCGAACAGGTCTCGCAGGTCGATCGCGTCAGTTGTCATCACGGACAATTCTAATGCGTCGATCACGGACGTTTCGGGTCGTTCAAGCACCGTTGACAGCACCATCGGGACCTCCCTCATCTGTTCATCACCGACTATCCTGATAACCGATGTTGATCTCGAGATATTCCAAGCCCGATTTCGATCCCTACGGCGACAACGCGCCCGAAGAGACGGATGCCTGGTGGCCGGCCCCTGTTGCAGCGCGGCCGCTCGCCGCCGTCGTCTCCCTGCCGGGTTCGAAGTCGCTCACCAACCGCGAGCTCGTGCTCGCGGCCCTCGCCGACGGGCCCTCCCTCCTCCGCGCACCGCTGCACTCCCGCGACAGCGACCTGATGGTCGATGCGCTCCGGCAGCTGGGCGCCACGATCGAGTCCGTCCCCGGCGACGGCGAGTTCGGCGCGGACCTCCGGGTCACCCCCGGCGAGCTCTTCGGCTCGACGACGATCGACTGCGGCCTGGCCGGCACCGTGATGCGCTTCCTCCCGCCCGTCGCCGCCCTCGCGCTCGGCCCGACGACGTTCGACGGCGACGCCGGTGCACGCCGCCGCCCGATGGCGACCACGATCTCCTCCCTCAGCGCCCTCGGCGCCGACATCAACGACGACGGCCGCCACGCGCTGCCGTTCACGGTGCACGGCACCGGCAGCCTCTCCGGCGGTGAGGTCACGATCGACGCGTCCACCTCGAGCCAGTTCGTCTCCGGCCTGCTCCTCGCCGCCCCGCGGTTCGAGCGCGGACTGCACCTCCGACACGACGGCGAACGCCTGCCGAGCCTGCCGCACATCGAGATGACGATCGCGACCCTCGCCCGCCGCGGGGTCACCGTGACGAGCCCAGCCGTCGGCGAATGGATCGTCGAGCCCGGCCCGATCCGGGGTATCGACGTCGACATCGAACCAGACCTGTCCAACGCCGCGCCGTTCCTCGCGGCCGCGCTCGTGGCCGGCGGGAGCGTCACGATCACGGGCTGGCCTGCCGAGACGACCCAGGTCGGCGCCGACCTCGCGTACCTGCTGCCGCTGTTCGGCGCGATCGTCACCCGCGCGGGCGACCGTCTCACGGTCACCGCGGGCGAGCATCTCACCGGCGTCACTCTCGACCTCTCAACGGGAGGTGAGCTCGCGCCGGCCCTCGTCGCCCTCGCCGCCCTCGCGGATTCCCCGAGCACGATCACCGGCATCGGCCACATCCGGAACCACGAGACCGACCGCCTCGCCGCCCTCGTGACGGAGATCAACGGGCTCGGCGGCGCCGTCACGGAGCTGCCGGACGGCCTGCAGATCGACCCGCGGCCCCTGCACGGCGGACAGTGGCACAGCTACGACGACCACCGGATGGCGACGGCGGGAGCCCTGATCGGCCTCGCTGTTCCCGGCGTCCTGGTCGAGGACATCGGCACGACTGCGAAGACGCTCCCCCAGTTCCCCGAACTGTGGCACGCGCTCCTCGCCTCGACCGTGCTCGCATGAGCTGGTGGGCCGGCGCGGACGACGACGAACCCGAGTTCGACGAGTCGAGCGTGCGGGTGCGCCCCAACCGCAAGGGCAGCAAACCGCGCACCAAGACCCGCCCTGACCACGAGGACGCGCTCACCGGGCGCATCCTCTCGGTCGACCGCGGCCGCTACACCGTCATGCTCGACGAGAACAAGCACACCGAACGACGGGTGACCGCGGCCAGGGCGAGCGAGCTGCGCAAGCACGCCGTCGTGACCGGCGACCGCGTCGACATCGTCGGAGACACCACCGGGGCGGAGGGCAGCCTCGCCCGCATCGTGCGGATCGTGCCGCGGGTCACCCTGCTGCGCCGCAGCGCCGACGACACCGACGCCGTCGAACGGGTCATCGTCGCCAATGCCGACCAGATGCTCATCGTCGTCGCCGCCGCGAACCCGGAGCCGCGCATCCGCCTGGTCGACCGGTACCTCGTCGCGGCGTACGACGCGGGCGTCACGCCGATCCTCTGCATCACGAAGACCGACCTCGCCGATCCCGCCGAGTTCCTGAACAACTTCGCCGGCCTCGACCTGATCGTCTTCACGAGCCGCGACGACGCCATGCCGCTCGAGAGCATCTCCGCTGCGCTCGTCGGCCATGACACCGTCTTCGTCGGCCACTCCGGCGTCGGCAAGTCCACGCTCGTCAACGCCCTCGTGCCGGACGCGCACCGCGCCGTCGGCGTCGTGAACACCGTGACCGGCCGCGGCAGGCACACCTCGTCCTCGACGGTCTCGCTGCGACTCGAAACGGATGCCGGCCGCGGCTGGGTCATCGACACCCCCGGCGTGCGCTCCTTCGGCCTCGGGCATATCAACACCGACAACATCCTCAAGGCGTTCACCGACCTCGCCGCGATCGCGGAGAAGTGCCCGCGCGGCTGTACCCATCTGCCGGACTCGCCGGACTGCGCCATCAACGAGGCCGTCGCGGCCGGCGAACTCGGCGACACCGGCAAGGCCCGCCTCGACTCGCTGCAACGACTGCTCGCGACCTTCGCGGTGTCCCCGCACCACTAACGTGGGGGCATGACGGATTCCACGCGCCTCGAAGCCGGCGACCCGGCACCGCAGTTCACGCTCACCGACCAGGACGGCGCATCCGTCTCGCTGGCCGGGTTCGCGGGCTCGAAGGTCGTCGTCTACTTCTACCCGGCCGCGCTCACCCCGGCCTGCACGAAGCAGGCCTGCGATTTCCGCGACAGCCTCGGTTCGCTCGAGACTGCGGGCTACCGCGTGCTCGGCGTCTCGCGGGACACGCCGGAGAAGCTCCGGGCCTTCCGGGACGCCGAGGGCCTCACGTTCCCGCTCCTGAGCGACAGCGACCTCACCGTGCACCGGGCGTACGCCGCCTGGGGCGAGAAAAACCTCTACGGCAAGACCGTCACGGGCGTCCTGCGGTCCACCTTCGTGATCGACGAGGCCCGACTGATCACGCTCGCGCTCTACAACGTACGTGCGACGGGCCACGTCGCGAGCCTGCGCAAGAAGCTCGGCCTCGGCGACTGACACCCGGTCCCACTTCCCCGGGGCCGTCAGGGGCCCCCAGCGGCCGCTGACGACATCCGCTGCCGTCCGGGCGGCACCGACCTGCTGCCTGGACGAAATACTGTGTGAACACTCGGCGACGGATGTCTACCCGGCCGTGTCGCCCTCATCCCGCGGGGTCTGCGTGGCCGTGAGCACCGCTGGAGTGAACAGGAGCCCGAGCACCACGATCGAGGGCACCAGGAGCGCCCAGCCGAGATCCGGACGCGCGTACAGCCCCTGGAAGCAGCCGACGGCGACGGCGATCTGCACGACCTGCCAGGTCACCGCGGCGCCGCGGATCCAGCCGCGGCGCCTCAGGGAATTGACCGCGATCGCGGTCACCCAGGCGGCGGCGATCAGCACGATGATCAGGATCGCGACCCCGCTCGCGAGCGAGGTCGGCGTCGCGGTGAGAAGCTCGAGGACGAGCCAGACCACCGCGGCCCAGAGCAGGGCGGCCTCGGCCCAGAGCAGGCCGGCGAGGAGAAGGAGTGCGGGCGCACGACGCGGGCGGAACGCACCGGCGTCACCGTCCGGACGCTGGTCGAACTGTTGATTCACAGAGATATCCCATACCAAACTATTGATTTGACCCCACCATTATGCGACCATAATTGAGGCCCGGTTGACGCTCACAGGGACGTGAGCCCTATGAATGCGTAAATCGCTTACCTTCCTGCAATCGGCAGCCTCTCATCTTCGGCCAATCGGCCAGGCACCCTGCAATAAAGGAGCATCTCTATGGACTGGCGCGACAAAGCGGCCTGCCTCACCGCCGACCCGGAATTGTTCTTCCCCGTCGGTAACACTGGACCCGCTGTGGACCAGATCGAGAAGGCCAAGTCTGTGTGTGCCCGTTGCAATGTGACCGAGGTGTGCCTCCAGTACGCACTGG
Organism: Cryobacterium sp. MDB1-18-1; assembly: GCF_004402735.1. NCBI lineage: Bacteria > Bacillati > Actinomycetota > Actinomycetes > Micrococcales > Microbacteriaceae > Cryobacterium > Cryobacterium sp. MDB1-18-1. Next base: position 26,410 of record NZ_SOFR01000064.1, on the reverse strand, counting down.
AGACCGGACAGGATTCCGGCGTCTGGGGCGGCCTGAGCGAAGACGAACGCCGCGCCCTCAAGCGCCGTGCCGCACGGGCGCGCCGCGCGTCCTAGCCCCACCGCCCGTGTCCTGAGACCTGGCGCGCCGCCCCCGCGGCAGTCAGGTCTCACGCATGTACCGCAGGGGAATCTCGATCGTCACTTCGGTGCCGCTGCCCATCATCGTGTGCCAGTCGATGCTCCCGCTGAGCTCGCCCTGGATCAGGGTGCGCACGATCTGCGTGCCCAGTCCCGATCCGACCTTGCCCTCGGGAAGACCGGAACCATTGTCACGCACGCGCACCGTGAGGGTCTCTTCGTTGCGCTCGGCCTCGATCACGACTTCGCCCTCCCGGCCGGCGAGGCCATGCTCGACCGCGTTCGTGACGAGCTCCGTGAGCGCGAGCGCGAGCGGGGTGGCGAAGGCGCTCGGCAGAACGCCGAAACTGCCGGACAGCTTCGGGTGCGCCGTCGTGTTGTGAGCGGATGCGACCTCGGCGATCAGGAGCAGCACCCGGTCGAAGACGACGTCGAAGTCGACCTGCTGGTTCAGCCCCGTCGACAGGGTGTCGTGGACGACAGCGATCGCCGCGACCCGGCGCATGGCCTGGTTGAGCGCCTCGCGCGCGGTATCGGAGTGGGTCCGCCTGGCCTGGATCCGGAGCAGCGACGCCACGGTCTGGAGGTTGTTCTTCACCCGGTGGTGGATCTCCCGGATGGTCGCGTCCTTCGTGATGAGCTCGCGCTCCTGGTGGCGCAGTTCGGTCACGTCGCGGCAGAGCACGATCGCGCCGATCCGCTGGCCGCGGTTGCGGATCGGGATCGCGCGGAGCGAGACGGTCACCCCGCGAGCCTCGACATCGGTTCGCCAGGGAGCCCGGCCGGTGACGACGAGCGGGAGCGATTCGTCGACGACGACCGTGCCGGTGAGCAATCCCGTCGTGACCTCGGCGAGTGACTCGCCCTCGAGCTCGTCGACGAAGCCCATCCGGTTGAAGGCGGAGAGCGCGTTGGGGCTCGCGAAGGTCGTGACACCGTCGAGGTCGAGCCGGATCAGGCCGTCCGAGGCGCGCGGGGCGCCGCGGCGCGGGCCGGTCGGAGCGCCGAGATCGGGGAAATCGCCGGAGGCGATCATCGCGAACAGGTCGTTGGCGCAGTCGTTGAAGGTGAGTTCCTGGCGGCTCGGCGTGCGCGCCTCGCTGAGGTTCGTGTGCCGGGTGAGCACGGCGACGGGCACGGGTGCGATCTGGGAACCGGTCGTGCTGAGCCGGCGCATCACGGGGATCGCCCTGACGCGGGTCGGAGTCTCCTCGTACCAGTCCGGGGCCGTCGTATCCACGATCCTGGCGGACTCGAAGGCCTCCGTCACCTGCTGGCGCCATTCCCCCTTGATTCCCTGCCCGACGAAGTCGCGGTAGAACAGGGTCGCGGCGCTCGAGGGGCGCGCGTGCGCGACCGCCACGAAGCTCCCGGTCGTGCCGGGCACCCACACCACGATGTCCGCGAAAGCAAGGTCGGCGAGGAGCTGACCGTCCGCGACGAGCATGTGGAGCCAGTCCACATCCTCGGCACTGCTGCGGCCCTGGGCAAGTACGAGATCACTGAGCGTCGACACCCTGCCAGCCTAGGTCCCCCTGAACGAGGAAAGTGACTGGGGCGACCATGAATCGGCGCGCGGTGTCATGCTGGTCAGATGAACCCCACTCCGGGCAGGCCCGATCGCACCCTGATCGCCGTTCTGTCCGTGATCGTAGTTCTGGTCATCGTCGCGCTCGTCGTCGTCTTCTCCCGCGGAGCGCGGGAGCAGCTCGGCCAGGCGACCCCGGCCGGTGTCGTCCAGCGCTACTCTGCCGCTGTCATCGACGGCGACGAGCAGAAGGCGGCCGGATTCCTCACCCCGCACGCCCTCGCGAGTTGCGACGCGGTCGGCGGCCGGGCCGCCGGCGACCTGAGGGTCACGCTCGTCTCGACGACGGAGCGGCCCGGTTCGGCCGACGTCACGGTGTCCATCGTCACCTCGGAGGATGCCGGCCCCTTCGGGTCCTCGGAATACGAGAGCCAGGAGGTGTTCGACCTGCTCACGGTCGACGGCGCCTGGAAGATCGACTCCGCGCCCTGGCAACTCGCGATCTGCCCGGGCACCACGACAACGACGGATGCCCCGTGATCGTCGGGGCAGGTCTCCTGGTCGCGCTCGGCGTCGTCATCGCCGCCATCGTGATCGGGGTCCGCCGGTCGCCGGCACCGCGGGGAGGGTCGGCCCAGCCGACGGTCCGGCGCCTGATCGCCTTCGTCCTCCTGTTCACCCTCGTCGTGATCGCCGCGATCGGTCTGGCCGGGCTGCTGGGGCGCCTGCTCGATGCGGGTAATGCTCTCGCAGGGGAAGACGTCGCCGGACTCGCCCGCTCGCTCGCCTTCACCCTGGTCGCCGGCCCCTTCGCCGCCCTGCTGTGGTGGGTGCTCCGGTGGCGCCTGGACGGCGAAGATCGGTCGTCCCTCGCCTGGGGCCTCTACCTCGCCGGCATGCGCACCGTCGCGCTCGTCGTCGCCTCGACCGCCCTGCTCGGCTCCGCAGCGGCCCTCGTGCGCGCGGACTGGCAGCCGCGCACCCTCGCCACCGGACTGGTCTGGGCCGCCGTGTGGGTGTGGCACACGTGGATGTCCAGGAATCCGGCCACGCATCCGCTGCGGCTCCCGACGGCGGCGATCGTTCTCGGGAGCGTGTTCGGTCTCGTGATCGGTACCGGCGGAGCCGTCACGGCGCTCGGCGCGCTGCTCGACTCGGCCATCACCGGGTCGGGGGCATCGACGTTCGCGGGTGCCCCGTGGTGGTGGCTCCCCCTCGAAGGCCTGGTCTGGTGCGCCGGCGGCGGCGCCGTGTGGTGGTGGCACTGGCTGCACGACAGGGCAGTCACCCTCCGCGGCGGGCTCGCCGACGTCGCTTTCATCGCCAGCGGAATCGGCGGAGCGGCGATCCTCACCCTCGCCGGGGCGGGCACAACGGTGTTCGTGCTGCTCAGGCTCTGCTTCGACCGCTCAGGCGCGTTCGGAAACGCCGAGTCCCTCACCGTCATCCTCGATCCCCTCGGCAACGCACTCGCGGCGGCGTCGATGGGCGCATTCGTCTGGGCCTATCACCGGGTCCTGGTTCCAGTCCGCGGCGACCAGACCCGGCAGGCGGCCGGCCTGGTCGTGTCCGGCATCGGGCTCGTCGGTGCGGCCTCCGGGCTCGGGGTCGTGGTGAACTCCCTGCTCGCGGCACTCGCGCAGCCGCTCGCCGACTCGAACCCGCGCACCCTGCTGCTCGGCGGCATCAGCGTCATGATCGCGGGCGGACCGGTCTGGTGGCTGGCCTGGCGTCCGCTGGCCCCGGCCGATCCATCCACAAGCTCCGCGACCGCCCGGCGCGTCTACCTGATCCTGGTCTTCGGTGTCAGCGCCGTCGTCGCGCTGGTCGCCCTCCTCCTGATCGGCTACCGCATCTTCGAGTTCGGTCTCGGGTCCGCGTCCGGGTCCCCATCCGGGAGCAGCCTGCTCGAGCGGGTGCGCGCCCCGCTGGGGCTCCTCATCGCGACCGGCCTCGCCGCCGGGTACCACTTCGCCGTCTGGCAGCGCGACAGGGCCATGAGCGCCGCGACGCCGGGCCGGCAATGCACCATCGGACGGGTGATCCTGGTCACCGGCGCGTCCCCCGAACCGCTCCGGCGGGCGATCACCGAGACCACAGGGGCATCCGTGACCGTCTGGGCGCGGGCAGAGGGCAACGCAGACGCAGGCGCCGAAGCGGGCACGGACAGCACTGCAGGCGGCCCATCCGCCGCGGAGATCACCGCGGCCCTCGACGGGGTCACCGGCAAACGGGTGCTCGTCGTGACGGGCCCCGGCTCCGGGGTCACCGTGATCCGGCTGCGGGACTGAACCTCGGGCACCGGCGTCAGGACGCCGGATTCAGAGCGCGGGGTTCAGACGGCGGGGTTCAGAGGGCGGGGTTCAGAGGGCGGGCGCCCGGCGACGCCACGGCATCCGCCCCAGTCCCCGGCCCCGCGCCCGCACCGGTTCGGGCAGAAGCTCCCTGTGCACCAGACGCAGGATGCCCGTGCGTGCGGGCGACTTCGGCGCGGCATCGCGCAGCGTGCGGCCGGTCAGCACGGCAGCGTCGGCGCCGGACTGGTCGTGCGGGACCAGGAACGGGGCGTGGATGCCGCCGAACCGGCGCAGCGCTGCGACGACCTGCCGGTTGGCGTCGATCCCAACGGCGCTCGGCCGCACCCGGTTCATCACGACGCTGACCCTGTCCGTCGAGACCGCCTCGGCGAGCTCGGCCCACGACCGCAGGAAGCGGGCAAGCCCGACGGGGTCGGCAAGCCCGCACGCGACGACGTGGTCCGCTGACCGGAGCGCGGTGAGCGTCGCAGCGTTCCGCCGCGGCGCGAACAGGTCGCTCGAGATCTCCTCGTCGCTTTCGAGGCTGAAGCCGGTGTCGAGGACGACGTAGTCGGCCCAGTTCCGCAGCACCTCGATGGTCTTCGAGACGCGCTCGCCCGACAGCTCCGGCCAGCGCGAGGGGCGCCCGATGCCCGTGAGCACCCAGAACGCGCCGCGCGGCGAGGTGTAGCGCTGCGCGATGCGTTCGAGTTCCGGCCGGGTGAGGCTGTCGGTCCCGGCGAGGCGGCAGGCCGCGGCGAAACCGGGCGATTCGTCGAGCATCCCGAGGGCCGGCGCGATCCCGCCTCCGTAGCTGTCGACGTCGACGAGCGCCACGGTGTGGCCCGCCGCCGCGACCTCGGCGGCGATGTTGATCGCGAGCGTCGTGCGGCCCGGCGCGCCGGAGGGCCCCCAGACCGCGATCACGGTGCCACGAGCGGACACTGTGCGCGTGGCCTCCCGCTCGGCGACCCGCAACGGGATCACCACGCCGGCCTCGATCACCGCCTCGATGCCCGCCCATTCCGCTGTCGCGTCGATCACGTCGAGGAGGCCGAGTCCCGCCGCGTTCCTGCGGTCCTGGTCGGTCGCGGCGAGGGCGATCACGCGCACACCGTGCTCGTCGCACGCCCGGATCACGGCGGCACTCAGCGTCGCCCGTCCCGCGCTCACGAGCGCGACGTCGGCCTCTGTGCGGTCCAGGACCGCGAGCAGTTCCGCTCCCCGCGACAGCCGGGCGAGGACGGAGTGCCCGTACTGCACGATATCCGCGAGGAGGCGGTCTTCCGTCGAACGGTCGAGCGCGAGCAGCAGCCGGGCCATGGTCAACCTCCGAGGGGCTGGTTGGCCGGAACGACCGCGATCGCCGCTCCGTTGGCGATCGCGGTGAGTACGGCGGCGACGGCCTCCCTGGGCACCCGGAGCTCGACCGAGCGGCGGCCGGCTCCCACCGAAAGCCCGCCCGGTTCAAGCACGCGCACCACCCCCGCCTGCCCGACGAGCACGGCAGGCGGCCCGAACGCACCCCGCTCGGTCTGCGGCGACGACCACACGTCGACAACAGCGCCAGGCGCGACCGCCTGCGCGAGGGCGTCCGTCGGTTCGACGACGACCGTCGTCACGCCCGCCTCAGCGGATGCGCCGACCGCGGACACCGGGATCAGCTCGCCTGCTGCGACGGTCCTGGCCAGGACCAGGCCGTCCGCGGGCATCCGCTCGGGGGTCACGTAGAGCGGGAGCGTGCCGTCCAGGCGGACCTGGCTGAGCTCGAGGTCGGCGGCCGTCACCCGGTCGCCGACGATGAGGGCGCCACGGGCGGCGTAGACGGCGGTCGTGCGGTCGCTGCCTGCGACGACCGCAGAGACGCCGCCGACCGCACCGAGCACGAGCACCAGGCCGATGAGCAGGCGCGGGTCGAACCAGACTCCCGGGCGTCGTGCGCGATTCGGCCTCGAGACCATGGTCGCCCCTCTCCTCGGCGAGGGCAGCTGCCGCCCGCCTGATCAATGGTTTCTATCGTCGCCGTTCCCGGCCCACGGCGGGAAAGTTATCCACAGGCTGTCGTTTTCCCGGCGGGACACCGCGGGAACCCCCGATAATCGAAGCATGAACGCTCCCGACGCCTATCGTGGGCTGGGCCGCTTCCTCACCCTCGCGGACACCGCCGACATACTCGCCCTGACCGCGGCAGAGGTGAGCGAGCTTGTGCACACGGGCGAGCTTCCTGCCATCCGGATCGGCCCGTCCGCGCCCGAGCGGATGCAGCACTGGCGCGTGGAGCGGGTCGTGCTCGAGTCGTACATCGAGGCCAAGTACGAAGAGGCCAGGCGGCTGTCGCTGTGGGAGCAGTCCGACTACGCGAACATCCCCGAGCTCTCCGGCGGCACGATCATCCGGCCGCCCGACTGAACCCGGCCGGCGCGGTCAGGGCAGGCACAGCAGCTGGATCCCGGCGAGGGGAATGATCCGGTATTGCCTCACCTCGGAGCTGCGGCGCGGCACCCCGCGGTCGTGCATCGCGAGGTCGATGTGGTCGCGACCGACCCGGTCGATCGTTCCACTGAGGAGACCACCCGGCGTGTGCACCTCGACGAACCTGCGCCGCCTGGCCAGGTCGCGGAGCACGAAGGCGAACCCGATGCGGTCGACGACCCCCGACCCGGGTTCCGCGGGCGCGGCGAGGGAGGCACGCACCTCCGCAGACTGCAGGATCACCCCGGCGATCGCCGCGATCGGAACGACGCACTGCGGAGCGCCCCGGGCGGGGACACCGGGCGGGGCCGTCCCTGCCGACGCCGTTGGCGTGTCGAGGATCTCGGCGGCGAGTCAGTCCCGCCCGAACGTCGTCGGGCGGATGGCCAGCGTGACCCCGGAGGTGAGCACCAGCCGCACGACACCGCCGCCCGCGCGCGGGCCCGAACCGGCGCCCAGGCCCATCAGCCGGTGCCGCAGCGATAACCGGCCGAGCCGGAGCCGTTCCTCTTCCGCGCGCAGCTCGAGGTCCTCGGCGTTCAGCTCGTGTTCGAGCTGTCCCTCGAGGTCGTCGAACAGGTTGTCCCAGCGCACACACACGACGCTAACTCGCCGCGAACCGGCCAGCCGGGTTATCCACAGGACATATAAGCGCACGACACCGCGGGCATCCGCTGGTTGAGTAGCGAACCTGCACCTCAGCACCCGGAACCCCCGGAGGAGTCATGAGCGATTCAGTCGGCAAGAGTGAGCAGGCGAGCGCCCGAGCGGAGCGGTTCGCCGAGGAAGATTACTTCGGGCAGCAGCCGAGTTCCCGCGGGCAACTGCCGGATCCGGAGCCGCTGCTCATCAACCTCACCCGGTGCGTGATCGAGGTGCTCTCCGGGGCCCGCGAACTCGACCAGCTCGCGCGCTGGGTGAGCGACGACGTCTACCGGCACCTGCTGAAACGGGTCGTCCTCTCCAACCGGGCGCGGGCGGTCAAAGGGCTCCGGGCGCAACGGCCCACGATCTCCATCGGCAGGGTCACCATCACGGAACCGAGGGACGGGGTGGTCGAAGCCGTCGTCATCGTGCACAGCAAGGTGCGGGTGCGCGCGGTGGCGTTGCGCCTCGAGGGCCTCGACAACCGCTGGCGGGCCAGCGCGATCAACGTGCTGTGACGGCAGTATCCCCTGCAGCTCGCGACTCCGGGTCCGCGCCGGCCGCCGGACCGGCACCCAGGCCCACCGCGGGAAGGATCACCCCGTCGATCAAGGAGATCAGGAATTCCCTGTCGATGGTCTTGCGCTCGAACAGGATCCGCATGGAGGCCATGGCCGTGGTCACGGTCGACAGGTTGTCGATGTCGCAGCGCGACGAGATCTCGCCGCGCTCGACGGCCCGGCGCAACAGGAAGCGATGCGCGGTCACCCGGGGTTCGACGACGGAGACGCGGGCGGTTTCGGCGAGCTCGGGCGAGTGGGCGAGGAGGGACATCAGGCCGGCGATGACCCGGAGCTTCTTCTCGCCGTCCTCGATCGAGTGCGGCTTGATCATGGCGATCAGGTCCCCGCGCAGCGTGCCCGTGTCCGGGAGTTGGGACAGGTTCAGGTCACCGTTCTTCATGCACGCGACCGCGTCGATGACAAGTTCGCCCTTCGAGGGCCATCGCCGGTAGAGGGTGGCCTTGCCCGCTTTGGCCCGGGCCGCGACCATGTCGATGGTCATGCCCTCATACCCGCATTCGGCGAGCACGTCGACGGCAGCGGCGAGGATGTCAGGGTCGCGGGTGTGGTCCCGTCTGCGTCCGAGCTTGACGGGCTCCGTCTCCTCGGCGGGATCGAGCTGCGTCGTCGCCACACTCACCACTTTCTGATCGAAGTCTTCTGATCGAATGTTACCCGGAGGTAAATTCAGGAACTGTTAAGATCCGGAACTCCACAGTATCGTATATAGTCGCCTTCATGCCAAAGACTTCCGCCACTTCGTCCACTCTAACGAGCACGCCCGTGCCGCATTCCCGGCGCTGGTGGACCCTCAGCACCGTCGCCCTCGCCCAGCTCATGGTCGTACTCGACTCGACCGTGGTCAACATCGCGCTGCCCTCCGCGCAGACCGACCTCGGCTTCTCCAACGGAGACCGCCAGTGGATCATCACCGCGTATTCCCTCGCGTTCGCGAGCCTCCTCCTGCTCGGCGGACGCCTGTCCGACCTGATCGGCCGGAAGCGCACCTTCATCATCGGACTGATCGGCTTCGCAGCCGCCTCGGCACTCGGCGGTGCGGCAGGCACCTTCGGGCTGCTCGTCGGCGCCCGGACCCTGCAGGGCGCGTTCGGCGCCCTCCTCGCCCCGACCGCCCTCGCCGTTCTCACGACGACGTTCACCATCCCGAAGGAACGCGCCCGTGCCTTCGGGATCTTCGGAGCGATCGCCGGTGCCGGCGGCGCCGTCGGACTGCTCCTCGGCGGCTTCCTCACCCAGAACCTCGACTGGCGCTGGAACCTCTACATCAACATCCCCATCGCCGTGATCGGGGTGATCGGTGCGATCGTCTTCGTCGACCACCTCGAGCGCACCGGCCCGCGCCCGAAGCTCGACATTCCCGGCACAATCCTGGTCTCCGGAGCCCTCTTCGGCCTCGTCTACGGCTTCTCCAACGCCGAGACCGACGGCTGGGACTCACCGCTGACCTGGGGCATGCTCGCGGGGGCCGTCGTGCTGCTCGTCGCGTTCGTGCTGTGGCAGCGCCGTGCCGCGCATCCGCTTCTGCCGCTCGTGATCGTGCTCGACCGCAACCGCGGTGCCGCGTACCTCTCGGTGCTGATCGCCGGCGCAGGCATGTTCGGCATCTTCCTGTTCGTCACGTACTACCTGCAGGTCTCACTGGGCTACACCCCGGTCCAGACCGGACTGTCATTCCTGCCGATGATCGCCATGCTCGTCGTCGCGGCCCAGTTGTCGACGAACATCTTCGTGCCCCGGTTCGGCCCGAAGATCATGGTGCCGTTCGGCATGACGCTCGGAGCCCTCGGAATGATCTACCTGACCCATCTCGACCTGGGCAGCACCTACGCCGCCGACATACTGCCGCCCCTGATGATCCTCGGCTTCGCGATGGGCTCGATCATGCCCGCCTCGATGCAGACGGCGACGCTCGGCGTCGACCGGCAGTTCGCCGGGGTCGCCTCCGCGATGGTGAACACGAGCCAGCAGGTCGGCGGGTCGATCGGCACCGCTCTGCTCAACACGCTCGCCGCGACCGCCGCGACGAACTTCCTGGCCGCGAACACCCCGCTCACCGCTGCGGTGGCCGCGGATGCCGCAATCCACAGCTACGCGGTCGCATACTGGTGGGGCGCCGGCTTCTTCGCCGTCGGCGCGGTCCTCGCGGCGCTGCTCTTCCGGCGGATGGGCCATGGCGTGTCGCTCTCGAACCCGCACGGCACCCCCGCGGCAGTGCCCACCGAAGTGCCGCTTCCGGTGCACTAGGCACGGGTCGCACACGACGGAAGGCCGGGTCCCGAGGGACCCGGCCTTCCGTCGTGTGCGACGGGCGGTGCTACTTCTTGCCCTGGGCCCGACGCTCGGCGCGGTTCACCGGAACGGCCGGCGTCCCGGAGTCGCGCTGGCCGAAGGCGCCGCGACGGGGAGGACCAGCGGGAGCCGCTGACTCCTCCGCAGGGGCATCTCCTGCGTTCGCGTCCGTCTCGGCCCGGCGGGCACGGTCGGTCGCGGCCTGCTGGATCTGGCCGCGCTGGTTGCGCACCTCGACTCCGCCGGAATCGCTCGGTGCGGTGTAGCTGAGCTTGTCGGCACCGGAATCCTCACCGGGGGTGAGGCCCTTGGCGACGACGACGGGCGCGGCGACGGGATCTGGCGCCTGGTTGACCTCGACCTCGAGGTTGAACAGGAAGCCGACGGTCTCCTCGCGGATCTGGCCCATCATCTGCTGGAACATGGCGAAACCCTCACGCTGGTACTCGACGAGCGGGTCACGCTGGGCCATCGCACGGAGGCCGATGCCGTCCTTGAGGTAGTCCATCTCGTAGAGGTGCTCGCGCCAGCGGCGGTCGATCACGGAGAGCACGACGCGGCGCTCGAGTTCGCGCATGGCCGGGGAGCCGAGGCTGGACTCGCGCTTCTGGTAGGCGACCCGAGCGTCGGAGAGGATCTCCCTGCGCATGAAGTCGCGGTTGATCCTGCCCCGGTTGCCTGCCTCGGAGATGACCTCGTCGATGGTGATGCCGACGGGATAGAGGGTTCTGAGCTCGGTCCACAGCGCGTCGAAGTCCCAGTCGTCGCCGTTGCCCTCACCGGTGTGCACGCTGAGAACCTCGTCGATCACGTCTTCCAGGAAGCGCTGGGTGCGCTCGTGGAGGTCGTCACCCTCGAGGATGTGACGGCGGTCGCCGTAGATCGCTTCGCGCTGGCGGTTGAGCACGTCGTCGTACTTGAGCACGTTCTTGCGAATCTCGGCGTTGCGGCCCTCGACCTGCGACTGGGCAGAGCGGATGGCGCGGCTCACAACCTTGGATTCGATCGCCATGTCGTCGGGCACACCCTGGCGGCTCATCAGGCTCTCGGCGGCTCCCGCGTTGAAGAGGCGCATCAGGTCGTCGGTCAGGGACAGGTAGAAGCGGCTCTCTCCCGGGTCGCCCTGGCGTCCGCTGCGTCCGCGGAGCTGGTTGTCGATGCGGCGCGATTCGTGGCGCTCTGTGCCGAGAACGTAGAGACCGCCGGCCTCGACGACCTTCTCGGCTTCCTCGGAGACCTTCGCCTTGACCGCGGCGAAGACGTCGTCCCACTCGGTCTCGTATTCTTCGGGCGTCTCGATGGGGCTGAGGCCCTTCGCGTTCATCTCGGCGACGGCGAGGAACTCGGCGTTGCCACCGAGCATGACGTCGGTTCCACGACCGGCCATGTTCGTGGCGACCGTGACGGAGCCGAGGCGACCGGCCTGGGCGACGATCGCGGCTTCCCGCGCGTGGTTCTTCGCGTTGAGAACCTCGTGGCGGACCCCTCGCTTGGCGAGCAGGCGGGAGAGGTATTCGCTCTTCTCGACGCTCGTCGTTCCGACGAGGACGGGCTGGCCCTTCTCGTGCCTGCCGACGATGTCCTCGACGACCTGGCCGAACTTGGCCTCCTCGTTCTTGTAGACGAGGTCGGACTGGTCGATGCGCTTCATCGGCTTGTTGGTGGGGATCGAGACCACGCCGAGCTTGTATGTGCTCATGAACTCGGCTGCCTCAGTCTCGGCGGTTCCGGTCATGCCGGACAGCTTCGTGTAGAGCCGGAAGTAGTTCTGCAGGGTGACTGTCGCGAGGGTCTGGTTCTCGGCCTTGACCGCGACACCCTCCTTGGCCTCGATGGCCTGGTGAATGCCCTCGTTGTACCGTCGGCCCATCAGGATGCGACCGGTGTGCTCGTCGACGATGAGAACCTCGCCGTTCATCACGACGTAGTCCTTGTCCTTCTTGAACAGGGCGTTCGCCTTGATCGCGTTGTTCAGGAACGAGATCAGCGGGGTGTTCGCCGATTCGTAGAGGTTGTCGATGCCGAGGTAGTCCTCGACCTTTTCGATGCCGGGTTCGAGCACGCCGACGGTGCGCTTCTTCTCGTCGACCTCGAAGTCGACCTCGGGGACGAGCCGTTTGGTCAGGCTCGCGAACTCGGTGAACCAGCGGTTCGCCTCGCCCGATGCCGGACCGGAGATGATCAGCGGGGTGCGGGCCTCGTCGATCAGGATCGAGTCGACCTCGTCGACGATCGCGTAGTAGTGGCCGCGCTGGACCATGTCGGCTGCCTGCCACGCCATGTTGTCGCGCAGGTAGTCGAAGCCGAACTCATTGTTCGTGCCGTAGGTGATGTCCGCGAGGTACTGGTCATGGCGCTGCGCGGGGGTCTGGCCGGACAGGATGCACCCGGTGGTCATGCCGAGGGCACGGAACACGCGGCCCATCAGCTCGCTCTGGTAGCTCGCGAGGTAGTCGTTCACGGTGATGATGTGCACACCGCGGCTTGTGATGGCGTTGAGGTACGCCGCGGTCGTCGCGACGAGCGTCTTGCCCTCACCGGTCTTCATCTCGGCGATGTTGCCGAGGTGCAGGGCCGCCCCGCCCATGAGCTGCACGTCGAAGTGCCGCAAGCCCAGGGTGCGGGTCGAGGCCTCGCGTACGGCGGCGAACGCCTCTGGCAGCAAGTCGTCGAGCGACTCGCCGTTCGAGTAGCGTTCCCGCAGCACGACGGTTTCGTTCTTCAGCTCCTCGTCGGTGAGCTGGCTGAAGTCTTCTTCCAGCGCATTGATGGCTTTCGCATACTGCTCGAGACGACGCAGGACGCGTCCTTCACCAACACGAAGAACCTTTTCAAGGATTGAGGCCACGAATGCACTCCACTAGTCACGGCGCCGTTACGCCTGTCGTCTCGGTGAGATGAACCAGGGTCTGGCTGCTCACGCGACGGATTGAACCACGCCGGCACTGTTGTGCGCCGGTGTGCGGCAACTATAACAATGCTAGTTGGTCAGGGAGTGCACTCGACGGCCTACCGGACGCCTTACTCGGCGGCGACCCGCAACTCCTCGCTGTTCTCGGCCAGTTCGATGACCCCGTAGTCCCAGCCCTTGCGGCGGTAGACCACACTCGGCCGGTTCGTCTCGGAGTCCTGGAACAGGTAGAAGTCGTGCCCGACGAGTTCCATGAAGTACAGGGCGTCGTCGACGGTCATCGGGGCGGCGGAGAAGACCTTGCGGCGGATGACGACCGGCGTGTACACCTCGTCCGCTTCCTCCTCGGCGGCGGTGGCCGCGGCGGCTGCCTCCGACTCGGTGGGGCGGATCACGCGGATGACTCCGGTGCGCACCTCGTCGAGGGTTTCGGCGTCGGCCGGCTTGATGTCGACGACGCTGAAGTCAACGGATGCCGCGTCGTGCAGCGAGGTGGGGCGGTGCGCTCCGCCACGGTGCAGCTTCTGGCGGTCCTTGGCGCGGCGCACGCGCTCGAGGAGCCGTCCGAGTGCCACGTCGAAGGCTGCGTACTTGTCCGAACCGTCCGCTTCAGCGCGGACGATGGGACCCTTCCCGATCAGGGTCAGCTCGACCCTGTCATTGCCGGTGGCTGAACCCTTTTCGCGGTTCCGGCTGAGCTTGACTTCGAGGGCGAGGGCCTTGTCGGCAAGGCCGGCGATCTTCTCAGCCTTTTCCGACGCATATGACCGGAAACGATCAGTGATCCCCAGGTTTCGTCCGACGATGTTAGTTTCCATGACGACCTCCAGATCTGGCGAACCGCCCGGTCCCGGGCGATTGGTGCGCGCCTTTAGCTCCACCGTAGCCCTGCCGGCGGGAGAAGTCACCGCAATTTGTCAATCGGTTTCTGATGAACGATGTGTGACAGGTAGGCGTCTCCGGGTTTCCGCGAGGGCGGCCACGCCCACGACCTCTCCCCCGGCGGCGAGGATGGCGCGGCGGGCTTCGAGAACGGTGGCGCCCGTCGTCACGATGTCGTCGACGAGCAGGCAGCGCACCCCGGTCAGGGAACGAAGGGCGCGCAGCGAACCGTCCCGGTTCCTGGACCTGGCGGCACGGTCGAGCCCGACCTGGTCGGCGGTCTCCCGGCCGGTGAGGACCCGGTGCGGTGCGAGTCCGGCCCGGCGGAGCAGCAGCTCGACCGGGAGGAAACCGCGCGCCCGCCAGGCCCGTCGCGACGAGGGAATCGTGACCAGGCGGATGCCGGTCTCCGCAGCGCCGCGGGACTCCACTGGTCCGCCGGACTCCACTGCGGCGAGCGCGGCCACGACCGCGGCCAGGAGCGCAGGGGCGAGCGCGGCGGCGGCATCCGTTCGCCCTCCGTCCTTGAAACTCGCGATCACGCGTCGCGGAACGCCGGCATAGTCGAGCCCCGCCCAGACCCGCAGGCCGCCGCGCTCGGTCACGCGCACGGCAGGCACCAGGAGGGCGCGGCAGGCCGCGCAGAGGGCGCGGTCCGGCGCCCCGCAACCGCTGCACGCCGTGGGCAGGAGAACGGCCCACGCGTCCAGGACGGCCCGCCACGCCTCCCGTGCCGTTCGTGCCGTTCGTGCCGCGCCGGTCCCGGTCATGCCGCCAGACTGCCCGACCTGACGCGAGCGCATGATCGCGAGCGCACGGCGGTGCGCGCGCGGCCGTGCGCCGGCGCTGTGGAGGACAGGCCCGCGCCTACCCGCCGATTCCCTGCTGGGTGGCCACGAGAGTCACGTCGTCGATGCGCTCCTGCCAGCCGACTCCGCGCTGCATCATCAGGCCGCCCGTTGTGGCGAGTGCGCGCACGTCCCTCAGGGTGTTGCTTCCCGTGATCGTCGCACTGCCCGGCGCTGACTCGATGCTGGAACTGACGCCGCCGAGCTGCTGGGTCACGATGCGGTCCTCTCCGGTCGGGAGCGCGACGAGGTAGGCGACCGTGAGCTCGTCGATCCAGGTGGCGTCGAGGGGGATGCCCGGAACGGACTGGAGCTGGACTTCGTCTCCGAGGGCGACCGGAACGGACTTGTCCCGCTTGATCGAGACGACCACGAAGCGGGTCTCCGTTCCAGAGGTGAGCAGCGCGATCAGCCGGGTACCGTCCCGGGACACCCGCAACGCCACGATTCCGGAGGCCTCCGGCCAGGAGGTCGGCACGGCCGTCGCATCCCCGTTTGGGCTGTAGACGAACAGCTCACCGGGACGGTTCGAGGGCACGGACCAGACGTAGCCGAAGTTGTCGACGGCCGGCGCGATGAGGCCGGGCCGCGGATCGAGCAGCTTCGCGACCTCGCCGACCCGGACGGAGGAGACCCCGGTCGCGGCCCGCGCCGCCGCGACGGTCTGCCCCGGTGAGAGGGTGACCGCCGTCGGGCCGAGCGCGACGACCTGGTCGGAGAGCCCGGGGATCGGGGTGACCGTCTTCCCTGCTGCGGACAGGAACCCGAAGGCGCCCTGACGGAGTACGAGCGCCCGGGCGTCCACCCGCGGGTTGACGATCGGGGCGTTGGCGCCGAGGTCCCCGATGTCCTGGGAGTTCTGGTTGATCGAGATCGTGACGGTGATGCCCGTGGGGAGGCTGTTTGTGAGCTGCGCCCGCATCCGCTGCAGGGTGACCCTGTCTGCGTTCAGGGCTTCGCCGTTGAGGTCGACCTTCGCGTCGCGCGAGACGACCTGCACGGCATCCGCGGTGAGCTTGGTTCCATCGGGGAACGCGCTGACAACGGCCCCGCCCAGCCACGGGCTCGGCCCGTGCAGCACTCCGTTGACGATCTTGGTCAGGGTGGCGCCCCCGCGCGGGAACCAGCGCAGGTCTGGCACCAGGAACGCGAAGCTCGAATCGAAGAAGTAGAGCGCCTGGGAGCTGAACACGTCGCTGAACGTGGTCTGGTCGACGACGGTGCCGTTCGGCGCAGCGCTGATCCGCCACTGGTCACCGACCTTCTGGAACTGGTAGCGCAGCACGACGGGCGAGGGAGACTCGACCTCGTGGTATTCACCGATCCCGTCGACGTCGGCGATGGGATTCACCGAGAACTGCATGGTCTGGCCGTCGACGGGGATGATGGTGCGCGCCGTCCCGTCGTCGACCGTCACCCCGGCATCCGCCGCCCAGGCGCCGCTGAAACCGGGGGCGAGGAATTCGCGGGCGATCGCGTAGTCGTTCTCCGGGCTGGTCTGGGCGTCGATGAAACCGCGCAGGATGTTTTCCTGGCTGGCATCGGCCTGCGGGTGCGACGGCAGGAAGACGGGTGCGGGGTTGTCCCCGGCTGCGACCGCCTGCCCGGTGCGCACGCTGCCGCTCCGGGGAATCCCCGAGCATCCGCTGAGCAGGACCGCGAGCACGAGGAGGGCTGCCAGCGTGCCCCCTGCGCGCCAGGGTCCGCCTCCACGGGTTTCCCGGGTCGCATGGATTGCACGGCGGATGCCGTCGCTCCGGTCAGTCATGGATCGCTCCCTCACCGTGTTGGGCGCCCTTGACCCCGGCCCGGCCGACCTCGCCGACCGTGAGGCGCGGCAGGGTTCCGTCGGACCCGGCGTCCTCCGGCGGCAGCGGGCTCGGCGAGCTCGTGATCTCGCCGCGCGCGGTCCGGGGCAGGGTCAGCCGGAAGCACGAGCCCTTCCCGGGGCTCGACCAGACCTGGAGCCAGCCGCGGTGCACGGTCGCGTCCTCGAGTGAGATCGAGAGGCCGAGGCCCGTGCCGCCGATGGTGCGCTTGCGGGAGGGGTCTGCCCGCCAGAACCGGTCGAAGACGTGGTTGACGTCGACCTGGCTCATGCCGAGGCCGTAGTCGCGCACCGAGAGGGCAACGGCGGACTCGTTGCTGTCGACCGAGACGATGACGGGCTTGCCCTCGCCGTGCTCGATCGCGTTGCCGATCAGGTTGTGCATGATCCGGCGGATGCGACGGGGATCGACCTCCGCGTCGAGGTGTCCTCCCGGGGCGACGAGGTTGAGCCGGGTGCCCTTGGATTCGGCGAGCGACCGCAGGCCCTCGACGGCATCTGCGGCGAGGTGCACGAGGTTCGTCGGCTCGGCCTCGAGTTCGACCGACCCGGCGTCGTACTTGCTGATCTCGAGCAGGTCCGCGAGCAGGAGTTCGAATCGCTCGACCTGGGTGTGCAGGAGTTCCGCAGTTCGACCCGTCGCAGGGGGGAAGGCGGCCCGCTGGTCGTAGAGCATGTCGCCGGCCAGCCGGATCGTCGTCAGCGGGGTGCGCAGCTCGTGCGACACGTCGGAGACGAAGCGCTGCTGCACCTCGGAGAGGTCGGCGAGCTCCTTGATCTGGCTCTGCAGGCTGTCCGCCATCCCATTGAACGACCGGGCGAGGGTCGTGATGACGTCGTCGCCCTTGACGGGCAGCCGCACACCGAGGTCCCCGGAGGCCAGCCGCTGGCTGGTCTCGGCCGCGACCCGGATCGGCGTCACCACGAAGCGCACCACGATCCAGGTCACCGCACCGATCAGGATGATGAGCAGGAGCCCGGCGATGCCGAGGGTTCGCTGCACGAACTGCAGTGTCGTTTCCGCCTCGCCGAGGTTGTAGCCGATGTAGAGCTCGTACCGGCCGGCGACGGGGACGGTGATCTGCGAACCGACGACGATCCCGGCGACCTGGCCGTCGTCATCCGTCGCCAGGGCCACCGACTGCCAGAACTGGGTGCCCGGCGAGCCCTGGACGGCGGTGCGCAGCTCGGGCGAGATGACCTCGGTCGAGTCGCCGAATGTCGAGAAGTCCTGGGGCACGGACGTCGACGGGTCCTGACCGGGAACCCGGAACACGGCGACAAGCCGGCTCGAGGACGCCGCGGAAATGGCGCTCCGCGCCGAGGCAAGCAGGCTCTGCACCTGGACCCGGTCGGCCGCGTCCGAGGAATCCAGGATCCCCTGGGCCGCGCTCGTCGCCCGGTTCGAGTCGAGTTCGACCTGGCTGAGCCGGGACTGGAAGAGATCGTTGCCGACGCTCACCGAGACATACACGCCGACCATGACGATGGCGATGCCGGACAGCACGACCGTGATGGTCACGGTGCGGAACTGCAGGGAGGACCGCCAGGTGCGAAGCAGGCGGGCACGCCAGGATCTCCAGTCGCGCCAGTCCCTGCGCCATGTTCGGGCAAACCCGGTCGGTTCGGCCATGCGGAGCCTAGATGGCCGCGCCGGCCCGGTACCCGACACCGCGGACCGTCATCACGATGCGGGGGTTGTCCGGATCGTCCTCGACCTTGGCGCGGAGGCGTTGCACGTGCACGTTCACGAGCCGGGTGTCGGCCTTGTAGTGGTAGCCCCACACCTGCTCGAGCAGCATCTCCCGGGTGAACACCTGCTGGGGACGGGACGCGAGGGTGAGGAGGAGGTCGAATTCGAGTGGGGTCAGGCCGATCTGCCGGTCGCCGCGGCGCACCTCGTGCCCGGCGGCGTCGACGGTGAGGTCGCCGATCGAGAGGTTCGCGGGAGAATCCGTTGACACCGGCCGCAGCCGCGTGCGGATCCTGGCGACGAGTTCCTTCGGGTTGAACGGTTTGACCATGTAGTCGTCCGCGCCGGATTCGAGGCCCTTGACCACATCCGTCGTATCGGTGCGAGCGGTGAGCATGATGATGGGCGTTCCCGATTCGGCGCGGATCAGGGTGCACACCTCGATGCCGTCGAGGCCGGGCAGCATCAGGTCGAGCAGGACCAGATCGGGTTTGATCGTCCGGAATGCGTCGAGCGCGAGTGAGCCGTCTTCGCAGAAGTGCGGGTCGAAACCTTCACCCTGCAAGACAATGCCGATCATTTCCGCCAGCGCGGTGTCGTCGTCGACGACCAAAATGCGTGCGTTCATCCAACCGTTTTCTGCTTAGGTCACCGGAGGGAATACTCCCGGTGAGTCATGCAATCACTGACACCAGAGTAGTCGAGGGGGGCTGGCATTGCCCGTCGCGCCCGTTTCGATGCCGAGTATGCCAGCATAGGTCTCGTGACGGACCCGCAGAACTGGCACGCACCGACAGGTGACGCGTACGATCGACCGCGCTACGGCGAAT
The DNA here is from genome assembly GCF_004402735.1 of Cryobacterium sp. MDB1-18-1. Classification (NCBI taxonomy): domain Bacteria; kingdom Bacillati; phylum Actinomycetota; class Actinomycetes; order Micrococcales; family Microbacteriaceae; genus Cryobacterium; species Cryobacterium sp. MDB1-18-1. Next base: position 7,484 of record NZ_SOFR01000064.1, on the reverse strand, counting down.
ACGCGCCGCCGCCGGCGTCCGGTGCACCCCAGGCCTGGGGTCCTCCTCCCGCGTGGACCCCGCCGCCGCGCCCCGGCCTCCTCCCGTTGCGGCCGCTCGGTTTCGGCTCCCTGCTCTGGGCGCCCTTCCAGGTGCTGCGGCGCAATCCCAAGGCCACGTTCGGAAGCGCACTCCTCGTGCAGGGCGCGATCCTCCTGGTCACCCTGCTGATCGTCGGCCCGGTGACGGTGCTCGCCCTCGGCAGGGTCGACAGCGCCCCGCTCGCGGACAGGGACGCGGTCCAGGCCGGCGCCAACCTCACCATCGTGTTGTCGGCGATCGTGCCGATCCTCCTCTCCGTGATCGCCTCCGCGATGCTCCAGGGCGTCATCGTCGTCGAGGTCTCCCGTGCCATGCTCGGCCAGAAGCTCCGGCTCGGCCAGCTCTGGCGGGCGGCCGGCCGACGCCTCTGGCCGCTCGCACTCTGGTCCGCGATCCTCAGCGGAGCCCTTCTCCTCGGCCTGGCCATCGTCGCTGGGGTCGTCGTCGTGTTCGTGTTGCTCGGAGGAGCCGGCGTCGTCTTCGGGATCGTCTTCGGCATCCTCGGCGCACTCGGCATCCTCGCGCTCTCGGCCTGGCTGGCCACGAAGACGTCCCTCGTCCCGAGCCTGATCGTGCTCGAACGCCTCGGCATCGGGGCGGCCATCGCCCGATCGTGGTCGCTCACGAGGGGCTATTTCTGGCGCACGCTCGGAGTGCAGTTCCTTGTCGCCGCGATTGTGAACATCGTCTCGCAGATCGTCTCGACACCGCTGTCGCTGCTCGGCGGCGTCGCGGTCTCCCTCATCGACCCGACCGGCGCCATCGACTCCTGGATCCCCGTGATCGTGCTGTACGTGCTGACCATTCTCCTGAGCCTCGTACTCGGGGCCGTCGCCGCGGTGGTCCAGTCCGGCACGACAGCGCTGATCTACATCGACCTGCGGATGCGCAAGGAAGGCCTCGACCTCGACCTGCAGCGCTTCGTCGAGTCTTCCCCCGGCAACGACGCTGCCGACCCGTACCTGATCCCTGCCGGGCGGATGCCGGCGGCCCCGCAGTCATGACCGGTGCGGGGGGCACGTGGTCTGGTCCGTTCCTGGGGGGCATCCCTGTCGATCCCGATGCCCCGACGGCCACGGCCTGGTTGCGGGACGAGCTCGCCAAGCCGCCGTACCAGGCCGCGCGGCCGACCTGGTTCGACCTGGTCAGCAAGGCCTTCTTCGACTGGTTCGCTTCACTGGGCGTGCCGTCTGGCGCGGGCCTCGGACCCTGGGTCCCGCTCGTCGTGACGCTTGTCGTCGTCGCCGTCGTCGTGGTCGCCGTGCTCGTCTTCGGGTTGCCTCGGTGGAACAGGCGCAGCGCCCTGCAGCACGAGATGTTCGGCAGGAACGACGCCCGGTCCTCAGACGAGTTGCGCCGGGCGGCGCTGTCGGCAGCATCGCACAAGGACTGGAACCTCGCGATCAGCGAGATGTTCCGGGCCCTGGCACGGTCGCTCATCGAACGCACGGTGCTCTTCATCACGCCCGGCACGACCGCGCACAACTTCGCCGACCGGGCGGCAACGGCGTTCCCGGAGGAGCGGGTCAGCCTCCGGACGGCGGCTGACCTCTTCGACGGCGTGCGCTACCTCAACGCCGAGGGCACCGAGTCCGGCTTCCTGTCCCTCGCCGCGCTCGAAAGCGCCCTGCGCACGCGGACGCCGACGACCCGCGAAGACCCGGCCCCGACGGCAATGCGGTGACCACTCTCGCGGGCGCCGATGCCGTAGCGACGACCCCGACCCTGCGCGCCGCCGCACGGCGCTCGCGGTTCTGGGTGCTCGCCGGCGTCGGCGCCCTGCTCGTCGCCATCGCGGCGACGCTGCTCGCGGGCGCCGGTTCAAGCGGAGGGACCCCGCTCGCCGCCGACAACGCCGCACCGGCGGGCGCCCGCGCCCTCGTCGAGGTGCTGCGCCAGCAGGGGGTGCGCGTCACGACAGCGGACTCCCTGGACGAGGCTCGCACGATCGCCGCGGCGAGCACGGATCCGACCCTGTTCTTCAGTGACCCGAACGGCTATCTGACGAACGACCGGATCTCGGCCATGGCGGCCCTCGCACCCCGGACCGTCGTGGTCTCCCCCGATTTCCTCCTGCTGCAGACGCTGACCCCCGCAGTCGGCTTCGGCGGGGTCGCCGACAGCCTGGACGGCCCTGGCGATCGCTGCGACCTGCCCGCTGCGATCAGGGCAGGCGGCGTCGCCCCCGGCGGGAAGACGCTCAGCCTCCCCGCCGACTCCGCGGAAAGCGGTTGTTTCCCGTCCGGTCGGAACTCATTCGCCGTCGTCGGCGCGACCCTGCCGTCCACAGAGCTGACCCTCGTCGCCGATGGCGCCATCTTCAGCAACGACGAGATCACGGCATCCGGTCACGCGGCGCTCGCACTCGGGCTGCTCGGGCCGAGCGCCGACCTGATCTGGTACCTGCCGACCCTGACGGATGTCGCGGTCACCGGCCCGCCGAGCCTCGGCGAGTTGACGCCGGGCTGGGTCACGCCCTCGATCCTGCTGCTCGCGGTCGTCTTCCTCGCCGCGGCCGTGTGGCAGGGCAGGCGACTCGGACCGCTCGTCGCCGAGAACCTGCCGGTGACCGTACGCGCGAGCGAGACGATGGAAGGCAGGGCCCGCCTCTATGCCCGCGGCAACGCGCGCCTCCGCGCCCTCGACTCCCTGCGGGTCGCCACCGTGCAGCGCCTCGCGACCCGGGTCGGGCTGTCCAGGCTCGCGAGCCTCGACGACGTCGTGCTCGCGGTGTCCGCACTGACCGGTCGGGCACCGGCCGAGGTGCGCTTCGTCCTCGTCGACGGAGTCCCGGCGACGGACCGCGACCTCATTGCCCAGTCCGACCTCCTCCAGGACCTGGAGCGAGCCGTGATCGCCGCGAGCGGCCTGCCCGCTGATCCGCCGGCATCCGCCCCACCCACCGCAACCACCCCCGGAAGAATGGACCCATGAGCACACCGACCGATACCATCGTTTCCCTTCGGGAATCGCTCGCGCATGTTCGCACCGAGGTCGGCAAGGCCGTCGTCGGCCAGGACGGCGCAGTGACGGGACTCATCATCGCCCTGCTCGCGCGCGGCCACGTGCTGCTCGAGGGCGTGCCCGGTGTCGCCAAGACCCTCCTAGTGCGCTCGCTCAGCCACGCGCTCAGCCTCGAGACGAAACGGGTTCAGTTCACGCCCGACCTGATGCCGGGCGACGTCACAGGGTCGCTCATCTACGACGCGCGGGCCGGCGAGTTCGAGTTCCGGAAGGGCCCGGTGTTCACGAACATCCTGCTCGCGGACGAGATCAACCGGACACCGCCGAAGACCCAGTCCGCACTGCTCGAGGCGATGGAGGAACGCCAGGTCAGCGTCGACGGCCGGACGATTCCGTTGCCGGACCCGTTCATCGTCGCCGCGACCATGAATCCGATCGAATACGAGGGCACGTACTCGCTGCCCGAGGCGCAGCTCGACCGGTTCCTGCTCAAGCTCGTGCTCGACGTGCCGGAACGCGACGCGGAGTTCGAGGTGCTCCGCCGCCACGCCGCCGGTTTCAACCCCCGCGACCTCACCGCGGCCGGGGTCACTCCCGTGCTCGGCGCCGAGCAGCTCACCGCCGCGCAGGCCGCCGTCATGGAGGTCGGCTCGAGCGCGGACGTGCTCGCATACATCGTGGATCTCGCGCGCGCGACCCGGCGCAGCCCCTCGGTCAAGCTCGGCGTGAGCCCCCGCGGGACGACGGCGCTTCTCGCGGCGACGAAAGCCTGGGCGTGGCTCAGCGGCTACGACTCGATCACTCCCGACCACGTCCAGGCGATGGTCCTCCCGGTCTGGCGGCACCGGATCCAGCTCCAGCCGGAAGCCGAGCTCGAGGGCGTGTTCGTGGACGCCATCCTGCGCAGCGTGCTCCAGCAGGTCCAGGTTCCGATCTAAGGTGACGGTCTCCGGTCGGTTCACACTGCTCGTCGCCCTCGGCGTCGTGCCAATTGTGCTGCTCGGACGCAGCCAGGCGGCCGCGGGCGGCATCCTCGCCCTGTGGCTGCTGCTTTCGGTCGGGCTCGGCCTGCTCGACCTCGCGCTGGCCGGCTCGCCCAGGGCCGTGCGCCTCGAACGCAGGCTGCCGGCAAGGGTGCGCCTCGGCGAAACCGTGACGAGCCTGCTGTACGTCACCAATTCCGGCTCCCGTCGCCTCCGCGCCCTCGTGCGGGATGCCTGGCAACCGTCGGCCGGCGCAGGCAACAACCGCACCCCTCTGTCCGTCCCGACAGGGGAACGCCGGCTCGTGTCCCTCCCGCTGACTCCGTTCCGGAGGGGAGAACGACGGGTGGACCGGGTCACGATCCGCTCGTACGGGCCGCTCGGCCTGTGGGCGCGCCAGGCCACGCTCGAGGCGCCCGGGCGCATCCGTGTCCTGCCGCCCTTCAACGCCCGGAAGCACCTGCCCTCGCGCATCACCCGGCTCAAGGAACTCGACGGGCGCACGAGCGTGCTCGTGCGCGGACAGGGCACCGAGTTCGACTTGCTGCGGGAGTATGTGCGCGGCGACGACGTGCGCTCGATCGACTGGCGGGCTACGGCGCGGCACAACGACGTGGTCGTGCGCACCTGGCGACCGGAGCGCGACCGGCGGGTGGTCATCGTGATCGACACCGGACGCACCTCCGCCGCGCGGATCGACAACGAGACGAGGCTCGACACCGCGTTCGAGGCGGCGCTGCTGCTCGCCGCGCTCGCGTCGAAGGCCGGAGACCGTGTCGACATGGTCGCCTTCGACCGGCGGGTGCGCGGCCGGGTGCAGGGCGCGCAGGGCGCAGAACTGCTGTCGCGGATGGTCGACACCCTTGCGGTGATCGACCCCGAACTCCTCGAAATGGACTGGGCCGGAGTGCCGGCCCAGGTGCGCGCGATCACGAGCCAGCGCGCCCTCGTCGTGCTGCTGACCTCGATCGATGCCGCGGGGGCGTCGACCGGACTGCTCGCGGTACTGCCCCAGCTGACCCGCCGCCACACCGTCGTCGTCGCGTCGGTCACCGACCCGACGACCGTGCAGGCGACCCACGAACGCGCCGACCGGGAGCAGGTCTACCGCGCCGCCGCTGCCGAACGGGCGCTGCTCGACGTCGCCAGGGTCGCCGCGGCGATCCGCCAGCAGGGTGCCGACGTCGTCACCGGTCCGCCAGCGGACCTGCCGCCCCGCCTCGCCGACCACTACCTCGCCCTGAAGCTCGCCGGCCGACTGTAGCCCGCTCGCGGCCCTCAGGACGCGTAGATGCGGGTGCTGCCGGCCTCGAACTCACCGATGTCGCCGGTCTCGCCGGAACGTGCGGCCCGTCGGCCGAGCACGAGCATGTACGTCAGGAACGCACACAGCGCGGCGAAGCCGATGCCGATCTTGACCGGCCACGGCCACGGCGCCGGGGTCACGAAGCCTTCGATCACGCCGGAGACGAGGAGGACGAAGACGAGGCCGATCGCAACCGTCGCGAGGGCTCGCGAGTCCGCCGCGAGAGCCTGCCCGCGGGTACGCCCACCGGGGGCGATCCAGGACCAGAAGATGCGAAGCCCCGCGGCCGCAGCGACGAAGATCGCGGTGAGCTCCAGCATCCCGTGCGGCGCGATGTAGAGGAAGAAGACGTCGCCCTTGCCGTATGCGAACATCACCGCGGCTGTCGTGCCGATGTTCTGGGCATTCGAGAGCACGATGTACGGCACGTAGAGGCCGAGGATACCGAAGGCGACGCACTGCGCGGCGATCCAGGCGTTGTTCGTCCAGACCTGGCCGGTGAACGACGCGGCGGGGTTGGCGGAGTAGTAGTCGACGAATTCAGAGTTCACGAGTTGCTGGAGCTGGGCGTCGGAGCCGAGGTTGGCGAGCACCCGGGGGTCGCCGGTGATCCAGACGGCATAGAGCACCGCGACCGCGACCGTCACGACCGCGACGCACAGCGTGAGCCAGCGCAGGCGGTAGAGCGCGGCGGGCAGTTGAAGGACGAAGAACCGAGGCACCTGGGACACGAGGTTCGCGCCGGCTCCGGTGAAGCGCAGCCGGGCGCGGGACAACGCGACGGAGAGCCGGTCGCCCGGGATCGTGGAGCCGGCCGTGCTCTTGATTGCGGACAGCTGGGTCGCGCCGGACTGGTACAGGCCGATCAGTTCGTCAGACTGAGCGCCGGAGAGCCGCCGCTCCCTGCCGAGCTCGGCGAGGCGGTCCCACTGGGCGCGGTGCGCCGTTGAATATGCGTCGAGGTCCATCTGCTCTAATAGTAGACATGGCACACCCCGGAAACGCGGCGGATCAGGGAGAAAGTTCTCCCTATGAGTACGAACTCGTCACTGGCGAGGCGGTCGCGCTTGATGTGCGGCCGGCGAGTTTCATCCTGCGCGCGGCCGGCACCATCATCGACTGGCTCGCCTATCTCGGTTTCTTCGTGGGACTCGCCTTCGCGGTCGACTTCGTCATGGGCGACGCCCTGGATCCAGCGCTCGCGCAGACGCTGGCGATTTCAGGGCTCGCGTTCTCGATCCTCGTCCTCCCGACTGTCGTGGAGACCGTGACCGGAGGACGCTCGCTCGGCAAGCTCGTGATCGGCGCCCGCATCGTGCGTGACGACGGCGGGTCCATTCAGCTGCGGCACGCCTTCACCCGCGCCCTCAGCGGAATCTTCGAGATCTACCTCACCTTCGGCGGCCTGGCCGCCACGACGGCACTGCTGAACGGCAAGTCCAAGCGCCTCGGCGACCTGATGGCCGGCACGTACAGCCAGTATGAACGGGTGGCCCGGTTCGACGAGCCGGTCCTCGGGCTTCCGCAAGAGCTCACCACCTGGTCGTACACCGTCGATGTCGTGCGGCTGCCTGACCGGCTCTCGCGCCGCATCGCCCAGTTTTTCCGCCAGTCCGGACGCCTGACCCCGGAGACACGCGTGCGCGTGGCAAGTGACCTCGCGGCGGAAGCGGCGCCCTTCGTCTCCCCGGTTCCCGCCGTCTCCCCCGAGGAGTTCCTCGCCGGCGTCGCCGCCGTGCGCCGCAGCCGCGAGTACGCGGCACTCCTCCTGGAACGAGATCGCCTCGAGCGCCTCCGCCCGGTGCTCACGCGCCTCCCCCACGATTTCCCCAACCGCTGAGCGGATGCTGCGCCGCCCCGCTACGGGTTGCGCGCCGGTTGCGCTGTTACGCGCCCGGCGTGTCCGGGGCGTAGCGGCGCTGGTGTCGCGCGGGGCCAGTGCAGGGCGGGGCCAGTGCAGGGCGGGCCGGCGGGCTGGCTGGCTGGCTGGCTGGCTGGCTGGTGGTTGCAGTGTGTGGGTTAAAGCAGAAAAGCCACCCCGTGGGGTGGCTTTTCTGGTGTTGCTAAGTTAAGTCCGGCGGTGTCCTACTCTCCCACAGGGTCCCCCCTGCAGTACCATCGGCGCTGAGAGTCTTAGCTTCCGGGTTCGG
>NZ_SOFR01000001.1:0-84089 GCF_004402735.1 Cryobacterium sp. MDB1-18-1 | reverse complement strand
CGGCTTCCGCGGCGCCGGCGCCGGCGGTGCCGCCCGCTGCGCCGGGCTCCGGGCGCAACGGCACCGTGACCCGGACCGCCGCCGGAACCGGCACGCGCCGGGGCAGGGGCTCCGCGAGCGGTCCCGTACTCGTGTCCGAGCGCATCCTCTTGAGCAGGATTTCGGCGCTGATCAGGCACATCGGAAGCCCGATGCCCGGGATCGTCGTACCGCCCGCGTAGTAGAGGCCGTCGATCTTCGAGGAGGCGTTCGACCCGCGGAAGAACGCGCTCTGCTTGAGCGTGTGTGCGGGGCCGAGTGCCCCGCCGCGCCAGGAGTTGAGGTCGTCGGCGAAGTCGCCCGGCCCGATCGTGCGGCGTACGACGATCCGGTCGGCGAGGTCGGGGATGCCTGCCCAGTCGGCGAGCTGCCCGATGGCGTCGTCGGCGATCGCCTCGATGGCGGGGGAGCCCGCGCCGTCGATTCCGCCGTGGCCGAGGCCGGGGTCTGCCGGGATCGGCACGAGCAGGAACAGGTTCGAGGAGCCGTCCGGTGCGACGCCGGGGTCTGTCGCGCTCGGCATGCAGACGTAGAACGACGCCGGTGAGGCGACGCTCGGCGTCTTCCCGAAGATGCGGCCGAAGTTCTCACCCCAGTCCCGGGTGAACAGGAGGGTGTGATGCTGCAGTTTCGGCAGCTGGCCGCTCACGCCGAGCAGAACGAGCACGGCGCCGGGCCCGGATACCCGGCGCTGCCACCAGGACTCCGGGTAGCTTTGCAACGGCTCGGGAAGAAGCTCGGTCTCGGTGTGGTGCAGGTCGGCGGCCGAGACCACCCGGTCGGCGGCGAGCCGAACGGTGGTCCCTGCCCTGTCGACGTAGCTGACCCCGGTGACGGATGCCCGAAGTCGCTTCGACACGCCAGGCCGCGTTCCCGGTGTGGTGGTGATGGCGGTGACTCTCGCGCCCGTGATCACTTCGACGCCCTCTGCCCTGGCGAGGTCGGCGATGCTGTCGATCAGGCGGGTGAAGCCGCCCTGCGGGTAGAGCACGCCGTCGGCAAGGTCGAGATGACTCATCAGGTGGTACATCGACGGGGTCTGGTCGGGGGAGGAACCGAGGAAGACGGCCGGATAGCCGAGGACCTGGCGCAGTCGCGGGTCGCGGACGTAGCCGGCGACGAACGTGTCGAGCGGCTGCAGGAGCAGCCGGGCGAGCCGGGGGAGGCGGGTCAGGACGTCCCGAACGAGCAGCGGCCGGAACGACTGGAAGCTCGTGTAGAGGAACCTGGACACGGCCATCCGGTAGGTGTCCTCCGCTGAGTCCAGATAGCGGTCGAGCGCGGCACCCGCTCCTGGCTCGAGGCTTTCGAACAGGGCTATATTGTCGGCGCGTTCGGCGCGGATGTCGATCGGGTCCGGGTCGTCCTCGAAGAAGACCCGGTAGCCGGGGTCGAGACGGCGCAGCTCGAGCTGCTCGGCAGAGCTCGTGCCGAACAGGCGGAAGAAGTGGTCGAAGACGCCGGGCATCAGGTACCAGGACGGTCCGGTCTCGAACCGGAACCCCTGTTCCGTCCACGATCCTGCGCGGCCACCGAGGGTGTCGTTGGTTTCGAGCAGGGTCACCCGGTGCCCGTCACGGGCGAGCAGGGCCGCACTGGCGAGGCCGGCGATCCCGCCGCCGATCACGATCGTGCGGTTTCCATTCGAAGGGGTCATTTCTTCCACGCTCCAGGGCCGAGGGCTGCGCCGAGGGCGATCATCAGTTTTTCCGGGTCGGGTACCCGCACCCGGGTGTTCAGCAGGGATCGGGCGGGCGTTCCGCGGAGTTTGACCGCGAGGCTCGCGAAGAGGCCGTGCGCTGCGGCAACCGCACGCCGACTCCCGCGGGGGAGCAGGGGCAGCGCGCGCGCCGCGGCGTCGAGGTCCGCGTCCATGTCGTCGAGGAGGAAGTCCTTCTCCTCGTCGGTCATGGTGAGCAGGTTCACTCCCGGGAAGTAGTTGCGTCCGAGATCGTCCCGGTCGGCGGCGATGTCCCGCAGGAAGTTGACCTTCTGGAAGGCTGCTCCGAGGCTGCGGGCGCCGGCCGTGAGCGTCGCCAGTTCGGTCTCCGTGCGTTCGGACTCGTGCAGGAACGAGCGCAGGCACATCAGCCCGACGACCTCCGCCGAGCCGTAGATGTAGTCGGCGATGCCGGCGGCGTCGAAGGGGGCCGGGTCGAGGTCGCGTCGCATCGACGCGAAGAACGGCGCCGTGAGCCGGGCGTCGATGCCGGTCGCCCGCGCGGTGTCCGCGAAGGCGTGCACGATGAGGTTGGTGCTGAAGCCGGTCTCGATCGCCCTCAGGGTCTCGTCCTCGAGCCCGTCGAGAGCCGCACGCTGGGCCGCGTCCGGGAGACCGGCCTGGCTGGCCGCGCCGTCGACGATTTCGTCCGCGATCCGCACGAGGGCGTAGATCGAGCCGACCTGGCGGCGTTCCCGCGCGGCGAGGAGGCGGCAGGCCAGCCCGAACGATGTCGAGTAGACGCCGATGACCTGGGCTGAGCTCGCATGAGCAGCCCGGGTGTACGTCGCGATCTGGGTGGCCGTGCCGGTCGTGGGCGTCGGGCGTCGGGTGTCGGTCATCGGCTGCGATTCACTGAGGTGTCGGCGAGCTGGGTGAGGGTCGTGCGGAGGACCGCGGGGATCGCGGCGGTGTCGAGCGCGGCGACCGCCCTGCGGGCGTGGTCGATCGCGAGCTCGTCGGTGGACTGCAGTGCCCCGCAGCTGCGCAGGAGTACCCTGGCCTCCTCTGCCTCGTCCTGGGTGAGGTCGGCCTTGCCGACGAACGGTGCGATCGCCGGCCAGTCGCCCGTCGTACCGGCGTAGGCAACGAGCGCGGTCTGCTTGCCCTCGCGCAGGTCGGTCAGTGCGCTCTTCCCCGTGCGCGCGGGGTCTCCGAAGACGCCGAGGATATCGTCGGTGAGCTGGAAGGCGACGCCGACGAGCCTGCCGAACCGTCCGAGGGCGACGATCGCCTCCTCGCTCGCCCCCGCGAGCACGGCCCCGGCCATCAGGGGAGCCTCGAAGGAGTAGACGGCGGTCTTCTGCTCGAGGGTCACGGTCACTTCCTCGACAGAGAGGGGAGTCTTCGAAGCGGTGTTCGTGACGTCCGCGAGTTCACCGGCCGCCGACACGAAGACGGCCCGGTCCAGAAGGTCGAGGAGCCGGCCGCGCTGCTCGGCGCCGATCGGCAGCAGGGCGAGTGCGCGGTGCGCCTCGCTCAGGGCGAGGTCGCCGGCGAGGATCGCCGCCGTGGTCGCCCAGGCGCCGGTCTGCGTCCCGACTGCGCCATGGGCGAGGGCGCGCTCCGTGAACCTGCCGGCGACGTTCGCGACGCCGCGACGGTGCAGGTCGCGGTCGATCACGTCGTCGTGGATCACGAACGCGGTGTGCAGGAGTTCGAAGCTCACGGCGACCGGGATCGCCAGGCTCATCTCCGTTCCGCCGAGTCCGGCGAACGCGGCGAGCACGAGCGCGGGACGCACCCGCTTGCCGCCACTGCTGGCCTGCTCGAGCGAGTCCCAGAGAGCGACGTAGTGCGTTCCGTAGTCGCTCGCTCGCAGCCTGGCCGCCGCGAAGTATCGCTGGAGTTCGGTCTCTACTTCGATGTGGGCGATCTCAGGCATCGAATCTCAACTCCTTCAGTTGGAGCACCATCCATGGGCTGAAGGCCCACGGGCTGGAGAGCGCGCTCGCGCGCAGGGTTTCGGGGTCGGTCCACACGTATTCGGAAACCTCATCGGGATTCGGCACGGGGTCGGTGTGCACCGTCGCGCGGTACACCGGGCAGATCTCGTTTTCCACGATGCCGCTCGCATCCGTCGCCCGGTAGCGGAACAGGGGAAGCGCCACGGTCAGTTCGTCGAGGTCGAGGCCGAGCTCAAACCGGCCGCGCCGTGCGATGGCCCGCCGCTGCGACTCGTCCGGGAGGGGATGCCCGCAGAAGGAGTTCGTCCAGACTCCCGGCCAGGTCCGCTTGCCGAGGGCGCGCCGGGTGACGAGAACCTCCCCGCGTTCGTTGAAGACATAGACCGAGAAGGCAAGATGAAGGGCGGTATCGGCGTCGTGCATCGTGCTCTTGGGCGCCGAGCCGATCGGGCGCCCTGATTCGTCGAGCAGTACGACGAGTTCGACCGTCTGGTCCACAGCCTGCATGTGATTCCTCCCCTTCCCGCCACCATACCCGTAGATATTGCTAACCAAGTTAGCTAATCGTGAGGCTAGCATGGTGGAATGTCCGAACGAGCCACTTTCCCGCCCCGGTCTCCGTCGCCGGAGCCGAGCTTCTGGACCGGCCAGGGGAACAACGGGACGACCGGGACCACCGGTGCTCGCGACGTTCTCGCCGCGCTCCGGGCATTCCGGGCCGCGGATGCCGCGATGCGCGAGCGCGCCAGGGCCGAGCTCGCGGTGAACGAGACCGACCTCGTGGCCATCAGGCACCTGATCCAGCGCGAGGCCCGCCGGACCCCGGTCAGCCCGAAGGATCTCACCTCCCACCTCGGGATCTCCTCTGCCGCGACGTCGAAGCTGCTCGCGCGCCTGACCCGCACCGGGCACATCCGCCGCGAGGCGCACGCCGTGGACGGACGGGTCCAGCTCATCTTCGCGACGCCGGCGGCGCATCAGGAGGTGCGCCGGGCGCTCGGGGGCGTGCACGAGCGGATGTTCGCGGCCGCAGAGGACCTCGAACCGTCCGAACGAAACGCCGTTATCCGCTTCCTCACGGCCATCGCCGACGCCATGTCCGCAACGACGACGGACACCGCGTCGCACCACGGCGGCACTCCGACCGGGGTCACAGCCCCGAGCGGGGGGACCGAAGCGGTTCAGGGGCACTCGACCACCTAGGCTTGACCGGTGCCAACACCAGCAGCAGACCATGTGACCGCCCTCCTCGCGTCCTACCAGGACTTCCCGGAGACGGGCATCCTCTTCCGGGACCTCAACCCCGTTTTCGCGGACGCCGTGGCCTTCCGGGCGCTCATCGACGAACTCGCCGGGCGGTTCGCCGGGCAGTTCGACGCGGTCGCAGGAATCGAAGCGCGGGGTTTCCTGCTCGCGGCGGCCGTGGGATACGCGGCGGGGGCATCCGTGCTCGCCGTGCGCAAGGGCGGCAAGCTGCCCGGCTCCGTGCTGTCGGAGAACTACGACCTCGAATACGGTTCGGCGTGCCTCGAACTCGAGATCGGCCAGCTGCCGGAGGGATCCCGGGTGCTCGTCCTCGACGACGTGCTCGCGACGGGCGGAACGATCGCGGCCACCTCCCGGCTCGTCCGGCGTGCCGGCTATCGGCTGACGGGCGTCGGCGTCGTGCTCGAGCTCACCGAACTCCTCGGCCGCGACCGCCTCGGCACCACCCCGCTGCACACCATCGTCGCCCTGTAGAACCACCCCGCAGCGGGCAGGCACCGACCGCACTGTGCGAAAACCGCACGCTCTGGGCCGAATGGCGGCCGGATGCCGCATGCTTGGTTCATGACGGGAAACGGCGACGAGTGGGTCTTCGCGCCAGACGGCCGCAGGTTCTGGGGACGCTTCGGGGCCGCCGGGCTGCTCGTGCACCACGCCGACCTCGGGGTGCTGATGCAGCATCGCGCCGCGTGGAGCCACAACGGCGACACCTGGGGGCTTCCCGGCGGCGCCCGGCATGAACACGAGACCGCCCTCGAAGCCGCGCTCCGCGAGGCGAACGAGGAGGCCGGCGTGCCCGCCGAACTCGTGAGCGTGCAGTTCAGCTCGGTACTCGATCTCGGCTTCTGGTCGTATACGACGGTCGTCGTACGCGCCCTCGAACCCTTCGAGCCCGTGATCAGCGACCGTGAGAGCATCGCACTGCGCTGGGTGCCCGCCGAGCTCGTCGACGCACTGCCGTTGCACCCCGGCTTCGCCCTGAGCTGGCCGGCCCTGCGCGCCCGCCTGGACGGGGCGGATGCCGGCGGCCCGGCCACCGACGTCCGCTCGCCGGAGTCGCGCGCCTGACCCGGTGCAGTCAGACGGCGGTCAGCACCCGGAAGACGGGATGGTCCGCGGCGATCGCCTCGAATGCCGAAACGGGTTCGTGCCGGTCCACGGGAATGTGCGGGCGCCCGCCCGGGGCCTTCTCGACGAAGCGTTTCAGGATCGGCGCGCGGTCCTCCGCCGGCACCTCGACGAGCCAGACCGGGCGCGCCGTGCGCCTGCGGAGCGTCGCCCGGCCGCCAGCCGCGCGCACGTTCCGCACCCAGTTGCATTCGCCGAGCATCGAGACGAGGTACCACTGGCCGTCAACGTCGGCCGTCCCGATCGGGAACCGGGTCACCTGTCCGCTGCGTCGCCCGATGACCTCGAGGGAGACCCAGCGTCTCGGCAGCACTCCGAGGCGCAGCGCCCGGTTCCACAACCGTGCATAGCGCTTCGCCGTGGCGTTCCCCCGCCCGCCGGAATACATCGCGCGAAGCCGGTCTGCCTGGGCGCCCATTACCGCGCCCTCCTCACCGGACGGGACGCCGGCCGGGGGACCGCGTGCGAATCGCCCCGGGGAAGCCACGGCACGATCGGGCTCGCCACGCGCTGGTATGCGGGATAGTCCGTGTCCATGCCCGAAGCGTACGCCGGGTTCGGCCGTCCGGCACCGTGCTTCCGGCACGCTCCACCCGATCCGTGACACCGGCCCCGTGCGACCCGCTACCGTTGACACCCGGAGGAATCATGAAACTGGAACCGTTGTTCCTCAGGCTCGACCGGGTCGCCGGTGGTCGGTCCGTGGAATACACCATCGCGCCCGAGATGCGCCGGCACCCCAGGACCAGGCGCACGTTCGTCGCGATTCTCTGGCTCCTCGCCGCGGAACTGGTCCTCGGCGCGGCCGCGGTCGTCATCGCTGTCGTCCTGTTCCTCGGCGGCACCGAGATCCCGACCTCGGTCTGGATGCGCACCTTCGTTGTGCTCGCGATGACGCTCACCCTGCTCTACTTCGCCTGGCGGGCGCAGAAGGGCTTCTACTGGGCCTACCTCCGGCTGCGCCTGTTCAGCAAGATCTTTCCGGTGATCACGCTCGTCCTCGCCGCGATCCCGGGCCTGTACCCGTTGTGGATGGTCAGCGAGCAGATCCTGTTCAGCCTCATCATGATCGGCGTCGGAGACTACCTCTCCTCCGACCACATGCGCGAGGCGTTCCCCAGGCCGCCGCGCACACCGAAGCCGCCGCGCACACCGAGGCCGCCGCGCACCCCGAAGCCGCCGCGCACCCCGAAGCCGCCGCGCACCGCACCGCCGCGCTAGCCTGGCGCGTTACGGACCCCACCCGAATGTCGCAGGGCGCCGCGACGCAGGCTCAGGCCTCCCGCACGACCTCCTCCGCGGCCTTGTCCGGGCGCCAGCCCCGCCACGACGGATGCCGCAACCGGCCATCCGAGGTCCACTCGAGAAAGTCGACCTCCCCGACCAGGACAGGCCGCACCCAGTGCGCGTCCCGTACATCGGCCGCCGGCACCGCAGCGAACGGGCTCTCCGCCTGCGCGAGCCGGTCGAGCCGGCCGCGCAGCACGACCAGGTCCCTGTCGCGGAAACCGGTGCCGACCCTCCCGACGTACTCGAGCCCCGCCTCGGACGGAATCCCGAGGAGCAGCGAACCGAGCGACCGCGACCGGTTGCCGTTCCCGGTGCGCCAGCCGCCGATCACGACCTCCTGAGCCCGGTGGTGCTTGATCTTGATCCAGGACCGCGACCGCTGCCCGCCCTCGTATCCGCCGTCGGCGTCCTTCGCGACGATGCCCTCGAGGCCGAGCTCGCGACTCACCCGCACGGCATCCTGCGCGTCGCCGGGCAGGTCAGGCGACAGCTGCACCGCCCCGTCGCCCGTGACGAGCGACTCGAGGATCGCCCGTCGCTCCGAGTACGGCGTGCGGCTGAGGTCGACCCCGTCGCGTTCGAGCACGTCGAACACGAGGTACTGCACCGGGGTGGCGGCGGCCGCGGCGGCCACCGTGCGGCGGGTCAGGTGCATCCGGCTCTGCAGCAGGCCGAAGTTCGGCCTGCCGGAACGGTCGAGTGCGACGATCTCCCCGTCGAGCACCGCGCTGGCCGTGTCGACAGCGGTCGGAACCGCCGCGAGGAGCTCGGGGTAGGCATCCGTCACCTCGTTGCCCGCCCGGGTGAAGAGCCGCACCGGCCGTTCGGCGCCCACCGTCGACAGGTAGGCGAGCGCGCGAATGCCGTCCCACTTCGGTTCGAAGGCCCACCGGATGTCCGTGACCAGGTCCGCGGCCGATCCGAGCGTCGCAAGCATGGGCGTGTACCGCCCCCGCGGGCTCGCATCCGGCCGCCCGCCCGGCGCGACTCCGCCGGTCTCTGCGCCGGGGGCCGTTCCGGGAGTCCGTCCGGAGTCCGCACCGGTCTCGGGGCCCGGGTGACCCGATGTCGTCGCGGTGTCCGGTTCGGCAGCGGCTGATTCAGCAGCGGATGCGGCGGCCGGTGCCACCGCCCGCCGGACCCTGGCGCCGGCCTTCGGCTTCATCAGGTGGATGAGCCAGTTCTGGGCAGAGCGGTCGTGAGAACCCTGACCCTGCGCGTTCGTGCGGATGAGTGCGAACCTCCGCGTGCCCTCGAGGCCCCCGCCCGGCTCCCCGTGCAGGGTCGCGATGACCTCGTCCTCCCGCCATTTCTCGAGGTCGTAGCGGCCGCGATCCCAGATCGACACCGTGCCCGCCCCGTATTCCCCTGCCGGAATCTCACCCTCGAACCCGCCGTACTCGAGGGGATGGTCTTCGGTGCGCACGGCGAGGTGATTCTTCGCCGGATCCGTCGGCACCCCGCGCGGGAGCGCCCAGGAGGCGAGGACACCCTCGTGCTCGAGACGGAAGTCGTAGTGCAGGTTCCTGGCGTGGTGTTCCTGGATCACGAAGCCCTGCCGGTCGGGGCTCGCGGTCACGGCCCCGGTGCCTGCTTCCGGCACCGGCTCCGGGGTGCGCGCCGCCGAGCGTTTGCTGCGATACACGGCCAGCCGGTCCCCGGGGTCAGGCGCGGGGGCATCCGCCCCCGCATCGCGCGCCGCGTCCCGGGCCGGTTCGCGCGCCCCCGAACCGTGCGCTCCGAGCAGCGCGGCGAGCGGATCGCCGCCGTGTTCGACCCGGCTCAGCGCCTGCTTGTAGTCGAGCTGGGCGAGTCCGGGCTCGGCGAGCTCCCGCCAGGTGCGCGGCATCGCGACCATCGGCCGGAACGTGCCGCGCAGGGAATACGGCGTGATCGTGGTTTTCGCAGCGTTGTTCTGGCTCCAGTCCACGAGCACCTTGCCGCCCCTGATCGACTTCTTCATGTCGCTCACCACGAGGTCGGGGTGGTCGGCTTCGAGTGCTCTGGCGAGTTCGTGCGCAACCTGCGAGATCTCGTCGGAGGTATGGGTCAGGTCGAGCGCGGCATACAGGTGGATGCCCTTACTCCCGCTCGTGACCGGGAGCGGGTCGAGTCCCATATCGCGCAGGATGGCGCGGGCGAGCCTGGCCACCTCTGCGCACTCCGGAAGGGTGACGCCCTCACCGGGGTCGAGGTCGAGCACGAGCCGGTCGGGGTTGCGCCGGCTGCCGTCCCGCCCGAACTGCCACTGCGGAACGTGGAGCTCGAGCGCCGACATCTGCCCGAGCCAGGTCAGGGTCGCGACGTCGTTCACGAGCGGGTACACGTTCGTGTGGTCGGTGTGCTCGATCGAGTGGCGCTGCACCCAGCTCGGCGCTGAGTCCTCGAGGTTCTTCTGGAAGAACATCTTCTCCGGCTTCTCCACCGTGCCGACCCCGTGCACCCAGCGCTTGCGGGTCGCCGCACGGTTCGCGGCGTGCGGCACGAGCACCTCGGCGATCGCGGCGTAGTACCCGAGGACATCCGCCTTTGTGGTGCCGGTCTCGGGGTAGAGCACCTTGTCGAGGTGCGTGAGAGTGATCCGGTGACCGTCGACGGACACGACCTGGCTCGTCGCCTCGTTCATCCGGCCTCCGTTCCGATCGATTCGCCCGGGTTCTCCCGATGCCGTTCCACCAGCATGCCCGCGCACTCCCCGTCCGGCTAGTACGGGCGGCGGATGCGGTGTCTACTGGTTCGCATGAGATCGATCTGGAAAGGCTCCATCACCTTCGGCCTCGTCAACGTGCCCGTCAAGGTCTACAGCGCGACAGAAGACCACGACACCGCGCTGCACCAGGTCCACGACGCCGACGGCGGACGCATCCGCTACCAGCGGCGGTGCTCCCGCTGCGGCCGGATCGTCGACTACGCCCACATCGACAAGGCGTACGACGACGGCGAGAACACGGTCGTGCTCACGGAGGAGGAGCTCCGCAGGCTGCCGGCGGAGAAGAGCAGGGAGATCGACGTCGTCGAGTTCGTGCCGAGCGAGCAGCTCGACCCGATGCTGTTCGAGAAGAGCTACTTCCTGGAACCGGACGGCGCATCGCCCAAGGCGTATGTCCTGCTCCGGCGCGCGCTCGAGGCGAGCGACCGCACCGCGATCGTGCGTTTCGCACTCCGCCAGAAGACCCGGCTCGGCGCGCTCCGGGTGCGCGGTGACGTGCTGCTCCTGCAGGCGCTGCTCTGGAGTGACGAGGTGCGGGAGGCCGACTTCCCCGCCCTGGCCGAATCCACGAAGATCTCGCGGCAGGAGCTCGAACTCTCGGCGGCGCTCGTCGAGTCCTTCGCCTCCGACTTCACCCCCCAGGACTACCGCGACGACTACCAGGACCAGCTCAGGGAGCTGATCGAAGTCAAACTCGCGGCCGGAGAGACCGTCGAGGCGGCCGAGGCAGGGGAGGCGGGGGAGGCCACAGGAGAGGAGTCCGGCGGCGGCGAGGTCCTCGACCTGATGGAGGCGCTCCGGCGCAGCGTCGAGCGCAGCCGGGGAGGAGGGAAGGGCGGCACCGCAGCGGAGGGCGACGACACGGCGCGGCCCGCGAAACGGCGCATTCCGTAGAGCGTCGGCGCATCGGTAGACTCGCACAATGGCAGGGGCGGAAGTACCCATCATCAGTTCCAGGGTTCTGACCCTGCCCAACCTGCTGAGCGCCCTCCGGCTCACCCTCGTCCCGGTCTTCCTCGTCCTGCTCGTCCGCGGCGCGGATGCCTGGGCCCTCCTCGTGCTCCTCGTCGCGAGCCTCACCGACTACCTCGACGGCGTGATCGCGCGGCGCTTCAACCAGATCACCCGGCTCGGCCAGCTCCTCGACCCCGCGGCCGACCGCCTCTACATCTTCGCGGCGCTCCTCGGCCTGGCCTGGCGCGACCTCGTGCCCTGGTGGATCGTCCTCATCGTGATCGGCAGGGACGTCTTCCTGCTCGGCCTCGGGATCGTCCTTGCGAACCACGGCTACGGTCCGCTCCCGGTCAACCTGCTCGGCAAGGCCGCGACCTTCTGCCTCTTTTATGCGCTGCCGCTGATCATGCTCGGCCAGGCTTTCCCGATGCTCGGCTGGTGGTCCCTTCCGATCGGCGGGGCCTTCGGAATCTGGGGGGCATTCCTGTATTGGTGGGCCGGAATCATCTACGCTTTCGAGACGGCCAGGGTGATTCGGATTCCGCGGGCCATACCGCCCATTCGATCGGATACGATTGGGGGGTAGGAGGTGTACCGGTGATTGATTCCAAAAAGCCAGATGAGAGCCAGCGTAAGGCCGCGCCCGAAGAATATTCCGGCACCGACACGACGATGACGTTCAGCCAGGGCTTCGCAGCCCAGCTCGCGGCCGTCGACAACGACGTGACGGCAGAAGAACAGGAAGCGATCTCGGCCCTTCCCTCCGGGTCGGCTCTCCTCGTCGTTCGCCGCGGTCCGAACTCGGGCGCCCGGTTCCTGCTCGATGCCGATGTGACGACCGTCGGCCGGCACCCGCACGCGGACATCTTCCTCGACGACGTGACCGTGTCCCGTCGGCACGCCGAGTTCCTCCGCCACGGAACCTCGTTCGAGGTCAAGGACCTCGTCTCCTTGAACGGCACCTATTTCGAGGGAGTGCGCATCGAAACCGCAGCGCTCCACGACAGGGATGAAGTCCAGGTCGGCAAGTTCCGGCTCACGTTCTACGCCTCGCGACTCGATCTGGCGCCACAGGCGAGCGAGTAGTGGCAGCGTCCTCCGCCCAGGCCAGGCAGCCGGGTGCGACGTCGCTGTTGAGCATCGGACAGGTGCTCGCTCGCCTGACCCCGGATTTTCCCGACCTCACCCCGTCGAAGCTGCGCTTCCTCGAGGAGCAGCGCCTCGTCTCTCCCGCGCGCACCGAATCCGGCTACCGCAAGTTCTGCGCGAGCGACCTCGACCGGCTCCGCCTGATCCTGTCGATGCAGCGCGACCTGTACCTTCCGCTCAAGGTCATCCGGGGCTACCTCGACGACCTCGACGCCGGCAACTCGCCGACGCTGCCCGGGGGAGTGACTCCGGGTCCGTCGATGCTGTCGACCGAACGGCGCCTCAGCCGGGACGAGCTCATCCGCGAGGCCGGGGCATCCGCCGCCCTGCTGCACGACGCCGTGTCCGCCTCGATCATCCTTCCGGCGGAAGTGTACGGTGACGACGCTCTCGGAGTCCTGCGTGCCCTTGTCGAGCTCCAGCACAGCGGGATCGAACCGAGGCACCTGCGCGGCTTCCGCGGCGCGGCAGAACGGGAACTGGGGCTGATCGAGAGCGCCCTGGTGCCGCTGTCCCGACGCAGGGATGCGTCGAGCCGGGCGAAGGCCGCGGAAATGGCCGTCGAAATCGCCGGCAATTTCGAAGTCATCCGCGGCAGCCTGATCCGTTCGGCGCTCGGTCGCCTCACCAGTTAAGCTCGGCCGGATCGCCAGGAAGTCGTAGACTGCTGGAAGCGCCGCCGGACCGAATCCGATCCGGGCGAACCCCACCGATGGCAGTCGTACGACACGCCGACGCGTTCGGGCGGATGTCCGGGCCTGGGTCCAGTACCTCGGTAGCGTTGCATCTGCGGCCGCGCCGCACCCCATTCCGAGAGGCCATCGTATGAGCGAGCTCAGCAAGCGTGACGACGCCTCCCGCTACGGTGACGGACTCCTGTTCACAGACGGCATGCCGGACCTCGATGAGAATTCCGGGTACCGGGGCGCCGTCGCGGCCCGTGCCGCCGGCATCACCTACCGCCAGCTGGACTACTGGGCCCGTACCGAACTCGTCGAACCGACGGTGCGCGGTGCGACCGGCTCCGGCACGCAGCGGCTCTACGGCTTCCGCGACATCCTCGTCCTCAAGCTCGTCAAACGCCTCCTCGACACCGGCATCTCGCTCCAGCAGATCCGCACGGCCGTCAACCAGCTCCGCGAGTCCGGGGTCAGCGACCTCGCCCAGACGACGCTCATGAGCGACGGCGCGAGCGTCTATCTCTGCACGTCCAACGACGAGGTCATCGATCTCGTCAGCCGCGGCCAGGGCGTCTTCGGAATCGCCGTCGGCAAGGTCCTGCGCGAGGTCGAGACGACCCTCGTCGAGCTCGACTCCCAGCCGTCCGACCCTTCCGACGAACTCGCCGTCCGCCGCCTCGCCCGCAAAGTCTCCTAACCCACCAGCAGGTCGAGCTCGCCATCAGGACTGGCTCGCTGGCAGGACGCGCTCGGTGGCAGGACTCGCTCGCCGCAAGGACACCCGCTTTCTCGCGGCCCCCGCGATCGAGGTGCGGAAAAGGCATCTTCGTCCCGCCTGGGAAGGTCTTTCGTCCGCAACCCAGCGCGGGAATGTGACCCGGTTTGGGGGCGGATCCGCCTAGCGCTGCTCCGCGTATTCGCCGATGCGTGCGGTGCGGAGGATACGGTCGAGCAGCTGGTCGAAGTAGCGGGCCATCTCCTGCGCGCTGTCGCCGGGCCAGGTGTGCAGCGGCTTCGCGGCGCCCTGCGCCTGCTGCAGCGACGTGCGCTCCGGCAGCTGGGGGCTGAGCACGAGCGGTCCGAACATGTCCCGCAGTTCCTTGATCCGGAACTGGTGCTCGAGGGACGCGATCCTGGCACGATTCACGATGATGCCGAGCGGCTGCAGCCGCGGGCTGAGTCCGCGGCGGATCTCCTCGATCGCGCGCAGTGCGCGGTCGGCGGCGGCGACGGAGAACAGCCCGGGCTCTGTGACGACGGCGACGCGGTCGCTCGCCGCCCACGCGGTCCGGGTCAGGGCGTTGAGGGAGGGCGCGCAGTCGATCAGCACCAGGTCGTAGTCCTTCTCGACCGTCGACAGGGCTTCTTCGAGCTTCCAGATGTCGCGGATGCTCGGGTGCGGACCGTCGAAGTTGATGGCGGACGGGCTGCCGATCATGACGTCGATCGTGCCCTGCTGGCCGCGGGTCCAGCCGCTCGGCACGATGGCGGCACGGACGATCTTTTCCTTGGGGGATGCGAGGACGTCGGCGATGTTCAGGTGGCCGGCGACCTCGATGTCCATGCCGGTCGACACGTCCGATTGCGGGTCGATGTCGACGACCAGGGTCCGTACGCCGCGGGCGAAGGCAGCAGACGCCAGACCCAGGGTCACTGTGGTCTTGCCTACTCCTCCCTTGAGGGAGCTAACGCTTAGTACGTGCACAAGTAGATACGTTACCTTCACTAGTCTTAGAGAACCTAACCGCCAGCTGTGTGCCCGTCGCCTCCTGAAAGGTCTGTATGTTCACGAAGATTCTTGTTGCCAACCGCGGAGAAATCGCGATTCGCGCGTTTCGTGCAGCGTATGAACTCGGCGCGAAAACCGTCGCCGTTTATCCGTTCGAAGACCGGAATTCCCTCCATCGCCTGAAGGCGGACGAGGCGTACCAGATCGGCGAACCCGGGCACCCGGTCAGGGCATACCTGACCGTGAGCGAGATCATCCGGGTCGCCGTCGAGAGCGGCGCCGACGCCATTTACCCCGGCTACGGCTTCCTTTCCGAGAACCCCGAGCTCGCACTCGCCGCCCGCGAGGCCGGCATCACCTTCATCGGCCCCGGCGAGCACGTGCTCGAAATGGCCGGAAACAAGGTCACCGCCAAGGAGCACGCGATCGCTGCTGGCGTTCCCGTGCTCAAGTCGAGCGCGCCATCGAAGGACCTCGACGAGCTCATCGCCGCAGCTGCCGACATCGGCTTCCCGATCTTCGCCAAGGCCGTCGCCGGCGGCGGCGGCCGCGGCATGCGCCGCGTCGCGAGCATGGAGGACCTGCGCGGTTCCCTCGAGGAGGCCATGCGCGAGGCCAACAGCGCCTTCGGCGACTCGACCATGTTCCTCGAGCAGGCCGTGCTCCGCCCCCGGCACATCGAAGTGCAGATCCTCGCGGACTCGACCGGCGAAACCGTGCACCTCTTCGAGCGGGACTGCTCCGTGCAGCGTCGCCACCAGAAGGTCATCGAGATCGCGCCGGCCCCGAACCTCAGCGACGAGATCCGTACCCGTCTCTACGCGGATGCCGTGGCTTTCGCCCGCTCCATCGGTTACGTCAACGCGGGCACCGTCGAGTTCCTGCTCGACACCGTCGGGGAGCGCGCAGGCCAGCACGTCTTCATCGAGATGAACCCGCGGATCCAGGTCGAGCACACCGTGACGGAAGAGGTCACAGACGTCGACCTCGTCGTCGCCCAGATCCGCATCGCCGCGGGGGAGACCCTCGCCGAACTCGGGCTCCTCCAGGACCAGATCCACCTGCGCGGCGCCGCGCTCCAGTGCCGCATCACCACCGAGGACCCCACGATGGGGTTCCGGCCGGACACCGGGAAGATCACGACGTATCGCTCACCCGGCGGGGCAGGCATCCGCCTCGACGGTGGAACCATCAACCCGGGCGCGCAGATCAGCCCGCACTTCGACTCGATGCTCGCGAAGCTCACCTGCCGCGGTCGCGACTTCACCGCAGCCGTCACGCGCTCCAAGCGGGCACTCGCCGAGTTCCGCATCCGCGGCGTCTCCACGAACGTCGCCTTCCTCCAGGCCGTCCTGGAAGACCCGGGCTTCGCGGCCGGCGACCTCAGCACCTCCTTCATCGACGAACGGCCAGACCTGCTCCGCGCCCGCGTCTCGAAGGACCGTGGAACGAAGATCCTGAACTGGCTCGCCGACGTCACCGTCAACAAGCCGAACGGGGTCCCGATCACCCTGCTGAACCCGGCAGAGAAGCTTCCGAAGCTCGACCTCAGCGTCCCGGCCCCCGCGGGCTCCCGCCAGCGGCTGCAGCTGCTCGGCCCGGCCGGTTTCGCCGCGGAACTCCGCGCCCAGACCGCACTCGCCGTGACGGACACCACGTTCCGCGACGCCCACCAGTCGCTCCTGGCGACCCGCGTGCGCACGAGGGACCTCGTCGCCGTCGCGCCGTACGTCGCCCGGATGACGCCGGAGCTCCTCTCGATCGAGGCCTGGGGCGGCGCGACCTACGACGTCGCGCTCCGTTTCCTCGGCGAGGACCCGTGGGAACGGCTCGCCGCCCTGCGGGCCGCGCTCCCGAACATCAACGTGCAGATGCTGCTCCGCGGCCGGAACACGGTCGGATACACGCCGTACCCGACCGAGGTCACCGACGCCTTCGTGCGGGAAGCGTCCGACACGGGCGTCGACATCTTCCGGATCTTCGACGCCCTCAACGACGTCTCGCAGATGCGCCCGGCGATCGATGCCGTCCTCGGCACCGGAACGAGCATCGCCGAGGTCGCACTCTGCTACACGGGCGACCTGCTCGACCCCGCGGAGGACCTCTACACGCTCGACTACTACCTGCGCCTCGCGGAGCAGATCGTCGACACCGGCGCGCACATCATTGCGATCAAGGACATGGCCGGGCTGCTTCGCCCGGCGGCCGCGGAGAAGCTCGTCGGAGCGCTTCGCGAACGCTTCGCGCTCCCGGTGCACGTCCACACCCACGACACTCCCGGCGGCCAGCTCGCGACCCTGCTCGCCGCCGCGCGCGCGGGCGCCGACGCTGTCGACGTCGCGAGCGCACCGATGGCCGGCACCACGAGCCAGCCTTCTGCGTCCTCGCTCGTCGCCGCGCTCGCGCACACCGAACGCGACACCGGCATCTCGCTCAAGGCCGTCTGCGACCTCGAACCGTACTGGGAAGACGTGCGCCGCGTCTACCACCCCTTCGAATCGGGACTCCGGGCCCCGACCGGGCGGGTCTACAGCCACGAGATCCCCGGTGGCCAGCTCTCCAACCTCCGCACCCAGGCCGTCGCACTCGGCCTCGCCGACGACTTCGAGCTCATCGAGGACATGTACGCCGCCGCGAACCAGATCCTCGGCCGCGTTCCCAAGGTCACGCCCTCGTCCAAGGTCGTCGGCGACCTCGCCCTCTACCTCGCCGCCGTCCGCGCCGATCCGGAGGACTTCGCCGCGAACCCGGGCAACTACGACGTGCCAGACTCGGTGATCGGCTTCATGGCCGGCGAACTGGGCGACCTGCCCGGCGGCTGGCCGGAGCCCTTCCGCAGCAAGGTGCTCGCCGGTCGCAGCATCCACATCGGCATCACCGAGCTGACAGCACCCGAGCGCGAGGCGCTCGACGGCGACAGCCTGACCCGTCGCTCGATGCTCAACCAGCTGCTCTTCCCCGGACCGACCCGCCAGTTCGAGCAGATCCGCGAGCTGTTCGGCGACCTCTCCGTCGTCGACACCGTCGACTACCTCAACGGGCTGCAGCAGGGTATCGAACACTCGGTCGAGATCGACAAGGGCGTTCGCCTCTACGTCGGACTCGAGGCGATCGGCGAGGCGGACGACAAGGGCATGCGCACCGTCATGACCACGCTCAACGGCCAGCTGCGCCCCGTGTTCGTGCGCGACCGCGGCATCACCGTGAGCACCAAGGCCGCCGAGAAAGCGGATGCGAACCGGCCGGGCCAGGTCGCGGCTCCCTTCTCCGGGGTGGTCACCCTGCAGGTCGAGGAAGGCGCGATCGTCGAGGCCGGCCAGACCGTCGCATCCATCGAAGCCATGAAAATGGAGGCGGCCATCACCTCCCCGATCGCCGGTGTCGTCGAGCGGGTGGCGATCCCGAAGACGCAGCAGGTGGACGCCGGCGACCTCCTCGTGGTGGTGCGCCCGCGCTAGGCTGAAGGTCGATCGGCCGTCGCCCACCGTGGCGCCGGCCGGCCGGGGGCCCAGGCCGGGCCGATATTTTCACGACGAAGGGACGGACTGTGGTGCCGGAAAAGCGCACGGATACCGGAATCTCTTCGACGGGCGGCGGAGACGCGCAGCCCGGTGACGAGTACAACAGCGAGCTGCCGCCGCACACGATCGACAACCTCGCCGCGGCGCTGCCGGCAGGGCTCGCGGCCGCACCCCTCGCGTCGCCGGCGCTCGGGAGTACCGGGCCCGGGGGCGATGCTGGCCGCCCCGCGACGCACACCATCGAGATCAACACCGGGCCGGGCATCCGGGTCCCGGCCGGCGACCGCGTGACCCGGAACGACCGCGCCGACCGGGGTGAGCGCCTCGGCGCCGCCGCAGCAGGGGCCGTGCAGTCCCTCTCCGGCCCTGCGCAGACCGGTCCGGCGGATGCCGGGGCGCAGTCCCGCAGGGAGCGCCTGCGCCCCGATGGCGGCACCGTCCCGGAATCGGCGGCCATGCTCACGTCGGAACGCCTGCTCGCGGTCAATCGCCGCACCCAGCCGCCGCCCCATGGAGGCTGGAACGCCTTCGTCTACGCCGCGACGCTGCACCTCGTCAACCTCGGCGATTCGGCGAAGGTCCGCGCCCACAAGGACATGGACGCCCTGATCCGCAAGGAGTTCGACGGCGGCACCCGGTTCGTGCCGATCCTCACCCGCAAGGGCGGTGTCGGCAAGACCACGGTCACGGCCCTGCTCGGCATGGCCCTCGCCGACGCACGCGAAGACCGCATCATCGCCGTCGACGCCAACCCCGACCGCGGCACCCTCTCCGAACGGGTCAGCAAGCAGACGAGGTCGACCGTGCGCGACGTCGTCACGAAGGCCGCGTCCATCGGTGGCTTCACCGACTTCTCCACCCTCGTCTCCCGCGACGCGACCCGGCTCGACATCCTCGCCTCCGACACAGACCCGCTCCTGTCCGAAGCGTTCGACGAGGACGACTACAACGTGGTGGCAGACCTCGCGGCCCGGTACTACTCGATCATGCTCACCGATTGCGGCACCGGGATCGTGCACTCCGTGATGCGGGCGACCCTGCAGCGTGCTGACTCGATCGTGGTCGTCTCCGGAGGCAGCGTCGACGAAGCCAGGCTCGCCTCTGAGACCCTGACCTGGCTCGACGCCAACGGCTACGGCGACCTCGTCCGCAACTCGATCGTCGCGCTCAACACCGCTACCCAGGGCACCAACCTCGTGAAACTCGAGGAGATCGAGTCGCACTTCCGGTCGAGGGTCCGCGAGATCGTGCGTATCCCCTACGACCCGCAACTGGCGGCGGGGAGCGTGATCTCGTGGGAGGACCTGAAACCGATCACCCGGCTTGCCGCCCGCACCCTCGCCGCTCTCGTGGTCGAGGGCCTTCCCGCCCACCGCGGCGCGTGAAGCGCACCCGGTCAACCGACGTGCCCGTACCAACTGACTTGGAGTATTCCTGTGCCTGAGCGCCAGATCCGTCTCTTCGGAGATCCCGTTTTGAAGACCGTGTCCGCGCCGATCGAGATCATCGACGACCGGGTCACCCGGCTCGTCGTCGATCTCCTCGACAGCGTGCGCCTGCCCGGCCGCGCCGGCGTCGCCGCTGCCCAGATCGGCGTCAGCCTGCGCGCGTTCAGTTACAACGTCGATGGCGTGATCGGGTACATCCTGAACCCCGTCGTCGTCGAGGTATCCGGCGAGCCCGCCCTCGTCGAAGAGGGCTGCCTGTCCGTTCCCGGCCTGTGGTACCCCACCAAGCGGTACCCGTTCGCGAGGGTCACCGGAACCGACCTCGCCGGCGAGCCCGTCGAACTCGCCGGCGACGGGCTGATGGCCCAGGCCCTGCAGCACGAGACCGACCACCTCGACGGTTTCCTCTACATCGACAAGCTCGACAAGGAGAACCGCCGGGCGGCCATGAAGGAGATCCGCGAGTCGGACTGGTTCTGACCGACGGTCAGCGCACGACCGGGTTCTGCTCGGTGACGACGGGCACGCCCTGGTACATGCCCTCGATGGTCGCGGAGAAGTCCCGCATGATCACGTCGCGCTTGATGCTGAGCTTCGGCGTGAGATAGCCGTTGTCCTCGGTGAGCTCGACGGTGAGGATCACGAACTTGCGGATCGACTCCGCACGCGACACGTGGGAGTTGGCGTGGTCGATGGCACGCTGCACCTCGGCGAGCACCGCAGGATTGACGGCCGCCTCGGCAAGTGACATCGAGGCATCCTCGCCGTTGTTGTGCAGCCAGACCGCGAGCATGTCGGGGTCGAGTGTGACGAGCGCAGCGATGAAGGGCTTGCGGTCCCCGACGACGATGACCTGGCCGACGAGGGGGTTGGAGCGGATCGGGTCCTCGAGCGCGGCAGGGGCGACGTTCTTGCCGCCCGCCGTGACGATGATCTCCTTCTTGCGTGCCGTGATGGTGACGAAGCCGTCCGCGTCGAAGTCGCCGATGTCGCCCGTGCGGAACCAGCCGTCGTCGAAGGCGGCCTGGGTCGCCTCCGGGTTGTGCCAGTACTCCTTGAAGACGTTGACGCCCTTCACCTCGATCTCGCCGTCGTCCATGATGCGGATCGAGACGCCGGGGATGGGAGGTCCGACGGTACCGACCTTGAACTGGTCTGTGCGGCCGACCGTCGCAGGGGCAGTGGTCTCGGTGAGCCCGTAGCCCTCGAGGATCTTGATGCCGAGGCTGTGGTAGAAGTGGCCGAGGAACTCGCCGAGGGGAGCGGAGCCGGAGACGGCGTAGCGCACCTTCCCGCCCATGGCCGTGCGGAGCTTGCTGTAGACGAGACGGTCGAAGATCGCGAACCGGATCTTCATCGAGAGGCTCACCGGGGTTCCCTCGGCGAGGGCCTTGGAGTGCTTGACGGCGAGGTGCGCGGCCGCCTCGAAGATCTTGCCGCGACCGGCGGCCTCTGCCTTCTGCTCCGCCGAATTGTAGACCTTCTCGAACACCCGCGGAACCGCGAGAAGGAACGTCGGCTTGAAGGTCGCGAGCGCAGGCAGCAACTGCCGGGTGTCCGGCTGGTGTCCGACCCGCACGTTCCCGTGCACGCACAGTACGGCGATGAACCGGGCGAAGACGTGCGCGGTCGTGATGAACAGCAGGGTGGATGCGCCGTCCTCGTGGGTGAGGACGTCCGAGAGGGCGACGCCCGCGTTCCGGGAGGTCTCGACGAAGTTCGAGTGCGTGAGCACGCACCCCTTCGGCCGTCCCGTGGTCCCTGCGGTGTAGATCAGGGTCGCGATGTCGGCGCCGGTCGCGAGGTGGCGGCGGCGCTCGATCTCGGCATCCGGAATGTTGACACCTCCGGCGACGATCTTCGCGAGGTCGCCGAGGTCGATCTGCCAGACGGTTCCGATGTTCGGGAGGTCGGGGTGCACCTCGTCGAACTTGGCGAAGTGGTCGGCGGTCTCGAGGATCACGGCGGCGGCGCCGGAGTCGCCGAGGATCCACTGCATCTGGGTGGGAGAGCTGGTCTCGTAGACCGGGACCAGGACGGCGCCGGCGTACCAGGTCGCGAAGTCGATCAGGGTCCACTCGTAGCGCGTCTTGCACATCAGGCCGATTTTGTCGCCGGGTTCGATGCCTGCTGCGACGAGCCCCTTGGCGAGGCCAACGACCTGACGGTGGAATTCGGATGTGGTCACGGGAGCCCAGCCGGCACCGCGGGGAACCGAGAAAAGCACGGAATCCGGGGTCGCGGCGAGGCGATCTGCGAGGAGGTCGGTGATGTTCGCCCCTGGATCGGCAGGGACGACTGCGGGCATATCGAACTGTTTCACGGCAACTCCTCTGGTACCGGGCGGATGTGCACACTCTAGCCGGGCGGAATGCGGAGCAGTCGTTTCGACTCGCAGCGCCGCGGCTCAGTACCCTCTAGAGGGACGCCTCAGCATAAGTGTGTGCTGAGCTGGGCAGATGCCCGAGACTATCTACGAAAGAGGCCGGCTGTGCACGCCATTGGAATCGACATCGGCGGCACGAAGATTGCTGGAGCCCTGGTCGACGAGTTCGGCACCATTCTCCGTTCCGAGCGCACGCCCACAACGGCGGGGGACCCGCGCGCCATCGAAGACGCCGTCGTCGAGATGATCCAGAAACTCGCCGTCGGAGAGGACGTCATCGCGGCCGGCGTGGCTGCTGCCGGCTTCATCGACTCCGCACAGTCCACGGTGTACTACGCCCCCAACATCAACTGGCGCAACGAACCGCTCCGGGCGACCCTCGAGGAGCGGCTCAACCTCCCGATCCTGATCGAGAACGACGCGAACGCGGCCGGTTGGGCCGAATTCTGTTTCGGTGCCGGCCAGGTCTACAGCGACATGGTCACGCTGACCATCGGCACCGGTGTCGGCGGCGCGATCGTTTCCAACGACCGCCTGTTCCGCGGCGGCTTCGGCTGCGGCGCAGAGCTCGGCCACGTGCGCATCGTCCCGGACGGCCTGCCGTGCGGCTGCGGTGCCCAGGGCTGCATCGAGCAGTACGGCTCCGGCAGGGCCCTGCTCCGCATCGCCAACTCCCTTGCGGATGCCGGCGGTATCGGCCTCGGCCTCGCATCCGCCCGTGACCGCAAGGGCAAGCTCAGCGGCAAGGACGTCGGCCGCCTGATCCAGGACGGCGACCCGGGGGCACTCGCGGCCCTCCGCCAGCTCGGCGACGCGCTCGGCCAGGCCTGCGCCTCGCTCGCGGCCGTGCTCGACCCGCAGATCTTCGTCTTCGGCGGGGGAGTCGCCGACGCCGGCGAGCTGCTCCTCGAACCGATTCGCACCGCGTACCTCGAAAACCTTCCGGCACGGGGCTACCATCCCGAAGCGGAATTCGCGATTGCCCAACTCGTCAACGATGCCGGAGTTGTCGGCGCTGCAGACCTGGCGCGGAAGCACGTCTTCCCGATCTAGGCTGTGCCCGACCCAAGAAGAGAGCGACCGATGTTCTACTGGATCATGAAAAACATTGTCGTCGGACCCCTCCTACTTGGGCTCTTCCGGCCGTGGGTGGTGGGCCTCGAGAACATTCCCAGGACAGGGGGAGTCATCCTCGCGAGCAATCACCTCTCGTTCATCGACTCGGTGTTCCTGCCGCTCGTGGTGCCGCGCCGGGTGATCTTCCTCGCCAAGAGCGAATACTTCACCGGAACCGGGCTCAAGGGCTGGGCGACGAAGCAGTTCTTCAAGGCGACCGGTCAGCTCCCCATCGACCGCTCGGGCGGCAAGGCCTCCGAGGACTCGCTCAACACGGGCCTGCGGGTCCTCTCCGGCGGCGGCGTGCTCGGCATCTACCCGGAGGGCACCCGCAGCCCCGACGCGAAGATGTACCGCGGCCGCACCGGGGTGGCCCGGATGCTCCTCGAGGCCGGGGTGCCCGTCGTTCCCGTCGCGATGATCGACACCGAGAAGGCCATGCCGACCGGCACGAGGATCCCGAAGATCCGCCGGATCGGGATCGTGATCGGAAAACCCCTCGACTTCAGCCGCTTCGAGGGGCTGGAGGGGGACAGGTTCGTGCTCCGCAGCGTGACCGACGAGCTGATGTACGAGCTCCAGGCCCTCAGCAAGCAGGAGTACGTCGACGTGTACGCCACGAGCGTGAAAGAAAAGCGCGCCAGTCTTTCGCGATAAGATCGCGTATCCCTTCCCGGCTCTTCCAGCCAGTCCCCTGGCGCGCACTCCGCGCGCCAACCAAGAGAAAACAGAGATAGTCCTGTGGTAGACACTACCGAACCCGTCGTTGTGGCCGATGAAGCTGTGATCGCCGGTCTGGACTATTGGCGCACTCTTCCCATCAAGCAGCAGCCGACGTGGCCGGACGCAGGCGCCGTCGCAGCGGCATCCGCCGAACTGTCGACGCAGCCGCCCCTGGTCTTCGCCGGCGAGGTCGACATCCTGCGCGACCGGCTCGCCCAGGCCGCCGCAGGGCACGCGTTCCTGCTCCAGGGCGGCGACTGCGCGGAGACCTTCAGCGGTGCGACCGCCGAGCAGATCCGGAACCG
Source organism: Cryobacterium sp. MDB1-18-1 (assembly GCF_004402735.1). Classification (NCBI taxonomy): domain Bacteria; kingdom Bacillati; phylum Actinomycetota; class Actinomycetes; order Micrococcales; family Microbacteriaceae; genus Cryobacterium; species Cryobacterium sp. MDB1-18-1. Next base: position 60,018 of record NZ_SOFR01000001.1, on the reverse strand, counting down.
GGTCAAGACCGTGCTGCAGATGGCCGTCGTGCTCACCTACGGCGCCTCGATGCCCGTGATCAAGATGGGCCGGATGGCCGGCCAGTTCGCGAAGCCGCGCTCGAGCGACTTCGAGACCCGCGGCGGCGTCACCCTGCCTGCCTACCGCGGCGACATCGTCAACGGCTACGACTTCACCCCCGAATCCCGCGAGGCAGACCCTGCCCGACTGGTCAAGGGGTACCACACGGCCGCGTCGACGCTCAACCTGATCCGTGCGTTCACCCAGGGCGGTTTCGCCGACCTGCGCCAGGTGCACAGCTGGAACCAGGGCTTCGCCGCGAACCCCGCGAACCAGCGCTACGAGAAGGTGGCCAAGGAGATCGACCGGGCCATCAAGTTCATGATCGCGTGCGGTGCTGACTTCGAGGCGATGCGTCGCACCGAGTTCTACACGAGCCACGAGGGCCTGCTGATGGACTACGAGCGCCCGATGACGCGGATCGACTCCCGCACCGGAACCCCGTACAACACCTCAGCGCACTTCATCTGGATCGGTGAGCGCACCCGCGACCTCGACGGCGCCCACGTCGACTTCCTGTCCCGGGTGCGGAACCCGATCGGGGTCAAGCTCGGCCCGAGCACCTCGGCAGACGACATGCTGCGCCTCGTCGACAAGCTCGACCCGAACCGCGAGCCCGGCCGCCTCACCTTCATCACCCGGATGGGAGCAGGCAAGGTGCGCGACGCGCTCCCGCCGCTCCTCGAGGCGATCAAGGCGAGCGAGGCCAAGCCGCTCTGGATCACGGACCCGATGCACGGCAACGGCGTGACCACGCCGACCGGGTACAAGACGCGTCGTTTCGACGACGTCGTCGACGAGGTCCGCGGCTTCTTCGAGGCCCACCGCGCGGTCGGAACCCACCCGGGCGGCGTGCACGTCGAGCTCACCGGCGACGACGTCACCGAGTGCCTCGGCGGCTCGGAGCACATCGACGAGGCCGACCTCGCGACCCGCTACGAATCGCTCTGCGACCCGCGGCTCAACCACATGCAGTCCCTCGAGCTCGCCTTCCTCGTCGCCGAGGAGCTCGCAGCCCGCTGACCCGCAGGCATCCCGCCAGAGTGCCGCCGTTCCCGCCGAGATCACCCGGCAGGGCGGCGGCACTCGGCGCATCCGGCGCCTCTCGAGGTCTGAGCGGATGCCGCGCTCCCGGAACAGGGACGCGCGCCCGCCGCGCCGCTGCGCGCCAGGCATGCCGGCAGCGGAACAGCGCATCTGGCGCGACGGTTGCATCGAGCGGACGCATGGTGATGGACACACGGCGCGCGAATCAGGCGGAGAAGCTGATCTTGACCTTTGACTTTGGCGGAACGAGCGTTCCCGCAGCTGGGTCCGTCTTCGTCACGATGAAGAAGGAGCCGGCCCCCGGCGTATCCGCAAAGAGGTTGTAGTCGAGCGTGAGGCCCGCTGCCTCGAGTATCTTCTTGGCGTCGGTCCAGTTCTTGCCGACGACATCCGGAATCGGGATCGGCGCGGGGCCCTTCGACGTCGTGAGCACGTAGGTGTCTCCGGCGCGGACCGGGCCGTCCTTCTGGGGAGCGGCGCTGACCACGTCTCCCTCGTCGATCGTGTCGCTGTAGACGGAGTCGCCGGTGGTGGCGAGCAGGCCCTTGTCCTTCAACAGCGACGTCGCCGTGTTCACCGACTTGCCGGAGACGTTCGGCACCGAGCCGAGCGAGGCGACGAGGTTGACCTTCATGCCTTCGAAGTACGGGCCGCCCTGGGAGACCTCGGTGCCATCGCTCTCCCGGGTCGCCGACATGACGATGCCGGCGGCGACCTCGCCGGAGAAGACCTGGTCCACCGTGCCGATCGCGGCGTTCAGCCCCGTGACAGCGGAGGACGCGGCATCCGTGGTGAGGCCGGCGAGCGGGGGAAGCGTGATCGGCTGCGGCCCCTGCGAGACGTAGAGCGTGACCGCGTTGCCCTTCTTCACGTGGCCGCCTTCGCCGGGGTCGGTGCTCGCGACCAGTCCTGCCGCAATGGTTCCGCTGTATTGCTGCGCGAGAGCGGACTGGAGTCCGAGTTCGGCGAGCTGGGCGGCGGCGGCGTCCGGGGCGACGGAGACGAGTGACGGCACCTCGACCTGTGACCCGGGGCCGCTGCCGAAGTACCAGCCGGTGCCCGTGCCGAGGCCGGCGAGCAGGAGAACGAGCGCGAAGAGCCAGTACCCGCGTACCTTGCGGCGTCGGGTCTTCGTGCTGAGGAGTTCCGCGTCCTTCGGCGGCTTCACGACGGGCGCGGGCAGCACGGTCGTCGCACCGGGGGCCTGCGCCTGCGCCGCGGCGCCGAAGATCATGGTGTCGGCATCGGCATCGGCCTGGGCGGCCGCCGCACCGCTCGGCATCAGCAGGGTCTGCTGCACTCCGGTTTCGCCGTCGAAGGGGCGCATCTGCTTCTCGACGTCGAGGAGCTGGTCGAGCATGACCTTCGCGTCCCGGGGGCGCTGCTCGGGGTCCCTGGCGGTCGCCCAGCTCACGAGCTCGTCGAGTTCGTGCGGGACGGTCATGACGCGCAGGCTCGGCATCGGCACCGTGTCATTGGCGTGCTGGTATGCGATCTGCATCGGAGCCTCGCCGACGTACGGCTGTTCGCCGGTGAGCATCTCGTAGGTCATGATCCCGAGGGCGTAGATGTCGCTGCGCGCATCGGCGATACCGCGCGTGACGAGCTCGGGGGAGAGGTAGGCGATCGTGCCGAGCAGCGCCTGCCCGGTTGCGGTGTTGTTGTTGGCGGCGCGGGCGAGCCCGAAGTCGCCGATCTTGATCCGCCCGTCATCGGCGAGCAGCACGTTCTCGGGTTTCAGGTCGCGGTGCACGATGCCGGCCTTGTGCGCTGCGGCGAGGCCGGACAGCACCGCCTCGAGGATGTCGATGGTCTGTTCGCTCGTGAGGCGCCCGTAGTCCTTGAGCAGGTCGCGCAGCGTGATGCCCGGCAGGTACTCCATCACGAGGTACGCCATGTCGGCGTCCTGGCCCTGGTCGTAGACGTTGACGACGTTCGGGTGGGCGAGGCGCGCAGCCGAACGGGCCTCCTGGACGAACCGCGCCTTGAAGGCATTGTCGTCGGCAAGGTGGCCGTGCATCACCTTGAGCGCCACCCGGCGCTCGAGGCGCAGGTCGGTGGCGAGGTAAACGGTCGCCATTCCGCCCCGGGCGATGCGAGAGCGCACCTGATATCGGCCGTCTATCAGACGGCCGATCATCGGATCGGCAGGACTATCGCTCACCAGTCGAGTCTAGGGAGAAGCGGGCAGATCCGCTGCTGGACACTCGCACGGCACGGCTGATCAGCCGAGTTCGGAGAGCCAGGAACGGGCAGAGGTCTCCCACTTCGCGTAGTAGTCGGGGAAGGCGGAGAGCTGCACGGCCTGCGCCGCCTGGGTGACGGAGAGTCCGTCCCAGCCGGGAATGTCGAGCAGCCCCCTGGTGACCCCGGGGTTGGGGTTCCCGGCGCCCCCGAAGAACGCCTGGCTCGCCCGGACCGGGTCCATCACCTGGTCCGGCGACCCCCACCCCTTGCCGGGGCGCTGCTGGAAGAGTCCGAGTGAGTCCCGGTCGCCGTAGTGGACGTTCCGCAGTCCCGATTCCTGGGCGGCGGCGACGAGGGCGATGACGAGGCCCTGGTCGTTCACGCCGGCCGCACGGCCGGTCGCCACGATGATCCGGGCGTTGGCGCGCATCTCGTCGGAGAGCGGCGTGACCTGGCCGAGGACGGCAGTGGGAGCCGGCCCGGGTTCGGGCGCCTGCAACGGGGTGACGGATGCCGCGGCGACCGATTCCGCCGCGGGCGCGGGGATCGAGAGCTGCTGGCCGGGGTAGATGATGCTCGACCAGCCGAGGTTGTTCGCCTGCAGGATCGCGCGGATGGACACTCCGGCGGCTGCCGCGATCGTCGAGACGGTTTCTCCCGTTGCGATCGTGTGACTCGCGCCGGGCGCGGCGGTCGTCGCGCTGACGAGCGCAACAGCCGGGGCCGCTGCTGCCGGGGCCGAACCGGTGGGAATGACGAGGGCCTGGCCCGGAAAGATGATACTCGCCCTGTCGAGGCCGTTGGCGCTCAGCACGGCCGCGACCGCGATGCCGTGCGCGGCCGCTATCCCGCTGATGGTGTCGCCCGTCACGATCGTGTAGCGCGTGAGTTCACTGGCAACCGGCGTGGGGGCAGGGGCCGCTGCCGGGGCGGCACCCTCGGCGAGGGTGAGTTGCTGGCCGGGGAAGATCTTCGTCGACCAGCTCAGCCCGTTGCTCGCGAGGACGGCAGCGGTCGAGAGCCCGAACCTGCTCGCGATGCCGCTCACGGTGTCGCCGGCGACGACCGTGTACTGGTTCGGTGCAGCCTCGGCCTGCACGCGTTGCGCAGGGGCGCTGGTCCCAGCGGATGCCGGCAGCTGCGCCGGGTTCTTGAGCGGCTTCCGGCTCAGGGAGGCTGCCTCGGCGGGCGACGCAAGATTGAGACCGATGGCGACCGTGCACGCCACGGCGAGCGGCAGGGCCGCGAACATGCCGAGCGCGCGGGAACGGATGGCCGAGGACTTGCGGGGCCTGGCGGGGACGAGCTCGCCACTGGCCGGCGGTCGAACGATCCTGTTGGACTGTGCTGACATGACGCTCCATTCAGATTGGTCTGACACTCAGATGCTGTCGAGCCGAAAACCGCCGCCCGAGCTTGAGACTGGCTACAACCTTCACCGTGTCCACGAGCGTTAACTTGTCCACGACCTTCAACGTTTTCACACATGACTGCCGGAGTCAATCGGTATGACCCCCATCCGGGCCGCACGGAGCGCGCACCGGGGCATCCGGTGTTTGAAGTGGCCCGGGAATCATGGGAGGCTTGGAGGGTGACCGATTCGTTTTCAGATCAACCCTGGCTGACCATCCCCGACCTCGTTTCCCTGCTCGGGACCAGTCAAAGCCGGGTTCGCCAACTCATCGATGACAAGCAGCTCCTCGCGATCCGCCGGAACGGTGTGATCTCGGTGCCGGCCGCATTCGTCAAGGACGGTTCCCCGCTCCCTGAACTCCGCGGCACCCTGATCGTGCTCGCCGATGACGGCTTCACCGACGAGCAGGCCATGCAGTGGCTGCTCGAGGTCGACGACAGCCTCGGTGTCCCGCCGATCCAGGCGCTTCTCGCCGGTCGTAAGGCCGAGGTCCGCCGCGTCGCCCAGGCGCTCGCCTAGCCACAGGTTCGACCCCGGGCCCAGTTCACACGGCGAGCCCCTTCACACGGCGAGCCCCTCGGCTCGCCCCGCTCCCGGCTCGCCCCGGTCTCAGAACGACCGGCGTGTCACGGTTTCGGCGAGCCTCTCGAGCTGGTCCCGCATGTCGGGGGCGATCGGAGAGGCGTGGAGCGCGCCGCGCGCATCCGCGACCTGGTCCGTGATGAGCGTCTCGACGCTCTCGACGGCTCCGCTGGCCCTGATGAGTTCCTGCAGCGACAGGATCTGGGCCGCGTCGAGCCCCGGGTCTCCGAGGAGTCCGTCGAGGTACTCCCGCGCGGCCGGTTCGAGCGCGCGCCTGGCGAGTGCGATGAGCACGGTGCGCTTGCCCTCCCGCAGGTCGTCACCGCTCGGTTTGCCCGTCACGGCCGCGTCGCCGAACACTCCGAGCAGGTCGTCGCGGAGCTGGTATGCGATGCCGAGCGGAAGCCCGAAGGCGCGCAACGCGTCGAGGTGGGCCGTGTCGGCGCCCGCGAGTGCCGCCCCGATGACGAGGGGAGCCTGGACGCTGTACTTCGCGGACTTGAAGACGATGACCCGCATGGCGCGTTCGAGCAACTCCTCCTCCTGCTGCACGAGCCAGGCCCTTTCCTCGAGGATGTCGAGGTACTGACCGGCTGTCACCTCCGTGCGCATCTGGTTGAATTCGTGGCGACCGAGCCTGGCCGCCACAGGATCTTCGGAGGCCTGGAGGCCCTCGTCGAGGAGCTCGTCGCTCCACCCGAGGAGCAGGTCCCCGAGAAGGATGGCGGAGGCCCGGCCGAACTCGACAGGAGCGCCGGCCCAGCCGCCCGTGGCATGCAGGGATTCGAAGAGTTTATGGGCGGATGCCGAACCCCTGCGGGTGTCCGAATTGTCGATGATGTCGTCGTGGACGAGGGCGGCGGCATGGAAGATTTCGAGGGCGGCGGCCGCCGCGATGACCGGCGCGGAATCGAGTGCGTCCGAACCGGGGACGCTCTGCCAGCCCTGGTGGCAGAACTGGGCCCGGAAGCGCTTACCACCGCTGAGAAACTGCCGTGAGAAGTTCACCAGCGCGCTAAGATCCGGGCTGACAGTAGTCACAATTAGTTGACGGGTTTTCAGGAATTCGTCGATGCGAGTTTGAACCAGATCGACCAGTTGATTGCTTTCAGCCACCCGCCTAGCCTAGCTATCGCGGCGGGGCTAGAATTGGGATTCACCGGTGATCCTACAGAGGAGGAATAAGATGCCGCTTTCGGAACAAGAGCAGCGACTCCTTGAAGAGATGGAGCGCGGGCTCTACCACAACGACTCCGACTTCGTCGCGACCGTTGGCGGTTCATCGCTTCGCCCGAACTACCGCTCGATCGCCCTCGGCGTTCTCGCGGTCGTCGCCGGTATCGGGGGACTGATCGCCGGAGTCGCAGTGCAGCAGCTGTGGCTCGGAATCCTCGGCTTCGTCGTCATGTTCGCAGGGGTATTGCTCGCCACGTCACCGGGCAAGGCCGCCCGCAGGCTGTCGTCCTCCGGCTTCTCATCCTCCGGCACGTCACCGTCCGGGACGAGCGGGTCACGCCCGTCGGGTTCCGGCAAGTCCGGCCGCGGGTTCATGGACCGTCTCAATGACCGTTGGGATCGACGCCAGGACGGCAACTAGCCCTTCGGCTCCCATCCTCCACAGCACGACCGAAACTTCACAAAAGCAGGGCCGATCACAGATCGGCCCTTTTTTTGTGCCCAAAATCGACTCTCGACCCCGCTCGCCCTTGGATTTCCCTCCACCCATCACTTAGCCTGTTCATCTGGTATTTTTCTAGAAATTTACTCGTTGATCGTGGCATTTCCCGTTTTCGTGGTCCAAAGTGGAGTAAAGTGGAGTAACACCTGAACTTGGCCGGAAGAGAAGGGGTGATGAATGTTCCTCGGGACCTATGCCCCCAAGCTCGACGACAAGGGACGCGTCATCCTCCCCGCGAAGTTCCGTGAGCAGTTGTCCACCGGCATCGTGATGACCCGCGGCCAGGAGCACTGCCTCTACGTCTTCACGACCCGGGCGTTCGAGGAACTGCACGAAAAGATCAAGCAGGCCCCGATCACGAGCAAGCAGGGCCGTGACTTCCTCCGGGTCTTCACCTCCGGAGCCAGTGCGGAAACTCCCGACAGCCAGAACCGCGTCACCATCCCCGCCAACCTCCGCAGCTATGCCGGCCTCGACCGCGAACTCACGGTGATCGGTGCGGGCGACCGTGTCGAGATCTGGGACACCGAGGCCTGGGACCTGTACCTCGCCGAACAGGAAACCTCGTTCGCCAACACCACGGAGGAGGTGATTCCGGGACTCTTCTAGAACCTGGCGCCTGACTCCCAGCCGTACGCCCTGACACACTTCCCCGGTGCCAGGACTGCCGGATGGGGATCAGGATCCAGGAACTACTCCCCGGGACCATGAACATCGACGAAATCCATACCCCCGTACTGCTCGAACGCTGTGTCGAGCTCCTCGCGCCGGCCCTGAACCAGCCCGGCGCCGTGCTCGTCGACGCGACCCTCGGCATGGCCGGGCACTCCGAGGCCTTCCTGACCCGCTTCCCAGGACTCACCCTCGTCGGCCTCGACCGTGACCTCGAGGCGCTCTCGATCGCCGAGGAGCGCCTCAAGCCGTTCCGCGACCGGATCCACCTCGTGCACACCGTCTACGACGGCATCCAGGACGCCCTCGACTCCCTCGGCATCGAAGAGGTCCAGGGCGTGTTCTTCGACCTCGGAGTCTCCTCGCTCCAGCTCGACCGGGTCGAACGCGGTTTCTCGTACTCCAAGGACGCTCCGCTCGACATGCGGATGGACAACACGAGCGACCTGACGGCGGAGCACATCCTCGCGACGTACAGCGAGTCCGAACTGCGCCGGATCTTCCACGAGTACGGCGAAGAGAAACTCGCGGCACGCTACGCCAAGGCCATCGTCGAGGCTCGGTCCACCGCCCCTCTCGTCCGCTCGGCCGAGCTCGTCGCGATCCTCACGAAGGTCACCCCCGTCGTCGTCCAGCGCACCGGACACCCGGCGAAGCGGGTCTTCCAGGCCCTGCGCATCGAGGTCAACCAGGAACTCTCCGTTCTCGAACGCGCGATCCCCGCCGCCCTCGATGCCGTCGCCGTGCACGGCCGGATCGTCGTGGAGGCCTACCAGTCGCTCGAGGACCGGATCGTCAAGAAGGCGCTCGCCCGGGCATCCACCTCGAGCGCCCCCGCCGGCCTGCCCATCGAGCTGCCGGAACACAAGCCACTGTTCACACAGTTGATCCGGGGCGCCGAACTCGCCTCGGAAGAAGAAAAGGCGAGAAACCCCCGTGCGACGTCGGTCAGACTTCGCGCCGCCGAGCGACTGAGGAGAGCCGGATGAGCGACAATCTCGCACGCGTGCTGCGACCGAACTGGGAAAGTGCCCCCCGGCACGACACCCCCGACCAGAAACCGCTGGACGCTCCGGCAGGCCAGCCAGGCTCGCGGCTTCGCCACATCGAGATCGTCGCAACGCGCAGCCAGCGCCGGGCACGACCCAAGATCGCCTTCGCCCTGTCCGCCGTCGCCGGGGTCGCGGTGATCATTGTCGCGCAGCTCCTGCTGAGCGTCGGAATCTCGCAGGGCGCGTACGAGGTGTCCCGCCTGCAGGCCAGCCAGACGGAACTCAGCCGCACCGCCGACAGCGTCACGGAGGACCTCGTCCGGGTCTCCTCCCCGCAGAGCCTCGCGGCCAACGCCGAGGCCATCGGCATGATCAGCAACTCCAACCCGGTCTACCTGCGCCTCTCCGACTCCGCAGTGCTCGGCGCCCCGAGTTCCGCAACGGGCAGTCAGGCCGGTGCGGCGAGTCTCGTGCCGAACGCGCTGCTCACCGGCGTACCTTTGGTGACACAGCCAGCCCAGGCCACCGGGCAGGGCGCGAGCGTCGCCGGCGCCGCGACGTCACCAGCCACCACGACCGCCCCGACAACCTCAACCGCCGCCGTGCCAGCCCCTGGCGCCGGACTCCCGACGCCCACGACTCGCTAGAACGCATTCCCGCACGAGCCGGGGTGCCACAACCGCGGCCCCGTCCGCAGTAAGGAACCGAAACTGTGGGTGTCAGTGCCAGGTCGACGCGCAGCGGCAAGCGCCGCATCGCGATCACGGTCGTTCTCCTCTTCGCGATCGTCGCACTCTTCGTGGTCAGGCTCGTCGACATCCAGGTCGTCCGTGCCGACACCCTCAGCGCCGATTCACTCGGCAACCGATCGGTCGAGCAGCCCATCTACGGCTCACGCGGTGACATCGTCGACGCCAACGGCGTCGTACTCGCCGGGACGGTGATGCGCTACAACATCACGCTGTCTCCCCGCAATGCCGTCGAGTTCACCCGCACAACGGCGGCGGGAGACCAGACGGTCACCGTCGCCCAGGCCGCTGCGGAGGTCGGCGCCATCACCGGTCAGACCGGAGACGCGATCCTCGCGATCATCTCTTCGTCGCTCGCCGCCAATCCCGCGTCGGATTACGCCATGGTGACCAAGGCAGTGGATGTCTCGGTGTTCCGGGCGGTCGACGCGCTCGAGATCCCGTGGATCTACTTCGAGAAGAAGCCCGGCCGGGTGTACCCGGACGGTGCGGTCGCAGGCAACCTCGTCGGATTCGTGTCGTCAGAGGGTGAAGCCCAGGCCGGCCTTGAAATCGGCCAGGACTCCTGCCTCGCGAGCACCGACGGAACGGAGACCTACGAGAAGGGCGCAGACGGCGTCCGGCTGCCGCAGAGCACCGTCACGGAGAAGGCGGCCGTCGACGGCGGAGATGTCGTGACGACGATCGACTCCGACCTGCAGTGGTTCGTCCAGCAGGCCCTGGCCAAGCAGGCCCAGGCCACCGGCGCGGCGTGGGGAACGGTCGTGGTGCAGGAGGTCAAGACCGGGAAGCTCGTCGCGGTCGCCGACTATCCCAGTGTCGACCCGAACAACGTCAACGGAACGACCAACCCCGATGACCGCGGCTCGCGCGCTTTCACGGCCTCCTTCGAACCGGGGTCGACCTTCAAGGCGCTCACCGCGGCATCCGTTCTCGATGCGGGCAAGGCCACGGTGAATACCCAGGTCGTCGCGCCCTATCGATACCTGCCGGGCAACGGCGCGAACATCAACGACAGTTCCGGTCACGCCGACCTGCACCTCACCCTCACCGGCGTGCTGATCGAATCCTCGAACACCGGCATGTCCAAGTTCGGCGAACTGCTGACCGACAAGCAGCGCTATGACTACATGACCAAGTTCGGCCTCGGCACTGCGACGGAGGCGGGGTTCCCCGCCGAAGACTCCGGAATCCTGCATCCCTACGACGAATGGGACCCCCAGACCAAGTACGCCACCATGTTCGGCCAGGGCCTGACCACGACGGCGCTCCAGATCGCGAGCATCTACCAGACCATTGCGAACAAGGGCGTCCGGTTGCCCGTCCAGCTCGTCGCCGGCTGCCGCCAGGCGGACGGCACCATGACGAATGTGCCGGCAGCAGCGGGAACCCAGGTCGTCTCGGCATCGGCCGCGCACGACACCTCGGACATGCTTGAGATGGTGTACCAGAAGGCCTGGCTGTCCAAGGTCTGGAACATTCCCGGCTACCGGGTCGCCTCGAAGACCGGAACGGCCCAGATGCCGGACGGCCACGGCGGGTACACCCACGGGTACCTTGTGTCGGTTTCCGGGTTCGCTCCCGCAGACGATCCGGAGTACGTCGTTTCGGTCAGTCTCGCCGATCCTGTTAAACTGAATTCGTCTGCAGCGCCCGCTCCGATCTTCCAGGAGGTCATGAGCCAGGTGCTGAAGAAGTACCGGGCAGTTCCATCGGGCGCTCCAGCGCCTGCCCTTCCCGGTACCTGGTAAGAAAGCGAGCCCCGTGACCGAGTTGGCACCATCGGCTCTCCGTCCTCAGCACCCGGTTGCGCGGTCGTTGTCGGGCATGGTTGATGAATTCGAACTTTTCCTGCGCGGCGACATCGAGGGTCTCGAAGTCTCCGGCGTGAGTATCTCCTCCCGTTCCGTCCAGCCGGGCGACCTGTACGTCGGCGTTCCCGGGCGAGCCTTCCACGGCGCGAGCTTCGCCGACGACGCCAGGGAGGCCGGAGCCGTCGCCATCCTGACCGATGAGGCCGGTGCGCTCGTCGCCGCCGGAAGCGGCCTGCCGATCCTCGTCACCCCGGACGCGCGCGCCGCTCTCGGCGCGGTCGCCGCCTGGATCTACCGGACCGACGAGAACCCGGCAACGCTCTTCGCAGTGACCGGAACGAATGGCAAGACGAGCGTCGTCTACCTCCTCGTCGCCATCCTGAACCAGCTCGGCGTCGTCACAGGCCTCACCTCGACCGCGGAACGCCGCATCGGCGACCTCGCCGTCGTGAGCTCGCTCACCACCCCGGAGGCCACCGAACTGCATGCCCTTCTCGCCAGGATGCGCGAAGCCGAAGTGCGCGCCGTCGCGATCGAGGTCTCCGCGCAGGCCCTCAGCAGGCACCGTGTCGACGGGCTCGTCTTCGATGTCGCAGGGTTCACCAACCTCAGCCACGACCACCTCGACGACTACGCCAGCCTCGACGAGTACTTCCAGGCCAAACTCGAACTCTTCCAGCCCGACCGGTCCCGGCGCGGCGTCATCACCGTGGACTCCGAATGGGGCCAGCGGATCGTCGCAGAGTGCCGCATCCCGGTGACGACCCTCAGCATCCATCCAGAGGTCGACGCCGACTGGCACCTCTCGATCGTGTCGGAGGACGCCCTCTACACGGAGTTCCTGCTCGAGGGGCCGGAGGGCCGCCGCCTGCAGACCCGTGTTCCGCTGATCGGCTGGTTCATGGCCGCGAACGCCGCACTGGCCATCCTGATGCTCGTCGAATCCGGCTACGACCTCGATGCCATCAATCACACCCTCGCCCGCGACGGCGGCATCGACGTATACATCCCGGGGCGCACCGAGCGCATCTCCGGCGACCGCGGACCGCTCGTCTACATCGACTACGGTCACAGCCCGGACGCCTTCCTCAACACCCTCGCGGCCATCCGCACCTTCACGCCGGGGCGACTGTTCATGGTCTTCGGCGCCGACGGCGACCGCGACACCACCAAGCGCGCGGCCATGGGTGCCATCGCAGCCAGGGGCGCAGACGTCGTCGTCATCACCGACTTCCACCCCCGCTACGAGGACCCGGCCTCGATCAGGGCCGCCCTGATCGCCGGCGCCCGAGAGGCCGTCCCCGACGTGGAGCTCTACGAGGTCGCCGACCCGCGCACCGCCTTCCGCACCGCGCTCGGCCTCGCGGTCGAGGGCGACTCGATCCTCTACGCGGGCCCCGGCCACGAGAACTATCACGAAGTGAACGGCGTCAAGATCCCCTATTCCGCCCGCGACGATTCCCGGCTCGCGCTGCGCGAAGCGGGGTGGCAGTAGATGATCGCCCTCTCCCTCTCCGAGATCGCCGGCGCCGTCAACGGCGCCCTGCACCTCGACGGAGCCCTGAACGCCGACGGCTCGCCGACGACGCCGGCGACCGTCGTCTCCGGTGCCGTCGACACCGACTCGCGTGAGATCCGCCCCGGCGGCATCTTCGTCGCGAAGCCGGGGGAGACCACCGATGGTCACCTCTTCGCTCCTGCCGCGATCGACAACGGCGCCGCGCTCCTCATCGTCGAGCGCGCGCTCGACCTCCCCGTCGCCCAGATCATCGTCGCAGACGCGGTGGTCGCCCTCGGCGACCTCGCCACCTTCGTCGTGGCCCGCGTCCGCGCGGAGGGTCGGCTCCGGGTGATCGGCGTGACCGGGTCCAACGGCAAGACGACCACCAAGAACCTGCTGCGCGCCATCCTCGAACGCGTCGGCCCGACCGTCGCCGCCCGCGCCTCCTTCAACAACGAGGTGGGCGCGCCGATCACGATGCTCGCCGTCGACTTCGACACCCGGTTCCTCGTCGCCGAAATGGGCGCGAGCGGCATCGGCGAGATCGCCAGGCTGATCCGGATGGTCCGTCCGGACGTGGGGATCGTCCTCAAGGTCGGCCTCGCCCACGCCGGCGAATTCGGCGGAATCGAAGCGACCCTGGCGGCCAAGACCGAAATGGTCACCGACCTCCTCGCAACGGATGTCGCCGTGCTGAACGCCGACGACCCCCGCGTCGCCGGAATGCGGGCACACACCCGCGCCAGGGTGGTCTGGTTCGGCCAGGACGCCACCGGCACCTCGCGCGCACCGGACGGAACGGACTTCTCCGGCGTGCACGCGACCGGGATCGAGGTCTCGAGCAGCGGAACGACGTTCACCCTGCACCTCGCGGGCGGCGACACCCGCCCGGTGACCTTCCAGGTACTCGGAGAGCACCACGTGATGAACGCCCTCGCCGCTGCGGCCACAGCAGAGGTGCTCGGGGTCGGCATCGACGACATCGTCGCGGCACTCGAATCCGTCGTCACGGCCGAACGCTGGCGGATGCAGGTGCTCGGCGGGCGTGACGGGGTCACGGTCATCAACGATGCGTACAACGCGAGCCCCGATTCGATGACGGCGGCCCTCAAGACCCTCGCCCAGATCCGGCGGCCGGGAGAACGCACCGTCGCAGTCCTCGGCGAAATGAGCGAACTCGGCGAATTCTCCGGGGACGAGCACGACCGCATCGGACTGCTCGCCGTGCGACTCAACATCTCCCAGCTCGTCGTGGTGGGACCCGCCGCCCGCCGGATGCACATCAGCACGATCAACGAGGGGTCCTGGGACGGGGAATCGCTCTTCGTCGACGACCAGGACGACGCCTTCGCGCTCCTCACCGCGACCATCCGCCCCGGTGACACGGTGCTCGTGAAGTCGTCGAACTCCGCGGGCCTCAGGTTCCTCGGCGACCGCCTCGGGGAGTTCTTCTCATGAGAGCCCTGCTGATGTCCGGCGCGATGTCGCTCGTCTTCACGTTGTCCCTGACCCCGCTGTTCATCCGGCTCTTCCACAAGCTCGGCTGGGGACAGTTCATTCGCGATGACGGCCCGAAGAGCCACCACGCCAAGCGCGGCACCGCGACCATGGGTGGCATCGTCATCATCCTCGGCACCCTGATCAGCTACTTCCTTGCGATGTGGCTCACGGGCACCCCGATCACGGCGTCCCCGTTGCTCGTGCTGTTCATGATGGTCGGACTCGGGCTCGTCGGATTCCTCGACGACTTCATCAAGACCCGGAACCAGCGCAGCCTCGGCCTCGGCGGCTGGCAGAAGATCAGCGGGCAGGTGCTCGTCGCCGGCGTCTTCGCCGTTCTGGCGCTGCAGTTCCCGAACAGGCACGGCCTCACCCCGGCATCCACCAAGATCTCACTGTTGCGCGACCTGCCCCTCGACTTCATGAAGCTCGGGACCATCGTCGGGATCGCCCTGTTCATCGTCTGGATCTGCTTCCTCGTCGCGGCGACCTCCAACGGAGTGAACGTGACGGACGGCCTCGACGGGCTCGCGACCGGGTCATCGATCCTCGCCATCGGGGCGTACATCGTGATCGGCTTCTGGCAGTCCAACCAGGCCAGGTACGGGGGAGCGGACATCGGCGACCTCTACCGTTCCTACAACGTGCGCGACCCCCTCGACCTCGCCATCGTCGCCGCAGCGATCGTCGGCGGCCTGATCGGCTTCCTGTGGTGGAACACCTCACCCGCCAAGATCTTCCTCGGCGACACCGGGTCCCTCGCCATCGGCGGGGCGCTGGCCGCACTCGCGATCCTCAGCCGCACCGAGCTCCTGCTCGTGCTCCTCGGCGGCCTGTTCGTGATCGAAGCCGGCTCCGTGATCGTCCAGAGGGCGTACTTCAAGGTCACCCGGGGCAAACGGATCTTCCTGATGAGCCCGATCCACCACCACTTCGAGCTCAAGGGCTGGGCAGAGGTCACCGTCGTCGTCAGGTTCTGGATCGTCGGCGGACTCCTCGTCGCGGCGGGCGTCGGCTCGTTCTACCTCGAATGGCTGACCGCATGATGATGAGCAACAACCCATACGACACGCACTCTGGCCATCGCCGCCTCGACGGCCTCATCAGCTGGCACGCCGACTGGACCGGGCTCCGGGTCGCCGTCCTCGGCCTTGGCGTGACCGGCTTCGCCGCGGCGGACACCCTCGCCGAACTCGGCGCGGACGTCCTCGTCGTCGCCGGTAACGCCCCGGACGACCGGGCCAGGCTCCTCGGCGTGATCGGCGCCGGGCTCGTCCAGGCCGACCTGAGCGAAGTCCCCGCTGAACTCGCCGCCCACCGTCCGGAACTCCTCGTCGTCAGCCCCGGCTTCCACCCCGACCACCCGCTGCTGCTCTGGGCCGCTGCAGCCGGAATCCCCGTCTGGGGCGACATCGAACTGGCCTGGCGCCTGCGCGACAAGGTCGGCGCCCCGGCAGAGTGGATCCTCGTCACGGGCACCAACGGCAAGACCACGACCGTGCAGCTGACCGCGACGATCCTCGCCGCAGCAGGCCACCGGGTCGCCCCCTGCGGCAACATCGGCGTGCCCGTCCTCGACGCCGTCCGCGACCCGCTCGGCTGGGACGTGCTCGTCGTCGAACTCTCGAGCTACCAGCTGCACCACCTGCCACGCACCGGGCCGGGCGCCCTCGTGCCGTGGGCGAGCGTCTGCCTGAACATCGCGGACGACCACCTCGACTGGCACGGCTCCGCTGCCGCCTACCGCGAGGCAAAAGCCACCGTCTACGCCAACACCAAGATCGCGTGCGTCTACAACAAGGACGACGAGGCCACCCGCACGATGGTCGAGGACGCCGAAGTCCGCGAGGGCGCCCGCGCCATCGGCTTCGGCCTCGGCGTCCCCGGTCCGAGCGACCTCGGCGTCGTCGACGGCATCCTCTGCGACCGCGCCTTCCTCGAGGAACGCTTCGACACCGCGATCGAACTGACCACCGTGCCCGAGCTCCGCGCCCGCGGCCTCGGCGCCGCCCACCTCGTGGCCGACATCCTCGCCGCGAGTGCCCTCGCGCGGTCCTTCGACGTCGACGCACCGATCATCCATGACGTGCTCGAGACCTTCCAGCTCGACGAACACCGCATCGAGATCGTGGCAGACGCAGCGGGCATCCGCTGGATCGACGACTCGAAGGCCACGAACCCGCACGCAGCGGATGCGTCGCTCGCCGCGTTCGACTCCGTGGTCTGGCTCGTCGGCGGCCTGCTCAAGGGCGTCGACATCGACCACCTCGTCAGCACCCACGTGCCCCGGCTCCGGGGCGCCGTCATCATCGGCGTCGATCGGGACGCCCTGCGGGCGGCATTCCTGCGACACGCCCCCGGGTTGCCCGTATTCGAGATCGATGCCGCTGACACTGGACAGGTGATGCCGAACGCCGTCGCTGCCGCGGCAGGCATCGCCGAGTCAGGTGACGTCGTGCTGCTCGCACCGGCGGCGGCATCGATGGACCAGTTCTCCGACTACGCAGCACGCGGCCGCCTCTTCGCGGAAGCCGTTCACGATTATCTGGGAGGTGAGGCGGATGGCGAGACTGCCCCTGGCTCGAACGCCTAGGACCGCAGCCCCCCACCAGCCGGCGCCCGAGGCGCACAACCCCGCCACCCGCATCCATCTCGGACGCGTGTTCAAGGCGGAATCGACGAGCTACTTCCTGCTGCTCGGAACGACCCTCTTCCTCGTCGCCTTCGGCCTCGTGATGGTGCTGTCCTCATCGTCGGTCGACTCCTACCTCGAGAACGCAGGCTTCTTCGGCACCGTGCTCCGCCAGGGCGGCTTCGCGGCCGTGGGTGTCCCGCTGATGCTCTTCGTCAGCCGGATGCCGATCAAGTTCTGGCAGCGGGTGGCCTGGCCGACCCTGATCATCGCGTGCCTGCTGCAGTGCCTCGTCGTCTTCACCCCGCTCGGCATCACCGTCGCAGGGAACACGAACTGGCTGTCCCTCGGCGGGGTCCAGTTCCAGCCGTCCGAGGCGATCAAGCTCGCGCTCGTCATCTGGCTCGGCATGATCCTCTCCCAGAAGCAGGACCTGCTCGACGACTGGCGCCACGTCTACATTCCCGTGTTCGGCGTCGGCGGCGGATCGATCATGCTCGTACTGATCGGCGGCGACCTCGGAACCGTCATCATCATGGCCGGAATCCTCTTCGGCGCGCTCTTCTTCGCGGGCGTCCGGCTGCGGATGCTCGCGCTCCCGCTCCTGGTCGGCACGGTCGCGGGCGTGCTCGTCGCCGTCTCGAGCTCCAACCGGATGACCCGCATCCTCTCCTTCCTGAACACCGGCTGCGACGACCACACCGGAACGATCTCCGCGGCGTGCTGGCAGCCGCTGCACGGCACCTGGGCACTCGCCAACGGCGGGATCTTCGGCGTCGGACTCGGCAACTCCAAGGCCAAATGGTCCTGGCTGCCCGCTGCGGACAACGACTACATCTTCGCGATCATCGGCGAGGAGCTGGGCCTGATCGGCGCCATCGTCGTGCTCGGCATGTTCATCCTGCTCGCGTTCGCCTTCCTGCGGATCATGCGCTCGAGCACGAGCGTGCAGGCGCGCGTGTCGACGGCCGCCGTGATGGTCTGGGTCATCGGCCAGGCGCTCGTCAATATCGGTGTCGTCCTCGGCGTCTTCCCCGTCCTCGGCGTTCCGCTTCCGCTCGTCTCCGCGGGCGGCACAGCCCTGCTCTCGACCCTGATCGCGATCGGCATCGTGCTGTCCTTCGCCCGCGCGCACCCCGATCCGGCCGGGCGCACCCCCGGCGGAACCGAGCACCCGGCGGCACGGCCCGGACCGAGACGGGTGTCCGAGTGACCACGTACCTCATGGCCGGCGGCGGGACCGCCGGCCATGTCAACCCCCTGCTCGCGGTCGCCGATGCGATCCGCGCGCGCGAACCCGACGCGGTCATGATCGTGCTCGGCACCAGGGAAGGCCTCGAGGCCCGCCTGGTACCCGCACGCGGCTACGAGCTGATCTTCGTGCCACGGCTGCCGTTCCCGCGCCGCCCGAACCGCGCCGCCGTGCTCTTCCTGCCCCGGTTCAACCGCGCCGTCAGCGACCTCGCCGCCGTGCTCCGCGCCAGGAAGGTCGACGTCGTCGTGGGCTTCGGCGGCTACGTCTCGACGCCGGCCTACCTCGCGGCCCGCCGGGCGGGCATCCCGATCGCCATCCACGAGGCGAACTTCCGCGCGGGACTCGCGAACCGCCTCGGGGCCTGGCTGACCACGCGCGTCGGCGTCGTGTTCCCCGGAACCCGGATCCGCCACGGCCGGGTCGTGGGAATGCCGCTGCGGCCGGAGATCCAGAACCTCGACCGCCCCGGCGTCCGGGCGGAGGCGCTGCGCTTCTTCGACCTCGACCCCGGCCGGCCGACCCTCCTCGTCACGGGCGGGTCCCTCGGCGCGCGGCGCCTCAACGGCACGGCCGTGCAGTCAGCATCGGCGCTGGTCGCGGCCGGCTGGCAGGTGCTGCACATCACCGGGCAGAAATCCGAGGTCTCCGACCCGGCCATCGACCACTACCGGATGATCGAGTACTGCGACCGGATGGACCTCGCCCTCGCGAGCGCGGACTTCGCCGTCTCCCGGGCAGGGGCCGGGACGGTCTGCGAGCTCAGCGCGCTCGGCATCCCCGCCGTCTACGTGCCCTACCCGGTCGGAAACGGGGAACAGCGCTTCAACGCGGCCTCCGTCGTCGCCGCGGGTGGCGGGATCATCGTCGACGACGCGGCCTTCCTGCCCGCCTGGGTCGCTGACGAGCTCGTGCCGCTCCTCACCGACCGGCCGCGCGTGCGCAGGATGGGGGAGCTCGCGGCATCCGTCGGAGGCCGCGACGGCGCCGAGCGGATGGCGGACCTCGTCAGCGATGCCCTCGGCCACCCACACGGCGGCGTCAATCCGGCAATCCCTGGCGCCGACGCGTAACGTAGAGGCCGCACCACACCCGATTTCGACACTGAGATTCGACACTGAGAAGAGCGGCACCACGTGATCAAGCCCGACCTGAACCTCGTCATTCCTGCGGACCTGGGAACGGTACATTTCGTCGGCATCGGCGGTTCCGGAATGAGCGGCATCGCGCGGCTCTTCCTTGCGGCCGGCCACACCGTGACCGGCTCCGACGTGCGCGAGTCGGCGAACGTGCTCGCCCTGCGCGAGCTCGGAGCGCGGATCAGCATCGGCCACGCCGCGGAGAATGTCGGGGATGCCGATTCCCTCGTCGTCACCGGGGCGCTCTGGCAGGACAACCCCGAGTACGTCCTCGCCCTCGAGCGCGGCCTCCCGGTGCTGCACCGGGCCCAGGCGCTCGCCTGGCTGATCCAGAAGCACCGCCTCGTCTCCGTCGCCGGCGCACACGGCAAGACCACGTCGACCGGGATGATCGTCACGGGCCTGCTCGGCATCGGCAAGCACCCGAGCTTCGTCAACGGCGGAGTGATCGAGTCCCTCGGCGTCTCGGCGGGCGCGGGAACCGATGACCTGTTCGTTGTCGAGGCCGACGAATCCGACGGGTCCTTCCTGCTGTACAACACGGCCATCGCGCTCGTGACGAACGTCGATCCGGACCACCTCGACCACTACGGGTCCCTCGAAGCTTTCGAGGCCGCCTTCGTGCAGTTCTCCCACGCAGCCACCGAGCTCGTCGTGATCTCCGCAGACGACCCCGGCGCGGTCCGGGTCACCCGGAGCCTCACCGGCCAGAAGGTCGTCACCTTCGGCGAGGCCGCCGACGCGACCGTGCGCGTGCACTCCGTCGTGACGGATGGTCCCGTGAGCTTCTCCGTCTCGTATGCGGGCCAGGACTACTCAGCGACCCTGCGGATCCCCGGCAGGCACAACGCGATCAACGCGGCAGGCGCCTTCGCCGTGCTCGTCGGACTCGGCTGCGACCCCGCAGCGTCGCTCGCGGCCATTGCCACCTTCGGAGGCACCCAGCGCCGCTTCGAACTGCACGGCACCGTGAACGGCGTCAGTGTCTACGACGACTACGCCCACCACCCGACGGAGGTCGCGGCCGCGCTCACCGCGGCACGGACCGTCGTCGGGACCGGGCGCATCATCGCCGTGCACCAGCCGCACCTGTACAGCCGCACCCGCCTCTTCGCGCAGGAGTTCGCGGACACCCTCGAACGCACCGCTGACCAGACGGTCGTGCTCGGCGTCTACGGCGCCCGCGAGGATCCCGAGCCCGGCGTGACCGGCGCCCTGGTCTCCGGAAAGTTCCACGACGCATCCAAAGTCGCCTACGTGCCCGACTGGCAGGAGGCCGCCGACTACGTTGCGCGCATCGCCAGACCCGGCGACTTCGTCGTCACACTCGGCTGCGGTGACGTCTACCGGATCGTCCCCCAGCTGCTCGAATCGCTCGGCGACCGCGTCCAGGCCCAGGGATAGCACGGGGGAATGAGGCGACCAGAGGGCTTCGACCGGCCGGAGCAGCCGCCCACCAGGGACGGCGCCGCGCCCAGCGCTGCCACACCCGGCGGCCGGGGCACGAAGCGTTCGTCGCGCCGCCCCGCGGACACCGCGACTCCCGCCGGCGGCCGGGGAACGACCGACGGCACCAGCACCGAACCCATCACGGTCCCGAAACGCCGGCCAGAGCAGCCGCACCTCGCCTCCGTCTCGCCTCTGCACTCGTCAGGAGCGCAGCAGGCCGAACCCGTCACCGAGCCGATCACGACGGTGCCGGCGCGGTCACCGGGCGCACGGCCGCCGAAGGGGCGGGCGTCTGACGCAAAGACGGAGACCGCCGGTACGGCAGGGGAGGACGCAGAGCCCGCGCTGACCCCCGCAACGGCCCGGCGCAAGTTCCGCGCCGCCCGACGTGCGCGCAAGCGTTACGAACGCGAGGAGGTGCGCCGCTTCACCTGGCGCTCGCGCCGCCGCCGCACGGCCTGGCTCGTCGCGCTCGGTACCGTGGCCGCTCTCCTCGGGTTCGTTCTCATCGGGACGTACTCGCCGCTGATGGCGCTCCGCACGATCGAGGTCGTCGGGACCAGCCGGATCTCCGCCGACCAGGTCACCGCCGCGCTCGGCGACCAGCTCGGCACCCCGCTGCCCCTCGTGGACTTCGCGCGGATTCGCGAGGACCTCGGTACGTTCCCATTGATCCAGAGCTACGTGACCGAGAGCAGGCCACCGGACACCCTCGTGGTGCGGATCGTCGAACGGACGCCCGTCGGCACGGTCGTCGTCCCCGGCGGGTTCAACCTCGTCGATGCCGCGGGCGTCGTGATCCAGAACGGCCCTGCACGCCTGGCCGACTATCCCGTGATCGACGCGCGGGCCGGCGTCGGCAGCGCCGGGTTCCAGGCCGCGACGGCCGTCATCGCCGCCGTCCCGGATGCCGTCCGCCAGCAGCTCGACACGGTCACGGCGGCGACCACCGACGACGTGACCCTGGTCCTGACCGGTGGGGCCCGGGTGGTGTGGGGGAGTGCGGAGCGATCGGAGTACAAGGCCGTCGTGCTCGCCGCGCTCATCGTGAGCCACCCCGTCGGCACCGTCAAGGAATACGACGTCTCTTCTCCGGACAGCGCCGTCCTCCGCTGATCCGCGGGCCATCCGCCGGCCGGGGAACCGAGTCGTCCCGCCACGCGTAATCCGCACGGTGATTTTTCCGGGGTTGTTCGCGACACGCGGGCGCGCCTCCCCGGAGGGGGATGCGTGGCGCTTACCTTCGAAATCAGGAATTGCATACTCAGCATAACTTTAAACTTCGACCAGAGGTTTAGGGTTCCACCGGAGGCCGGACGTGTCAACAACAAACCAGAACTACCTCGCTGTCATCAAGGTTGTTGGAATCGGCGGCGGCGGCGTCAACGCTGTCAACCGCATGATCGAACTCGGCCTCCGTGGCGTCGAGTTCATCGCCATCAACACCGATGCCCAGGCGCTGCTGATGAGCGACGCCGACGTCAAGCTCGACGTCGGTCGCGACCTCACCCGTGGCCTCGGCGCCGGCGCGGACCCCGAGGTCGGCCGTCGTGCCGCCGAGGACCACGCCGAAGAAATCGAAGAAGCCCTCGCGGGAGCCGACATGGTCTTCGTGACCGCCGGCGAAGGCGGCGGCACCGGCACCGGCGGAGCACCCGTCGTCGCCCGCATCGCGAAGTCCATCGGCGCGCTCACCATCGGCGTCGTCACGAAGCCGTTCGGCTTCGAGGGCAA
Source organism: Cryobacterium sp. MDB1-18-1 (assembly GCF_004402735.1). Classification (NCBI taxonomy): domain Bacteria; kingdom Bacillati; phylum Actinomycetota; class Actinomycetes; order Micrococcales; family Microbacteriaceae; genus Cryobacterium; species Cryobacterium sp. MDB1-18-1. The sequence continues at coordinate 37,615 of NZ_SOFR01000001.1, read as the reverse complement.
GCGCCGCCAGGCCCAGGCCGAGGCGGGTGTCGCCTCCCTCAAGAACGAGGTCGACACGCTCATCGTCGTGCCGAACGACCGCCTGCTGGAAATCAGCGACCGCGGCATCAGCATGCTCGAGGCCTTCGCAACGGCCGACCAGGTCCTCCTCGCCGGCGTGCAGGGCATCACCGACCTGATCACGACCCCCGGTCTGATCAACCTCGACTTCGCCGACGTGAAGTCCGTCATGCAGGGCGCGGGTTCCGCGCTCATGGGCATCGGCTCCTCACGCGGTGCAGACCGCGCCATCAAGGCGGCAGAACTCGCCGTCGCCTCCCCCCTGCTCGAGGCGTCCATCGACGGCGCACACGGAGTGCTCCTCTCGATCCAGGGCGGCTCGAACCTCGGCATCTTCGAGATCAACGACGCGGCCCGCCTCGTCCAGGAGGCCGTGCACCCCGAAGCCAACATCATCTTCGGTGCCGTCATCGACGACACCCTCGGTGACGAGGTCCGGGTGACGGTCATCGCAGCAGGCTTCGACGGCGGAGAACCCGGTGTCAAGGCCGTCGAGGTGCGCCACGCGGACCTCGTGGCCGCGGGTGTCGCCGCCGGCGCCGTCTCCGCTACGGCGGATGCTGCATCGGGCGGCGCTGCGAGCGTCTTCGGCACCGAAGAGGCAAGCGTCGCGACCTGGTCCGCCGGAGAAGCAGGGACGGCCGTCGCCGACCCGGCCTTCGAAGAAGACCCCGACGACCTGGACATCCCCGACTTCCTCAAGTAAACCCATCGTGACCGAATTGCGTCCTGAGCCGTCCGGCCTCGCCGGGCGGCTCGACGTCGTGCGCGAACGGGTCGCCTCGGCCGCCAGGGACGCGGGCAGGGACCCGGCGGACGTGACGACGATCGTCGTGACCAAGTTCCATCCCGTCACGATGATCGAGGAACTCCTCCGGCTCGGTGTGCACGATTTCGGCGAGAATCGCCACCAGGAGGCCCAGGAAAAGGCCGGCGCCCTGGCCGGCCGCGACCTCACCTGGCATTTCGTCGGCCAGGTCCAGGGCAAGAAGGCCCGGCAGGTGCGCTCATACGCTCACGTCGTGCATTCCGTCGACCGGGCGTCCCTCGCGACGGCCCTCGGCTCTGCCGATTCGTCCATCGATTGCTTCATCCAGGTGAACCTCACGGACGACCCCGCTCGCGGGGGCGTCGATCCCTCCGGGCTCGATGCGCTCGTCGAGCACGTGCTCGGCACGCCGGGATTGCGCTTGCTCGGGCTCATGGCCGTCGCCCCGCTCGGGGCGGAACCGGCAGCGGAGTTCGCCAGGGTCCGGTCACTCGGGGAGGGCATCCGAAGGGCCGCGCCCGAGGCGCGATTCCTGTCGATGGGCATGTCGCAGGACTATCCGGAGGCCATCCGCGAAGGGGCGACACACCTTCGAATTGGCACCGCAATCACCGGGAATCGCCCGACTCTCGGTTAATCTGAGTACGAAGAATCACCAACACGGAGGTCGAGATGTCCAACCCGCTCAAGAAAACCATGGTTTACCTGGGGCTGGCAGACGAAGAGCTGGAGTACGAGGCGCCCGTCGCCCCACCCGCGGCCGATCAGAATGCCGTCTCGAATTCCGCCCAGCCGAAGACTGCCGCGCCGCACCAGGCCGGCCCGTCCGCGACGCGCGTCGAGGGCTCTCACGGCACCAATGGCCGCGCCCCGGTGACCCCGCTGCGCAAGACCTCCACTCCCAAGAATGTGGCTGCCTCAGAAATGAATGAAATCCTCACCGTCCACCCGCGCCAGTACCGCGATGCCCAGCTGATCGCGGAATCCTTCCGCGAGGGCATTCCGGTCATCATCAACCTCTCCCAGATGAGTGACGCCGACGCGCGCAGGCTCATCGACTTCGCAAGCGGCCTCTCCCAGGGCCTCTACGGCAAGATCGAACGGGTCACCGCCAAGGTGTTCCTGCTCTCGCCGTCCCACATCGTCGTCTCGGGCGACAACGCCGCCGAGGAGTCCGACACGGAGTCGTCCTTCTTCGCGCAGTCATAGTCTCGGCCGTGTTCGTCGTCACACTGCTCGCCTGGATCATCTATTACGCCCTGCTGTTGTATTTCTTCGTCATGTGGGGACGCTTCATCGTCGACCTCGTCCGCAGCGTCAATCGCTCGTGGCGCCCGCAGGGAATCACGCTCGTTCTGGTCGAATTCATCTACGTGGTCACCGATCCACCGGTCAAATTCTTCCGGCGCATCCTGCCGCCACTGCGGGTCGGCCCGATCGCATTCGACTTCGGCTGGAGCCTGACCATGCTCTGCACGATCATCGGCATGGGCGTCGTCGGCGCTCTCCGGTAGTTCTCGCGTCCGTTCCGGAGTGCGGCATGTATTCTTGATCGAGGCGTCCCGGGTTCGCGTGTGCAACACGCTCCGTCCGGTAGCGTCAATTATTCGTTCGACAAAAAGTTCTCAACTGAGTTTTAAGGGTGGAAAGCCATGGCGCTAACTCCGGAAGATGTAGTCAACAAGCGGTTCCAGTCGACCAAGTTCCGTGAAGGATACGATCAGGACGAGGTGGATGACTTCCTCGACGAGGTCGTCGTGGAGCTTCGCCGCCTGACTGCCGAAAACGAGGAGCTCCGCGCCGGTGTCAGCACCGAAGCCGGAAGCACTCCCGTCGTCGCCCCCGTCGAAGCCGTCAAGGCTCCCGAGGTCGTTCCCGCGCCCGTCGTCGTTCCCGCGGTCGTCGCCGCAGCGGCTCCCGTGGCCGAGCCGATCGACGAGACCGCCGGCACCACGAACCTGCTGCAGCTGGCCCGCCGCCTGCACGAGGAACACGTCAAGGAAGGCGCCGAGAAGCGCGACGCCCTCATCGCGGAGGGCCACGCAACTGCGGCCCGCCTCGTTGCGGAGGCCGAAGCCAAGCAGCGCGCACAGAACACGATCCTGGACAAGGAACGCTCCGTCCTCGAGAACAAGATCGACGGGCTCCGCACCTTCGAGCGCGAATACCGCCAGAAGCTGAAGAGCTACATCGAGGGCCAGCTGCACGACCTCGACGCTGCCTCACCGGTCGGCGCCGAGAGCGCGCAGAAGCCGAGCTACCAGGGCTTTGGCTCCTAAGGTCCGAACGAAAGGGCGATCCAGCGCGCTCATCGTTCTGGGCCTCGCCGCGCTGGGCGTCTATGCGCTCGACCAGACGGCCAAGTTCCTCGTCGTCAGTTCGCTGACCGAAGGAAGTACCGTCCGGGTTCTGGGGGATGTGCTGCAATGGCACTACGTCCGGAACCCGGGCGCGGCGTTCAGCCTCGCCACCGGCATGACGTGGATCTTCACGATCATCGCCGCGGCGGTCGTCGTGTTCATCGTGATCTTCGCCGGGCGCATCCGCTCCCTGGCGTGGGCGCTCGTCTTCGGCCTGCTCCTCGGCGGCGTGCTCGGAAACCTCACCGACCGGCTTTTCCGGGAGCCGTCCTTCGGCCTGGGCCACGTCGTCGACTTCATCACGACACCCTGGTTGATCCCCGCCATTTACAACGTCGCGGACGCGTCGATCGTCACGAGCATGGTGATCTTCATGATCCTCACCATCCGCGGCATCGGCCTCGACGGACGCAGGGCCGTGCGCGAGCCGGCCGGCACCTCCGATGCCACCGCCGATGATGCCGATCCGGCCGACCCCGGCTCGACCCCGGCCCCGCCCCTGCCCGCCGAAGGCACCACGGCAACACCCACCCAGTTAGCACCCTGATTCCCCCCATGGAAACCCGCTCCCTCCCCCTTCCGGACGGCCTCGCCGGCGTTCGCGTCGACGCCGGCATCGCCAAACTCCTCGGTTTCTCCCGCAGCTTCGCCGCAGAGGTCGCCGAGGCAGGCGGTGTCGCGATCGACGGCGTCGTGGTCGGCAAGTCCGACCGCCTGCACGCGGGAAGCTGGCTCGAGGTGAACTGGCAACCGAAGGACGCTCTCGAAATCGTTCCGATCGAGGTCCCCGACCTCACGATCGTCTACGACGACGAGAGCATCGTCGTCGTGAACAAGCCCTCCGGTGTCGCGGCCCACCCGAGCGTCGGCTGGACGGGCCCGACGGTTCTCGGCGCGCTCTCCGCCGGCGGCTACCGGATCGCGACCTCTGGGGCCTCGGAGCGCGCGGGCATCGTGCATCGCCTCGACGTGGGCACGAGCGGACTCATGGTCGTCGCGAAGTCGGAGACGGCGTACGTCGCCCTCAAGAAGGCCTTCCACGACCGCGAGGTCGAGAAGATCTACCATGCCGTCGTGCAGGGCCATCCCGACCCGAGTGCAGGCACGATCGACGCGCCCATCGGCAGGCACCCGCGCTCCGACTGGAAATTCGCGGTCATCGCCGGCGGCAAAGACTCGGTCACCCACTACGAGACCCTCGAGGCCTTCCCCTCGGCGTCCCTGCTCGAAGTGCACCTGGAGACGGGACGCACCCACCAGATCCGGGTACACATGGCCGCCCAGCGGCATCCGTGCGTCGGCGACGCCATGTACGGTGCAGACCCCTCGATCACGGCCAGGCTGGGACTCACCCGGCAGTGGCTGATCGCCAAACAGCTTGCGTTCTTCCACCCGGAATCCCGGGAATGGGTCACCTTCTCCGCCGAATACCCCGCGGACCTTGAGCATGCCCTGACCGTGCTCAGGGATGTCTAGGCCAGGAACACCACACACCATCTACCGGAGCATCCGTGTCGAATACCACTAGCGCGAACGGATCGAATGATTCTTTCGTGCACCTGCATGTGCACAGCGAATACTCCATGCTCGACGGAGCCGCGCGGGTCAAACCGCTGATCAAAGAGGCCGTCGAACAGGGAATGCCCGCGGTCGCCATCACAGACCACGGCAACATGTTCGGCGCGTTCGACTTCTGGAAGTCCGCGACGGACGCCGGCATCAAGCCCATCATCGGTACTGAGGCCTACATCACCCCCGGCACCGACCGGCGGGACAAGACCAGGGTCAAATGGGGCACGAGCGGCCAGAACCGCGACGATGTCGGCGGCAGCGGCGCGTACACGCACATGACGCTGCTCGCCGAGAACACCGCGGGCATGCACAACCTCTTCCGGCTCTCGACGAAGGCCTCACTCGAGGGCTACTACTTCAAGCCCCGCATGGACCGCGAGCTGCTGAGCGAGTTCTCGAACGGCCTGATCGGCACGACCGGCTGCGTCGGCGGCGAAGTGCAGACCCGCCTCCGTCTCGGCCAGTACGACGAGGCGAAGAAGGCTGCGGGGGAGCTGAGGGACATCTTCGGACCGGAGAACTACTTCTGCGAGATCATGGACCACGGCATCGACATCGAGCGCCGCACCATGAGCGAGCTGCTCCGCCTCGCCAAGGAGCTCAACCTCCCGCTCGTCGCCACGAACGACCTGCACTACACGCACGCCCACGATGCGACGGCGCACGCCGCCCTGCTGTGCGTGCAGTCGGCGTCGACCCTCGACGACCCGAACCGGTTCAAGTTCGACTCAGACGAGTTCTACCTCAAGACCGCGGCCCAGATGCGGCACCTCTTCCGCGACAACCCGGAAGCCTGCGACAACACGCTCCTGATCGCCGAGCGCTGCGAGGTGAAGTTCGACACCCAGGCCAACTACATGCCGCGCTTCCCGACCCCGGAGGGCGAGAACGAGGAAAGCTGGTTCGTCAAGGAGACCGAGCTCGGCCTGGCCCGCCGGTACCCGAACGGCATTCCCGCCGAGGTGCGCACCCGGGCAGACTACGAGGTCGGCATCATCGCCCAGATGGGCTTCCCCGGCTACTTCCTCGTCGTCGCGGACTTCATCATGTGGTCCAAGACGAACGGCATCCGGGTCGGCCCAGGGCGCGGATCGGGAGCCGGGTCGATGGTCGCGTACGCGATGGGCATCACCGACCTCGACCCGCTCGTGCACGGCCTGATCTTCGAGCGGTTCCTCAACCCGGACCGCGTCTCCATGCCTGACTTCGACGTCGACTTCGACGATCGTCGCCGCGGCGAGGTCATCCACTACGTCACCGAGAAGTACGGCTCCGAGCGCGTCGCCCAGATCGTCACCTACGGCACCATCAAGGCCAAGCAGGCCCTGAAAGACTCCAGCCGGGTACTCGGCTTCCCGTTCGGGATGGGCGACAAGCTCACCAAGGCCATGCCGCAGCCGATCATGGGCAAGGACATGCCGCTCACCGGCATGTTCGACAAGGACCACCCGCGCTACCGCGAGGCCGTCGACTTCCGCGCGATCATCGAGACGGATGCCGAGGCCCGCACGGTCTTCGACACCGCGCTCGGCCTCGAGAACCTGAAACGCCAGTGGGGCGTGCACGCGGCCGGCGTGATCATGTCGTCAGACCCGCTGATCGACATCGTGCCCGTGATGAAGCGCGAGGCCGACGGCCAGATCGTCACCCAGTTCGACTACCCGGCGTGCGAGTCCCTCGGACTGATCAAGATGGACTTCCTCGGGCTCCGCAACCTCACGATCATCGACGACGCCCTCGACAACATCGCCGTCAACCGCGGCCACCGGCCCGTGCTCGAGGACCTCGGCCTCGACGACCCCATCGCATACGAGCTGCTCGCCCGCGGTGACACCCTCGGCGTCTTCCAGCTCGACGGTGGCCCGATGCGCGCACTGCTCCGCCTGATGAAACCCGACAACTTCGAGGACATCTCCGCCGTCATCGCGCTCTACCGGCCGGGGCCCATGGGCGCGAACTCGCACACCAACTACGCGCTGCGGAAGACCGGGCAGCAGGAGATCGTGCCGATCCACCCCGAACTCGAGGAAGCCCTCAAGGACGTCATCGGCACCACATACGGCCTGATCGTGTACCAGGAACAGGTCATGTCGATCGCGCAGAAGCTCGCCGGCTTCTCGCTCGGCCAGGCCGACCTGCTGCGCCGGGCCATGGGCAAGAAGAAGAAATCGGAGCTCGACAAGCAATTCGCCGGGTTCTCCGCCGGGATGAAGACCAACGGGTACTCCATGGAGGCGGTGAAGACCGTCTGGGACATCCTGTTGCCGTTCTCCGACTACGCCTTCAACAAGGCGCACTCCGCGGCGTACGGCGTGGTCAGCTACTGGACCGCCTACCTCAAAGCGCACTACCCGGCCGAGTACATGGCGGCCCTGCTGACGAGCGTCGGCGACTCCCGCGACAAGCTCGCGCTCTATCTCAACGAGTGCCGCCGGATGGGCATCCAGGTGCTCCCGCCGGACGTCAACGAGTCCATCGGCTACTTCGCGGCCGTCGGTCCGGACATCCGCTTCGGGCTCGGCGCCGTGCGCAACGTCGGCTTCAACGTCGTCGACGCGATCCGCGCCTCGCGCGACGAGAAGGGCCGTTTCGAGTCCTTCCACGATTTCCTCCGCAAGGTGCCGATCCAGGTCGCCAACAAGCGCACGGTCGAATCCCTCGTCAAGGCCGGCGCCTTCGACTCCCTCGGAGCGACCCGCCGGGCCATGGTCGAGATCCACGAGGGCGCCGTCGAGTCCGCCGTGAAGATCAAGCGCGACGAGGAACACGGCATGGTCGGCTTCGACTTCGACAGCCTCTTCGACGACCCGCAGGAGACCGAACAGGTCCCGGACCGTCCGGAATGGAGCAAGAAGGAGAAACTCGCCTTCGAACGCGACATGCTCGGCCTCTACGTCTCCGACCATCCGCTCGCCGGCCTGGAGATCCCGCTCGCGAAACACGCCTCGACCTCCATCGCCGACCTGCTCGCCTCCGAACAGACCCAGGACGCTGACACCGTCACGATCGCCGGCCTCATCACGAGCGTCCAGCACCGGATCGCCAAGAAGAGCGGCAACCAGTACGGCATCATCCAGGTCGAGGACTTCGGCGGCGACATCGACGTGATGTTCATGGGCAAGGCGTACCAGGAGTTCGCGCCCGCGCTCATCAACGACTCGATCGTCGTGGTGCGCGGTCGGGTGAGCCTCCGGGACGACGGCATGAACATCCACGCATACAGTCTCTTCGCGCCGGACCTCGGACAGACCGGCGACTCTGGCACCCTCGCGATCACCCTCACAGAGGCGCGCGCGACGACCGACACCGTCACCGCGCTCGGCGACGTGCTGATCCGGCACCGTGGCTCCTCGGAGGTGCGGCTCAAGCTGATCAAGAACGATTCGGCCCGCGTCTTCGAACTGCCGTACCAGGTCACGATCAGCGCAGACCTGTTCGGCGAGCTCAAGAGCCTGCTCGGCCCGTTCTGCCTCAGCTAGAGGTCGCCGTCCCAGCCGAGCCGGCCGCGTCCGCCGCGCCGGGCGCATAGCCCGTCGGCTATGCGCCCGGGAATAGCCTTGGACCATGACACGTCGCACGAGCGAACCGTTCTACACCCCGGCCATCGTGGCCGGCCGGGCCATCTTCGGGGTCTTCCGGCTCAAGGCTGCGGCGACCGGCTTCGAGAACCTCCCCGATACCGGGGGAGCCGTCCTGGCGATCACGCACTTCGGCTATGCCGACTTCGCCCTCGTCGAATGGCAGGCCTGGCTGCACAACCGCAGGCACATCCGCTTCATGGCCAAGAAGGGCGCCTTCGACAAGCCCGTCGTCGGCTGGCTGCTGCGCGGTATGCACCACATCAGCGTCGACATGCAGGCGGGGGCCGCAGCATACGGCGAGGCCGTCGCCGCCCTGCGCGCGGGTGAACTCCTCGGGGTGTTCCCGGAAGGCGGGGTCAACGCCTCCTTCACCGTGCGCGAGCTCAAGTCCGGCGCGGTCCGGATGGCGAGGGAGGCCGGCGTCCCGGTGATCCCTGTCGCGGTCTGGGGCGGCCACCGGCTGCTGACGAAGAACCACAAGCCCACCCTGCGGGAGGCGTACCGGGTGCCGATCCGCTTCTCCGTGGGAGCGCCGTTCGAGCTCGACCCCGCCGTCGACGCCCAGGAGCTCACCGCGCAGCTCCACGACACCCTCCAGGCCATGGTCGACGAACTCCAGGCCGGGTATCCCGTCGACGGTTCCGGCCAGTGGTGGCAGCCGCGCCATCTCGGCGGCGCGGCTCCGACCCCGGAGGAGGCTGCGGTCGTCGAGGCAGAACGCCAGCGACTCCGCGCGCTCAAGCGCACTGCCGCGACACGCGACGACGCCTGACCCGGCCAACGGGTCGTTCGCCTCGGCTCAGAGCGCCGCTTCCGGTCCGGGCACCCGGTACATCCGCTCGTGGTAGAGCAACGCCTCGTCTTCGTCGCCGAGGCCGCCCTCCTCGATCTGGACGACGATCACGGCGCCGTTGTGCACAGAGACCCGCTCGATGATGTGGCCGACCATCCAGCTCGTCACGTCGTTCAGCACCGGCAGGCCGTGCGGACCCTCATGCCAGTGGTCACCGGCGAAGCGCAGGGCGTTCGGCCCGCTCATCCGCTCGGCGAGGGCGCGATTGCGTGCGCCGAGGGTGTGGATGACGACGCGCTCCGTCTCGGCGATCGCCGGCCAGGAGCTTGCCGTCCTGGCCATGTTGAAGGTCGCGAGCGGCGGCACGGACGACAGCGAGGCAAGTGAGGTCGCCGTGAACCCGACGGGGGTTCCGTCGGTCTGGCGCGCCGTCACGCACGCGACACCGGCGGCGTGGCGCCGGAACGCCTGCTTGAACGCGGCGAGGTCGAGAGGGGCGTTCGGATCTCCCTCGAGCCGGGGAACGGTCGGTGTTTCGCGGATGTCGTTCAGTTCGTTCATGTCACTTGCCCCAAGGTCTGTGAAGGCCACCCTATTCCCGTGTGATGGATGTTGGTGGCTAGGCTGGTCAGACATGATCCAGAGACTTGACCTACGAGGCACCCGGCCGACGCCGGCCGAACTGCTCGCCACGATTCCGCGCGCCGTCACCGATGTGACCGCCGCGAGCGCCGTGGCCGCCGAGCTCATCTCCGACGTCCGCGCGCGCGGCGAGGCGGCGCTCTACGACCAGGCCGAACGGCTCGACCGGGTGCGCCCTGACGCGCTCCGGGTCCCGGCCGGCGACATCGCCGACGCCCTGGCCGGGCTCTCGCCCGAAGTGCGCATCGCCATCGAGGAGACCATCCGGCGGGTCAGGCTCGCGAGCGAGGCCCAGGTGCCGCCGCACGTGACCACGACCATCGCCGAAGGAGCCGTGATCACCCAGCGGTGGCAGCCTATCCGTCGCGTGGGCCTCTACGTGCCGGGCGGCAAGGCTGTCTACCCTTCGAGCGTCGTGATGAACGTCGTGCCAGCGCAGGTCGCCGGGGTCAGCTCGATCGCGCTCGCCTCACCGCCGCAGCAGGCGTTCGGCGGACGCGTGCACCCGACCATCCTCGCCGTCGCCGGGCTCCTCGGCGTCACAGAGATCTACGCCATGGGCGGCGCCGGCGCTGTCGGCGCGTTCGCATACGGGGTGCCGAGCCTCGGCCTCGACCCCGTCCAGCTCGTCACCGGCCCCGGCAACGTCTACGTCGCCGCCGCCAAGCGGCTCGTCCGCGGCGTCACCGGCATCGACGCGGAAGCCGGCCCCACCGACATCCTCGTGATCGCCGACTCCGGCGCAGACCCGCTCCTCGTCGCGGCCGACCTGGTCAGCCAGGCCGAGCACGACGAACTCGCGGCCGCCGTGCTCGTCACCGATTCGGTCGAGCTCGCGGATGCCGTCACCGCGCGACTCGCCGTGCTCGCGGTGACAACCCCTCACGGTGAGCGGGTGACCGCCTCGCTCTCCGGAACCCAGTCCGCGATCGTGCTCGTCGACGACCTCGCCGCCGCCGCCGCATTCAGCAACGCCTTCGGGCCGGAGCACCTCGAGATCCAGACCAGGGACCCGCACGTCGAACTCGCGCTCATCGAGAACGCCGGGGCCATCTTCCTCGGCCCGAACTCACCGGTGAGCCTCGGCGACTACTCAGCGGGCTCCAACCACGTGTTGCCGACCGGCGGCCAGGCCCGGTTCTCGTCCGGCCTCGGGGCGTACACGTTCCTCCGCCCGCAGCAGGTCGTCGAGTACAGCAGGGACGCACTCCGCGGTGTCGCCGCCAATATCGCGGCGCTGTCGGACGCCGAGGATCTCCCCGCGCACGGCGCGGCCGTGACCGCCCGCTTCGCCTGACCCGAACCGATTCGACGGAGATTGTGTCCGGAAGCCACGGGGGAGTGCCGTTCCGGGGTGTTTCAGACCGAGCGCCCGTCGAATCGGTCAGGGCGTCGGGGCGAGGGTGTGGCGCGACGCGCCCGGGCGACGGCGAATCCCCCGGAAAGGGGCGCTAGGCTGGCAACACAATGTTCTGCCCGTTCTGCCGCCACCCGGACTCCCGAGTCATCGACTCGCGCACGAGCGACGACGGACTTTCCATCCGTCGCCGTCGCCAGTGCCCCGAATGCGGTCGCCGGTTCAGCACGACGGAGACCGCGAGCCTCAACATCGTCAAGCGCAGCGGCGTCGTCGAACCGTTCAGCAGGGACAAGATCGTCACCGGTGTCCGCAAGGCCTGCCAGGGGCGGCCGGTGACGGACTCCGACCTCGCCCTCCTCGCCCAGCGCGTCGAGGAGACCATCCGCCAGACGGGTGCCTCCCAGGTCGCCGCGAACGACGTCGGCCTCGCGATCCTGCCGCCGCTGCGTGAACTCGACGAGGTCGCCTACCTCCGCTTCGCGAGTGTGTACCGCGCGTTCGACTCCCTCGAAGACTTCGAGAGCGCCATCGACCAGCTCCGCAGTGAACACGAGGAGAGTCTCCGCAACGGGGCCCTCGACGACGAGCCCGAACTGTAGCCGGTGTACCCCTTCTTCTTCCGGCACGTGCTCGCGCGGCTCGACCCCGAGCGCGCACACCACCTCGCCTTCACGGTGATCCGTCTCATTCCGAGCCGGGGCATCGGGCGGCTTGTCCATGCGTTCACCCGGCCGAGAACCGACCAGGCCGTGCACACCCTCGGCTTGCGCTTCGATTCCCCGTTCGGCGTCGCCGCAGGCTTCGACAAGGACGGCCTCGCCGTGATCGGCCTGGGCCGCCTCGGTTTCGGCCACGTCGAGGTCGGCACGATCACGGCGCTGCCGCAGCCGGGAAACCCGAAACCGCGGCTGTTCCGGCTGGTCCCCGACCGCGCCGTGATCAACAGGATGGGCTTCAACAACCAGGGCGCTGCAGCGGCAGCAGTGCGCCTCGCCCGGGTGGGTTCGATCGCTGGACGGCCCGTGCTCGGCATCAACATCGGCAAGAGCCGCGCGACCGCGGTGGACGACGCCACGAGCGACTATCTCGTGAGCGCCAGGGCCCTCGCGCCCCTCGCCGACTACCTCGTCGTCAACGTGAGTTCGCCGAACACCCCCGGCCTCCGCGGCCTGCAGGAACTCGACCAGCTGGCCCCGCTTCTCACCGCCGTCCGGGCGGCGTCCGGGAGCACCCCCCTGCTCGTCAAGATCGCCCCTGACCTTCGCGACGGGGAAGTCACCCGCATCGCCGAACTCGTCGTGCGGCTCGGCCTCGACGGCATCATCGCGACCAACACGACCATTTCACGCGAGGGTCTCTCGACGGATGCCGCCAGGATCGAGGCCATCGGAGCCGGCGGCCTGTCGGGGGCCCCACTCCGGGCCCGCTCGCTCGCGGTACTGCGCCTGATCCGCGCGAGCGTTCCCGCCGGCCTCTGCGTGATTTCCGTCGGAGGAATCGACACCGCCGCCGACGTCGCCGAGCGGCTCGATGCCGGGGCGACCCTCGTCCAGGGCTACACGGCGTTCCTGTACCGTGGCCCGCTCTGGGCGCGCCAGGTCAACCGCGGCCTCGACCGGCTCCGCGCGTAACCTCCCCGCCTGACGTCAGCGGTCGGTGCGAGGTGCGCGGGCATCCGCCGATCGCTCAGATGAGCGGTGCGCCCGGCGCGAGGACTCCGAGCGCTACGAGTTGCCTGGCGAGGCTCGCACCGTCCGGCCCGTAGACCCAGCGGGGGTCCGTGGACTCGAGGGCGGCATCCTTTGCCCGTCGTCCGGCGAGAACCGCCTCGCTCGGGGAGAGCTCGCGAATGGCGACGGCCTCGACGCTGCCGGGGAACTCGCGCTGGAACTCGCTGTAGATGTCCTCGTCGTGCTGGCCATCGTCCCCGACCAGGATCCAGCGGATCCCGGGAAACTCCAGGGCCAGGCGACGCAGGTTGGCGCGCTTGTGGTCGGTGCCGCTGCGGAACCACCGGTCGTGGGTGGGGCCCCAGTCGGTGAGCAGCAACGCGCCGGCGGGGTAGAGGTTACGGGAGAGGAACCGGGTCAGGGTCGGCGCGACATTCCAGGCGCCCGTCGACAGGTAGATCACCGGGGACCCCGGCGCCGCCGCGGTGAGACGGTCCAGGAGTACGGCCATGCCGGGGGTGGGCACCCTCGCGTGTTCGTCGAGCACGAACGTGTTCCAGGCGGCGAGCAACGGCCGGGGGAGGGTCGTGACCATCACCGTGTCGTCGACGTCGGAGATGATGCCACGATCGACGAGCGGAGCGACGATGAAGAGCGGCGCATCGACGGGTGCCGAGGCATCCGTGCTGAGTCGGGCGACCTGCCAGCCCGGCGTGAGCGGCAGCCGGATGACCGTGTCGACGACGCCGCCGCGGTCGGCGCTCACGCGGTGGCTGAAGCCGTTGATCTCGATCGTGACGGTGACGTCGTGCACGGGAACCGCGGTGAAACTGCGCCAACCGCGGATGCCGGCCTCGCGCCGTTCGGCTCGCCAGCGTCTGCGCGTGACGGCCTTCTTGGTCCGAGCCGGCTTGGCCAGCAGAACCCGGCAGAGAATCCGCACCCATTCGGTGCTTCCGTATCCCGCGTACGGGATGACCGTGGGCAGATAACCGCGTTTGCGGGCGCTACGCTCGCGACGTTCGTGCATCCAGTCTTCGATCCGGGCTGCGCGATGCATCATTTTCGCAGGTCGGCCCGCATTCGTTGTTCTGGAAGGCTTCGGCACGCCTCCTAGTTTGTCATGTGCCGCCCCTTTCGGGAGGATCCAGTCGTGCCGCGACCCGTTTGGCATCGCCGGGGGGACAAGACCCGTAGGATTGGGTCCTACTTCAAGGAGGACAAGTGTCAGTGAGTGACCTTTTCGAGGGGGACATCGTTGAGGCCGGCGCACAGGTCCGGATCGAACCCATCCAGCAGCGCAGCACGGCACGCCTGTCCGGCCTGCTCGATGCCGCTGCCGTCGTCGTCGACGAGGTCGGCTTCGACCGGATCACGACCGCGATGGTGGCTGAACGCGCGGGGGCATCGATCGGAACCGTGTACCGCTACTACCCGGACCGGGTCGCAGTACTGCATGCCCTGCGTGAGCGGGCCATTCAGCGATATCGACTCCGCGTCGCCAGGGAAATCAAGCTTGCAGACCCGAAGACCGCCTGGGAGACCATCGACTGCGCCATCACGGCCTTCGTCGAGATGTACCGGACCGAACCGGGCTTCCGCATCATGCACTTCGCCGACAGGGAACGGCTTCCGATCAGCTCGGCGAGCCCGGCCGACGGGATCGAGGTCGGCTTCCTGGCCGGCCAGCTCGCAATCGCTCTCTCCGAGCGGTTCGGCCTCCCGTACGGGCCGGATCTGCTGTTCCGGCTTGAGGTCATGGTCGAGATGGCCGCAGCGGTCCTGTCGAGAGGGTTCCAGTCCAACGTCCTGGGCGACGAGCGATACATCGCGGAGGCGAGGCGGGTCATCGCGGTATACCTGGCGGGCTACTACGGCGAGGAACTCGAGCAGGACGGTGCAGCAGTCCCAGTCTTGGAATCTGCTGAGTAGAGCTTGGCATCCGGCGGCTTTCCTGATTGGGTGGGAGATCGCTGGCACGTGTTGATTCGACATCAAGCGAGGAATGGGCCACTTCCATGATTGAGTTCCGATCGGTGACGAAAGAATTCCCGGACGGCACCCTTGCGGTCGACGACTTCAGCCTCACGGTTCCCTCGCACCGCACGACCGTGCTCGTCGGATCCTCCGGCTCCGGGAAGACCACCCTGCTGCGGATGATCAACCGCATGGTCGATCCGACGTCCGGCACGATCGAGATCGACGGCGTCTCCGTCGCGTCCCTCGAACCCGTGAAGCTGCGGCGCAGCATCGGCTACGTGATGCAGAATTCGGGACTGCTCCCGCACCGCACCGTCGTCGACAACGTCGCGACCGTGCCCCTTCTGCGTGGTGTGCCGCGCAGGACGGCGCGGGCGGATGCGCTGCGCCTGCTGGACACCGTCGGGCTCGACCGCGCCATCGCCGACCGGTACCCGAGCCAGCTGTCCGGCGGCCAGCAACAGCGCGTCGGCGTTGCCCGCGGCCTCGCCGTCGATCCCAATATCCTCCTGATGGACGAGCCCTTCGGCGCCGTCGACCCGATCGTGCGCGCGGAGCTGCAGCAGGAGCTCATCCGGCTGCAGCACGAGCTCGGCAAGACCGTCGTGTTCGTGACGCACGACATCGACGAGGCGTTCCTGCTCGGCGACCAGATCGCCATCCTGCGGGAGGGCGGCCGGATCGCCCAGCTCGGCACCCCGGCCGAGATCCTCGCCAACCCGGCCGACGACTTCGTCGCGAGCTTCGTCGGTGCCGACCGGGGAAAGCGCGCCCTGCACGTCGAGAGCCAGGACGGCTCGGACGTGCTCGTCGACTCGGACGGGCGACCCGCTGGCGTTCTCGTCGGCCAGCGCTCCGGCGCTGGCCCGTCCGGCGGGGCCCGGTCAGACGTCCCGCACATCGTACCGACGGAAGGCCCGCCCCGGTGACGTGGCTCTGGTCGAACCTCGACCTGGTCTGGCTCCGCACCCTCGACCACATCGTGCTGAGCCTGCCGCCGATCCTGCTGAGTTTCGTGTTCGCGCTCCCGCTCGGCTGGCTGGCCAACAGGTACCGGCCGACCCGCGGGGCGATCCTGTCGATCGCCGGCCTGTTCTACGCCATTCCGTCCCTGCCGCTCCTGTTCATCCTGCCGGTGATCATCGGAACGAGCCTCCGCTCGCCGGCGAACCTGATCGCCGCACTCACCCTCTACGGGCTCGCGCTCATGGTGCGTGTCGTCGCCGACGGACTCGCGTCCGTCGACCCCGACGTGCGGCAGTCGGCCACCGCGGTCGGTTTCTCGGCGTGGAGCAGGTTCTGGCTCGTCGAACTCCCGCTCGCCGGCCCCGTGCTCCTCGCCGGGGTGCGCGTCGTCGCCGTCAGCACCGTGAGCCTCGCGACCGTCGGCGCCGTGATCGGAGCAAAGAGCCTCGGCAGCCTGTTCACCGACGGTTTCCAGCGCGGCATCCAGGTCGAGATCATCACCGGCATCGTGGCGACCGTCCTGCTCGCCCTCGTGCTTGACGGGGCTGTCGTGCTGCTCGGCCGGGTGCTGATGCCGTGGACCCGCCGGACCCGGCGCATCCGCCCGGCACCCGCTGCGGTGCTCGGACCCATGCCCGTCGTTCGGAGTGTCGCATGAATTACTTCACGGATGCGGTCGCCTGGCTCCTCGACCCGGCGCACTATCCCGGGCCGACCGGGATCCCGGCCCGGCTCGGCGAGCAGCTCCTCTTCACGGTGGTGACCCTCGTGCTCGCCTCTGTCATCGCCATCCCGGTCGGATTCCTGATCGGGCACACCGGGCGCGGACGGGGGATCGCCGTCGCGACCTCCGGCGGGTTGCGCGCCATCCCCACCCTCGGCCTGCTCACCCTCGTCGCCCTCTGGATCGGCATCGGGCTCGGCGCCCCATACGTTGCCCTGACCGTGCTCGCGATCCCGCCCATTCTCGCCGGCGCATACACCGGGTTCGAGGCGGTCAACCGCGCGACGATCGACGCGGCGAGGGCCGTCGGCATGACGGAGCTTCAGATCGTGCGCCACGTTGAGATACCCCTCGGACTGCCCTTGCTCATCGGCGGGCTGCGGTCGGCGACCCTGCAGGTCGTCGCAACGGCCACCCTTGCCGCATACGTCGCCGACTTCGGGCTCGGCCGGTTCCTCTTCGCGGGGCTCAAAACCAACGATTACGCCCAGATGCTCGGCGGGTCGATCCTGGTGATCCTGCTCGCCCTCGTTCTCGAGGGCCTGTTCGCCGGTCTCCAGAAACTCGTCGTACCCCGCGGCGTCGCAGTCGGACGCCCCCCAGTCGACCGGAAGGCGTCGACCCGACGTCGCCCGGGGATGGAACCCGCCATCACGAAAGGAATCTGACAATGTTCACAGCGAAAAAAGGCCGGCTCGCGGCAGTCGCCGCGGTCGCGGTTGGGGCCGTCGTAGCCCTTGCAGGGTGTGCGTCCAGTAATCCACTGGGCACCGGAAGTAACGCGTCGAGCGCACCGACGACACTCGTCGTCGGATCCCAGGACTACTACTCGAACGAGATCATCGCCGAGATCTACGCCCAGGCGCTCGAGTCGAACGGATTCACCGTCGACCGCCAGTTCCGGATCGGACAGCGCGAGGTCTACCTGCCCGAGCTGAAGTCCGGGTCGATCGACGTCTTCCCCGAGTACACCGGAAGCCTGCTGCAGGCGCTCGACAAGGCCGCGGCCGGCGGAACGAGCGATGCCGTTCACGACCAGCTCGTCAAGGCCCTCCCGAGCGGCCTGACCGCCCTCGACAAGTCCGACGCGAGCGACCAGAACTCGTGGACAGCGACCCAGGCCTTCGTCGACACCTACAAGCTCACCGATCTCGCCTCCCTGAAGAACGTCACCGAGCCCATCACGGTCGGCGGCAACTCCGAACTGGAGACGCGGCCATACGGGCCGACGGCGCTCAAGGACAAGTACGGCATCACGATCGCCGGATTCGTGCCCGTTGAGGACAACGGCGGACCGCTCACCGTCAAGGCGCTGGTCGACAACAAGATCCAGCTCGCCAACATCTACACGGCAGACCCGAACATCAAGTCGAACAACCTCGTCGCCCTCTCCGACCCCGACGGCCTGTTCTTCCCGGACAACGTCGTGCCCATCGTCTCCAGCAAGGTCGACGAGAAGGCTGCCGGCGTCCTCAACAAGATCAGCGCGGCGATGACCGCTGCGGACCTCGTGAGCCTCAACGCCCAGAGCGTCAACGACAAGGAGTCGGCGGACAAGATCGCCTCCGCCTGGCTCGCGCAGGCGAAGCTCTTCTAGTTCGTCGCTCTCTCATCGCGGTCACCCGCGACGTCCAGGACCGCCCGGTTGCCTCGCAGCCGGGCGGTCCTGTCTGTGTCCGCTCAGGCCTGGGCGAGGAGCACGGCCAGCAGGACGAGGAGGGCAGCGGCAGAGCCGAGAACGGCGACGGAGGCCGCCGCGGTGAGGCGGGGCGGCGGGGTCAGCAGCCGGCGGACCCGGGGCGTGACGAGATCGACGGGACGGTCGCGGGAAACGAACGCCGCGGCATCCGCCGCCCCGGCGGAGAACCGGGCCTCAGGCGACCGGCCGAGCCCCGCAGAGCCGACGAGCGCGATCGCCGTCGCGAGGGTGTGGTCGTCGACGGCGAGCCTGGCCTGGTCGTCCGCGAGCATCTCGACGAGAAGGGCGACGGCGTTCTCGGCCCGGTTCGCGATCGGGAACCAGGGCAGGGCACTGTGCCAGGACTTGAACGCGACGAGCACGAGGTGGTGCCGCTGGGCGAGGTGGGCCTCCTCGTGGGCGACGACGGCGCGTACCTGCGGCGGGTCGAGCAGGCTGAGCAACCCGCGCGAGAGCACCGTCGCCGAGTGCGTCACGCTCGGCAGGCAGTATGCGACCGGGGAGGCGTGGTCGATGACGCGGGTGCCCGGTCGTCCCTCGAGGGGCTCGCTGAGCAGCCGGACCAGGTTGAGGTGCCTGCGCTGCTGGCGCTCCGCGTGCACGAAAGTCACGGCGAGGTTGAGTACGAGGTGACCGCCGAGCAGGAGCGCCCCGCAGAGGGCGAGAACGTGGTCGAGGGAGGTGCCTGCCGGGACCGAGCCGGTCGCGAGGTGGTCGGCGAGCGAGCGGATGCCGGCGACCGGGTTCGCGCCGAACGGGATCAGCCCGTAGACGAGGAGCGCCCCGATCATCGCGAGCCCGCCCGCGAGGGCGATCGACTGCCAGAGAACGAGGGCGACGCCGGGGGAGCCTGCCGGCCAGGCGGACCGCGCGAGCAGCACCGGAACCGGCCAGGCCAGCAGGACCGCGAGCACGCCGAGGGCGAGCGCCGTCGTCAGCACGACGACCGGTTCACTCGCGGTGCAACGGGATCGTTTCGAGGAGGCGGCGGAGAGTCTCCGCCTCCTGGGGACTGACATTGCCGATGAACCGGGCGAGGGCATCCTGCCGGTCGGGGGCGGAGCCGAGCACCTCGTGCATCAGCCCTGCAGTGTGTTCGGCGCGGGTCGTCATGGCACGGTAGCGATGCGGGCGGATGCCCCGGTCTCGAACGACGAAGCCCTTGGTTTCGAGACGCGACAGCACCGTGAGCACGGTCGTGGTTGCGAGCGGCTTGCGGTTCGCTGCACTCGCGGCCGGCGTGAGCAGGCGGTCACGCAATTCATTCGCCGGCAACGATTCCCCGGAATCCCAGAGGACATCCATCAGCAATCTCTCCAGCACACCGAGACTTCCCATAGTCAGGGAGTTTAGTATGCCGTTCCGCCTTCTTCTACGGGGTGTAGAAGTGTATATTTTCTACGTACCGTAGAAATGACGATCGCCGGGAGGGCGCATGAACGAGTGGCTTGACCCGCTGCTGCTATCGAGATGGCAGTTCGGACTGACAACCGTGTACCACTTCCTGTTCGTCCCGCTCACGATCGGCCTCGCCCTGACCGTCGCGATTTTCCAGACCGCATGGGTGCGCACCGACAAGACCAAGTGGCTCCAGCTCACGCACTTCTTCGGCAAGCTCTTCCTGATCAACTTCGCTATGGGCGTTGTCACCGGCATCGTGCAGGAGTTCCAGTTCGGCATGAACTGGTCGACATACTCCCGCTTCGTCGGCGACGTCTTCGGCGCACCGCTCGCCTTCGAGGGCATCACCGCGTTCTTCCTCGAGGCCACCTTCATCGGTCTGTGGATCTTCGGCTGGGACAAGCTGCCCAAGGGACTGCACCTCGCGACGATCTGGCTGACCGTGGTCGGATCGATCGCGTCCGCGTACTTCATCCTCGCGGCGAACGCCTTCATGCAGAACCCGATCGCCTTCCGGATCAATGAGGAACGTGGCAGGGCCGAGCTGACCGACATCGGCACGCTGCTGACCAACCCGATCTCGCTCGCCTCGTTCCCGCACACGATCTTCGCGTGCTTCATGGTGTCCGCCGGCCTGATCATCTCGGTCGCCGCGTTCCACCTCTACCGCAAGCAGCACGTCGACACGATGCGTCCGGCGCTCAAGTTCGGCCTGTGGATGATGGTCATCTCCGGTGCCCTGACGACCGTCTTCGGCGACTCCCTGAGCCTCGCGATGGTCAAGGCCCAGCCGATGAAGATGGCCGCGGCCGAGGCGATGTACCACACGGCGACGGGCGCCAACGCGTCCTTCTCGCTCTTCACCCTCGGTACCCCCGACGGCGTGAGCGAACTGTTCTCCGTCCGCATCCCCTACCTGCTCTCGTTCCTCTCCACGCACACCCTCGACGGCACCGTCGAAGGCATCAACAACCTGCAGGACCAGTACACGACGCTGTACGGGCCCGGCGACTACACCCCGATGATCTGGGTCACCTACTGGGCCTTCCGCTGGATGATCGGACTCGGCATCGCGCACATCCTGGTCGCCGTGGTCGGCCTCTGGCTCACCCGCAAGGGCCGCAGCCCCCGGGCCACCTGGGTCTGGAAGGTCGCCATCTGGTCCTTCCCGTTCTCCCTCGCCGCCATGAGCGTCGGCTGGGTCTTCACCGA
Organism: Cryobacterium sp. MDB1-18-1; assembly: GCF_004402735.1. NCBI lineage: Bacteria > Bacillati > Actinomycetota > Actinomycetes > Micrococcales > Microbacteriaceae > Cryobacterium > Cryobacterium sp. MDB1-18-1. Next base: position 16,826 of record NZ_SOFR01000001.1, on the reverse strand, counting down.
GATGGGTCGTCAGCCCTGGCTCGTGTTCGGGCTCCTGAAAACCCAGGACGGCGTCTCGCCCAACGTGACCGGCCTGACCATCCTGATCTCCCTCATCGCCTTCACGCTGATCTACGGCGCCCTCGCGGTCGTCGAGTTCCGGCTCATCCTCCGTGCCGTGCGGAAGGGCCCAGAGGATGCCCCGGTGCCGGACGCTGAGACCGGCATCACCCCCCAGCGCGTCACGGTCTACTAGGAGCAACTGATGGAACTCAACATTCTCTGGTTCTGGATCATCGCCGTGATGTTCATCGGCTACTTCGTCCTCGACGGCTTCGACTTCGGCGTCGGCATGTCCCTGCCCTTCCTCGGCAAGGACGACACCGACCGCCGGGTGCTGATCAACTCGATCGGACCGGTCTGGGACCTCAACGAGACCTGGGTCATCGTCGCGGGCGCCTCGTTGTTCGCCGCCTTCCCCGAGTGGTACGCGACGATGTTCAGCGGCTTCTACCTCGCCCTGCTCGTGATCCTCCTCGCGCTGATCGCGCGCGGGGTCTCCTTCGAGTACCGGCACCAGCGGCCGGAATCCGAATGGAAGAAGTGGTTCGACGGCATGATCGTCGTCGGCAGCGCCCTCCCTGCCCTGCTCTGGGGCGTCGCATTCGCCAACGTCGTCCAGGGCGTCCAGCTCGATGCCGGGCACAACTACACCGGCACCTTCTTCGACCTGCTCAACCCGTACGCCCTCCTCGGCGGGGTGACGACGCTGCTCCTGTTCTTCACCCACGGCGTCGTCTTCGTCTCCCTCAAGACCGAAGGGGACATCCGCCTTCGTGCCCGCACGCTCGCCACCAAGGCAGGGCTCGTGACGATCGTCGTCGCAGCGTCGTTCCTGCTCTGGACCGTGCTCGCGTTCGGCAGCCTTTTCACCGCGCTGTTCGCCGCTGCCGCGGCCGTCGCGCTGATCGGGTCGTTCCTGCTCAACCTCCGCGGCAAAGAGGGCTGGGCATTCACGCTGATGGCGGCGACGATCGGCCTGGCCGTGCTCACCCTGTTCGCCTCGCTGTTCCCGGACGTGATGCCGGCGAGCAACGATGCCGCGAACAGCCTGACCATCGACAACGCGTCGTCGACGCCGTACACGCTCCAGGTGATGACGTGGACCGCGGTGATCGCCGCCCCGGTGATCTTCCTCTACCAGGGCTGGACATACTGGGTCCTGCGCAAGCGCGTCAGCCGCAGTAGCATCGAGCTCGCCGCGCTCTGACCTGCGGGCGCTCCCGCTGCGCCAGCTGTAGTTGCCGCGACCGCCGCCACCGAATAGTTACCGGCGAACAGTTTCCACCGAACAGAACGAGTACATGCGACCCCTCGACCCCCGGCTGCTCCGCTACGCCTCTGCCGCGCGGTGGTTCCTGGTCATCGGTGCCGTGCTCGGTCTGGCGCAGACGCTCGTCGTCGTCGTCTTCTCCTGGTTGCTCAGCCAGGTGATCACGCTCGCGGTGGGAGGCCACGACGTGACCGAACTCGGTCCGTACGTCGGGGGGATCGCCGCGGTCGTGGTCCTGCGCGCCGCGCTCGTCTGGCTGCTCGAGGTCGCGGCGAGCCGCGGCGCAGCATCCGTCAAGAGCCAGCTGCGCACCCGGGTACTGCGCGGGGTCGCCGAGCGTGGCCCGGACTGGCTTGCCGGCCAGCAGGGCGCACGCGTCTCCACCCTCGCGACCCAGGGGCTCGACGCCCTCGACAACTACTTCGCCAGGTACCTGCCGCAGCTGCTCCTCGCCGGGATCGCGACGCCGATCCTCGTGCTCGTGATGCTGTGGCAGGACCTCCCGAGCGGCATCACGGTGATCATCGTGCTCCCGCTCATTCCGCTGTTCATGGTCCTGATCGGCCAGGCCACCCAGGCCGTACAGAAGCAGCAGTGGGAGTCGCTGCAGCGGCTCGGCACCGGCTTCCTCGACCTCGTCGGCGGCCTCGGCACCCTCAAGATCTTCGGCAGGGAACGCCGGCAGACCGAACGGGTGCGCACGATCACCGAGGACTACCGGGCTCGCACCATGAAGGTGCTCCGGGTGTCATTCCTGAGCGGCTTCGTGCTCGAGCTCGGGGCGAGCCTCTCGGTCGCGCTCGTTGCGGTGTCGATCGGCCTGCGGCTCGTCGACGGCTCGCTCGGACTCGGCGTCGGACTCTTCGTGCTGCTGCTCGCGCCGGAGGCGTTCCTCCCGGTGCGCCAGATCGGCGTTCAGTTCCACGCCGCCGCCGACGGACTCGCCGCGGCCGAAGAAGTCTTCTTGATCATCGAGGGCGGTCCGGCAGCCGGGACGGCGATGGAGACAGCGGATTCAGCGAAGACAGCGGATGCAGCGGATGCCGCGGCGCCTGCGGTGCCGGCTTCGGTCACGACGCCGACGGGCTCCCTTCGCTTCGACGCGGTCACCGTGCGACGCGGAACGACCGTGACGCTCGCCGCGTTCAGCGCGACGCTCGCGCCCGGCCGGCTCGCGGTCATCGCCGGGCCGAGCGGCGCGGGCAAGTCGACCCTCGTCGCGACCCTCCAGGGCTTCGTGCCGTATTCCGGCTCCATCACCCTCGGCGAAACGGCCGTCGTGCCCGGGGGTCCTCGGCCCTGGCTCGCCTGGGCCGGCCAACGGCCGGGACTCCTCTCCGGGACGATCGCAGACAACGTCGCGCTCGGCGCCCCCGGCGTCGACAAGGCCCTCGTGGCCCGCGCACTCGACCTCGCCGGCGGCGGCGACCTGGACCCAGGGACAGCCCTCGGCGTGAACGGGGACGGTCTCTCGGGCGGCCAGGCTCAACGCGTCGCCGCGGCGAGGGCCATCTATCGCACGCTGGCGGACCGATGCCCGGTGCTCGTCCTCGACGAACCGAGCTCCGCCCTCGACGAGGCCGCAGAAGGCCGGTTGATCGCGGGCCTTCGCGAGCTCGCGGCCGCCGGCACGATCGTCATCGTGGTGAGCCACCGACCGGCCGTCGTCGCCGCGGCCGACCTCGTTCTGCAGGTCGTCCCGGTGTCCGAGGTGCCGGCATCCGCCGTTTCGCTCGGGGAGGACGCCCATGTCTGAGTTCCTGCCCCCCGCCAGGGTCCGCGCGATCCTGCGGCTCGCCCAGCCGTCCACGCGGCGTTTCCTGCTCGGGCTGGCCGCCGGCGTCGCGAGCGCCCTCTCCGCCGTGGCCCTGCTCGCGACGAGCGCCTGGCTGATCACCCGCGCCGCCGAACAGCCGCCGATCCTCTACCTGTCGATGGCGATCGTCGGCGTGCGCGCCTTCGCCCTCGGCCGCTCCGCGTTCCGCTACCTCGACCGGCTCACGAGCCACGATGCCGCCTTCCGCCAGCTCGCAGCGCTCCGGGTCGGCGTCTTCGAACGCATCCTGCCGCTCGCCCCCGCTGGACTCGCGAACACCCGCCGCGGTGACCTGCTCACGCGTCTCGTCCGGGACGTCGACGACCTGCAGGACTTCCCGCTGCGGGTCGTGCAACCGCTGGCAACGGCCGGGATGCTCGCCGTGGTGAGCGTCGTGGGCGTCTGGCTGCTCTCGCCGCTCGCGGCCCTCGGACTGGCGACCTGTCTCGTCCTCGCCGGAGTGCTCGGCACGGCCGCGTCGGGGAGCGTCGCCGCCGGCTCCGAGCGGGAGCTCGCTCCACACCGCGGGGACCTCGCCGACCGGGTGCTCGAACTCGTCGAGAACATCGACGTGCTCACGGCCTTCGGAGTGCTCGACGCCCGTCTCGAAGGGCTGGCCGGCGCCGACGACCGGCTGCGCCTGGCCACCCTGCGCCGATCCGTCGGCGTCGGCATCCAGGGCGCCGTGCTCTCCCTTTTCGCGGGCGCCGCGACCGTCGCAGCGCTGCTCGCCGGGTTCGGCGGGCTCTCGGGCGGCAGCCTGCCCGGCCCCGATTTCGCCGTGATCGTGCTCGTTCCGATGGCGGTCTTCGAGATCTTCGCCGTCGTGCCGGCCGCCCTCGGCGCCTGGCGCCAGGTGCGATCGAGCGCCCAACGTGTTGCGGATGCCGTACCCACCACGGTCCCGCTGGAGATCCCGATCGAGAGCGACGCCGATTCCGGGCGGGACGCCGTCGCCGCCATGTCCGCGCAGCCTGTGCTGCTGCTGAGAGGGGTCGGCGCCTCCTGGCCCGGCGCCACGGAGCCCGGCGTCTCCGGCGTGACCCTCCGCCTCGGCCCCGGTGAACGCGTCCACCTCGCCGGCCCGAGCGGCGCCGGCAAGACCACGCTCGCGCAGGTGCTCGTCCGTTTCCTCGACTACACCGGTTCGTACACGCTCGACGGCGTCGAGGCGAACACGCTCGCACCCTCCGCCGTGCGCCGCGTCGTCGGACTGTGCGAGCAACAACCCTGGCTCTTCGACGACAGCATCCGCCAGAACCTGCTGTTCGCCAGGGAAACCGCGAGCGACGACGACCTGCTCGCCGTGCTCGACCGGGTCGGCCTCGGCGACTGGACCGCACAGCGCGGAGGACTGGACGCGAGGGTCGGCGAACGCGGTGCCCTCGTCTCCGGCGGCCAGGCCCAGCGGATCGCCCTCGCCAGGGCGCTCCTGGCGGACTTCCCCGTGCTCGTCGTCGACGAACCCACCGCGAACGTGGACGAGGCGCAGGGCGACCGTCTCGTTCGGGACATCCTCGCGACGGCGGCAGAGGACGGCAGGGCCGTCCTGCTCATCTCGCACACCCCGGTGCCCGATGAGCTCATCACCGCCCGGGTGACCCTTCCCGCCTGACCCTGCGCGTCCGAGCCCGTCCGGCACTCCCGGGCCCGCCCGTCTGAATCTGCCGGTCCGGTCCGGCGAGCGCCCTAGGCTGGGGGCGTGTCCGCATCAGCCCGTCCTCGTCGCAGTCCCGGCAGGGGCGACGTCGAACGCTGGGACCTCGACGGCTGGTGGGACCCGGCGGATGCCTTCGACGCGCTCTACCGGGACAGTGCCCACGCGATCTGGCTCGACGCCGGCCCCGGCGCGCAGGCCGGCTTCAGCTATCTCGCCGGGCCGACCGAACGCTCCCGGTTCGTGACCGCCTCGGTAATGGATGGAACCGTGACCGTGACGGTTCCCGGCGACCCGCTCACCGTGCCCGCCACGAGCACCGGCACCGTTTTCGACTTTCTCAGCACCGATCTCGCCACGCCTGGCGGCTCGCCGGGCGGCGAGGGAGCTAGCGGCTTCCACCTCGGCTGGGTCGGCTGGCTCGGGTACGAGCTCGGCGCCCAGACCCTGGACGTGCCGCAGCCTCCCTCGCGCTACCCCGACGCCGCCCTGCTCGAGGTCGACCGGATGCTCGCCTTCGACCACGAGAGCCGCACCGTCACCCTGCTCGCCCGCAGGCAGCCGGGGGAGCCGGCCCGCCTTGCCGAGGACTGGGCCCGCGCCGTGCGGGCGCGACGGGACAGTTCTCCTGCGGCGCGGCATCCACTGTCGTCGGCCGGCGCGGTGGCTGCGGTGGACGTCGCGCCCGAGCAGCCCGGATCACCGCCCCGCGCCCGCTGGCGGCACGGCTCAGCCGACTACGCGGCCCTGATCGAACGCTGCCAGGCCTTCATCGCCGCGGGGGACGCCTACCAGCTCTGCCTCACCAACGAGATCACCGTCGACGTGCGACCGCACCCCGTCGTGGCCTACCACCGGCTGCGGGCCGGCAGCCCGAGCCACCACGGCGGCCTGCTGCGCTTCGGGGACACCGCCCTGTTGAGCGCATCGCCGGAGCAGTTCCTCACCGTCGGCACCGACGGCAGCCTCTCGAGCAAACCGATCAAGGGCACCAGGCCGCGTTCCGCGGATCCCGCCTCCGATGCCGGCCTCCGCGCCGACCTCGCCGCGAGTGACAAGGAACGCGCCGAGAACCTGATGATCGTCGACCTGATGCGCAACGACCTCGGCCGGGTGGCCGAACTCGGCACCGTCGCCGTCACCCGCCTCCTCGACGTCGAGAGCTACGCGCACGTCCACCAGCTCGTGAGCACGGTCGAGGCGCGCCTCGCCGCGGGGCTCACGGGCACGGATGCCGTCCGGTCCTGCTTCCCGGCCGGTTCGATGACGGGGGTGCCCAAGCAGAGCGCCGTCAGCCTGCTGCGCGGCCTCGAGGACGGTCCGCGCGGCATCTACTCGGGTGCGTTCGGCTACTTCGGCCGCGACGGAGCCGTCGACCTCGCCATGGTGATCCGCAGCATCGTCCTCGATCCCGCAGGAGCCTCGATCGGAACCGGCGGCGGAATCACCACCCTGTCCGTCCCGGCGGAGGAGGTCGAGGAGACCCGGATCAAGGCCGCGGCGCTCCTGACCGTGCTCGGTTGCGGCCCTGACCTCGTTACCGGCGCGGGTTGAGTAACCTAGAAGCTTGGACTGTGAAGCGTTCACGCCCGAATCACCAGAATGAGAGTCCCGTGGCACACGAGCACGACCGCACCCCATACGGCGTAGAGATCGACGAGGACGTCTATGACTTCGCCGCGATCCAGGCGAAGTGGCAACCCATCTGGGACGAGCTCGAACCGTTCCGGACGAGCGACCCCGACGACACCCGTCCGCGCAAGTACGTGCTCGACATGTTCCCGTATCCCTCAGGCGACCTGCACATGGGCCACGCCGAGGTCTACGCGCTCGGCGACATCGTCGCCCGGTACTGGCGCCAGCAGGGCTTCAACGTGCTGCACCCGATCGGCTGGGACTCCTTCGGCCTCCCCGCCGAGAACGCGGCCATCAAGCGCGGCATCGACCCGCGCGGCTGGACCTATGACAACATCGCGCAGCAGAAGAAGAGCATGAAGCTCTACGCCGCCTCCTTCGACTGGTCGCGTGAACTGCACACGAGCGACCCCGAGTACTACAAGTGGAACCAATGGCTGTTCCTGCAGCTGTACAAGAAGGGCCTCGCCTACCGCAAGGACAGCTGGGTCAACTGGGACCCGATCGACCAGACCGTGCTCGCGAACGAGCAGGTCCTGCCGGACGGCACGAGCGACCGCAGCGGCGCGATCGTGATCAAGAAGAAGCTCACCCAGTGGTACTTCAAGATCACCGACTACGCCGACCGCCTGCTCGACGACCTCAACCAGCTCGAGGGCACCTGGCCGGCCAAGGTCCTTAACATGCAGCGCAACTGGATCGGCCGCTCCATCGGCGCCGACGTCGACTTCGCCATCGAGGGCCGGGAGGCCGTCGTGAGCGTCTTCACGACCCGCCCGGACACCCTCTTCGGCGCGACCTTCATGGTCGTGGCCCCCGACTCCGACCTCGCCGCCGAGCTCGTCGCCGACTCCACTCCCGAGGTGCGCAAGCGCTTCCAGGACTATCTCGTGCAGATGCAGAAGAGCACGGACATCGAGCGCCAGGCCACCGACCGGCCGAAGACCGGCGTCTTCCTCGAACGTTTCGCGATCAACCCCGTCAACGGTGAACGCCTGCCGATCTGGGCCGCAGACTACGTCTTCGCGGACTACGGACATGGCGCCGTGATGGCCGTTCCCGCACACGACCAGCGCGACCTCGATTTCGCCCGGAAGTTCGACCTGCCCGTCCGGGTCGTCGTCGACACGACGGCGCCCCTGACCGGTACCCTGCCCGTGATCACGCCCGGCATGATCGACGGCACGGAGGAACTGCCGCTCGACCCCACGCCGCTCGATCCGGCAGAAACCGGTGTCGCGCTGGCCGGGGAAGGCCGCCTGATCAATTCCGGAGCCCTCACCGGCCTCAGCAAGAACAACGCGATCAAGCGCATCGTCGAGCAGCTCACCCAGGACGGCACCGGAAGGGCCGCGAAGAACTACCGGCTGCGCGACTGGCTCATCTCCCGCCAGCGTTACTGGGGCACCCCGATCCCAATCATCCACGGCCAGGACGGCGCAGAGATCCCTGTGCCCGAAGACCAGCTGCCGGTGCTGCTGCCCTCGACGGAGGGCCTCGATCTCAAGCCGAAGGGGACCTCGCCGCTCGGCGGCGCCACGGACTGGGTCAACGTACCCAACCCGATCGACGGCACCCCTGCGCGCCGCGACGCCGACACGATGGACACCTTCGTCGACAGCTCCTGGTACTTCCTCCGGTTCCTGAACCCGAACGACGACACCCAGGCCTTCGACCCGAAGGAAGCCGAGAAGTGGGCTCCCGTCGACCAGTACGTCGGCGGCGTCGAGCACGCGATCCTGCACCTGCTCTACGCCCGGTTCATCACCAAGGTGCTCTTCGACCTCGGTTACGTGACGTTCACCGAGCCGTTCACCGCACTGCTCAACCAGGGCATGGTCATCCTCGACGGCACCAAGATGTCCAAGAGCAAGGGCAACCTCGTCTACTTCACCGAGGAGATCGACCAGTTCGGCGTCGACGCCGTGCGCCTCACGATGGCCTTCGCCGGGCCGCCGGAGGACGACATCGACTGGGCGGACGTCTCCCCGGTCGGCTCGGCCAAGTTCCTCGCCCGCGCCTGGCGCATGGCCAAGGACGTCACGAGCGCGCCCGACGTGCTGTGGAAGACCGGTGACCCCGCCCTCCGCCGGGTCACGCACCGCTTCCTCGCCGACGCGCCCGGCCTGATCGAGTCCTTCAAGTTCAACGTCGTCGTCGCACGCCTGATGGAGCTCGTGAACGCGACCCGTAAGGTCATCGACACCGGCGCAGGCCCGGCCGATGCCGCGGTGCGGGAGGCCGCTGAGGCGACCGCCATGGCGCTCAACCTCTTCGCGCCGTACACCGCGGAGGACATGTGGCAGCGCCTCGGCTACGAGCCGTGCGTCGCGCTCGCCCAGTGGCGCAAGGCCGACCCGCGGCTCCTCGTCGAGGAGTCCGTCACGGCGATCGTGCAGGTCGACAGCAAGGTGCGCGAGCGCCTCGTGGTCTCGCCGAAGATCTCCGCTGACGACCTCGAGGGCCTCGCCCGCGCATCCGCATCGGTCATTCGCTCGATCGGGGACCGGGAGATCGTCCACGTGATCGTCCGGGCGCCGAAGCTCGTGAGCATCGTCACCAAGCCCGTCTGAGGTCCTGACGTCGTGAGGTCCTGAGGCACCTCGAGGATCCTCGAGGTGCCAGTGCCCTCGCCGATGCGCGTTGCGCGCCCTCGACAGGCCTGGGGCCGGTCCGGTTGTCCACCGGTCCGGCCCGGGCCGGCGCCCCGCGGGGCGGCGCGCATAGCCTGCCCGGATGGAGACTCCACGACCCTCGTCCTGGCCGGACGGGGAACCCGGGACAGGGCAGGGAGGGCGGTCCGGCCGGGGTCACGACCTGGAGCCGAACCCCGCCGACGCGGCTGAGCCGTTTCCCGACCGGATGTCGCCGCTCGACACCCTCTCGCCGTCCGCCCGCCGGCCGAACCGGGCCAGGCTCCGGATCGGCCTGGGCGCGGCGGTCGTGCTTGTGCTGGCCGCTCTCCTCATCGCGGTGATCGTCACCGCGCTCGGGCCGCAGGCCGGGCGGCAGGTCCTCGTCTCCGCGGTGGGCGGAGCCGCAGGCCGCGGAACGTCGACGGCGTCCCCGCCGGCCTCCCCAGACAAGGGTCCTGCCTCCGAAGCGGCCGGCTCCGGAACGGGGCGGGCCTCGCCGTCTCCGGACGCCGCTCGCACACCCGTCATCCTCGTGCACGTCCTCGGTGCCGTCCTCCGGCCGGGCCTGTTCGAATTGCCGGTCGGTGCCCGCGTGGTCGACGCCGTGTCGGCTGCAGGGGGATTCACCGCGGCGGCCGATCCGGCAGGGACCAATCTCGCCCGGCCGCTCGCGGACGGCGAGCAGGTCTACCTGCCCGCCATCGGTGAGACGGTACCGGGTGGAGCGGGCGGCACCGGTGGCACCGGCGGCACCGGCGGAAGCGCGACCGGTTCAGGTGGAGCGGCCGGTCTTCCGGCGGTGAAGATCAATCTCAACCGGGCGACGGTGTCCGAGCTGGACGCGCTGCCACGGATCGGCCCGGCCATGGCGCAGCGCATCGTCGACTACCGGTCCGCGAACGGACCCTTCGCCGCCATCGAGGACCTCCGGAACGTGACCGGGATCGGAGACAAGACCTTCGAGGCCCTGAAAGACCTCGTGACGGTGTGAGACCGCCGACGGGAGGTAGTTCCAGGGCGGACGCACGCCTCGTGATCCCCGCGGCAACGGCCTGGGCGACGGCCTGGTGGCTCACGGGCGCCCCGGTGTCCGCAGGGCCGGCCGCGGCGGCCCTGTGGGGGGCTGTGCTCGCTGCGACCGGATACGCGGTCCTCCTGGCGCGCAGGGGATACCCGCGCTCGGTGTCCAGCCCCGCGGCCGGCGCGGGGATCCGCCGGGCGATCCGGCGCCTGGCGACCCGGTTGCCCGCGAACCGGACGGTGACCGCGGGAACCGTCCTGGTCTGCTGCACGGCCGCGGCCCTCCTGGCCTCGCTCGTCGCGGTCGCGGCACCCGCCCGACTGCCGGCCGGCGTCGCGAAGATCGCGGCGGCCCATGTGCCTGTCGCGGCGCGGATCGTGGTCGGTTCCGTGCCGGCCAGGGCCCCGGCACTGTCGGGATTCGGTGGTTCCGATGCCGGTGCCGATGCCGATCCCGGCGCCGGCGCAGGGAGCGGGCGCATCCGGTTCAGGGGCACCCTCGTCGCACTGGACGCGGGGACCGGTTCGGCCAGGGCAGCCGCGCACGACACCGGGGACGGCCTGTCCGTTCCGGTCCTCGTGTTCGCAGCGGCGGCGGGGGAGAGCCTGCGGATCGGTGCGACCGTGAGCCTGGACGCGACACTCGTGTCCACGGAGCCGGGCGACTCCGCCGCGCTGCTGGTCTTCGGCGACGGACGACCGGTGCCCGTCGCCGAAGCGCCGTGGTGGCTCGACTGGGCCGACGAATTGCGCGCCCGCTTCGTCGCCGCGGCCGCAACCCTCCCCGGTGACGGGGGAGCGCTCCTGCCCGGGCTCGCGATCGGCGACACGAGTGCCGTCGGCGACGACCTCGACGCGGCGATGAAGTCCAGCTCGCTCAGCCACCTGACCGCGGTCTCCGGAGATACTAAAGCAAACCGGGGTGAGTCCGGCAATCCATGAGTAAGTTCGAGCAAGTATTGAAGTGGTACCACTGACTGGGCACGCTTCGGTGAGATGCGGAGCGACTTCATGCGTTTGTGCTAGATCCTCTTTGAAAGCGATCTCAGGCTTCGCGGCAGAGGGCCGGGCCGTTGAGGCGGACACAACGATGCAGTCGATCCCGAGCAGCGTGGTGAAGGCCAGTAGGCTAATTCAAAGGGGGACAGGTGACCAAGTCCCACTCGCCGATCAATTGCTACCGCTTGCCCTCGAACGGGTCCAGAACGCTGTGCACGCCGTGCTGGGGGCACACGAAGGCGATCCTGAAGCCATCGTCCGCCTCGAGTGGCTCTGGTGGGCAGTCCGCGCCACACTTCGAGCAAGTTCTGTACAAGGGGCCGTCGTCGGTCGGCGATAGGTCTAGCCCGTCCGCGTCGATTGGGGACGCTGACATATCGATGAGCGCGGCAAACTCGGTGTTGCACAATGTGGTCAGGCCGAACTACTTCGCCTTCCGTCGGGCTGCGTCATCCGCTGTGACGACGACCCATTCGGGTGCGTCCAGGTACACGCTATCCGTGGCCTGGCCATCGAGCGCGCACGCGACGAGCAATGGATCCGCGCCGCCCTTGTTCCGGTAGAGATCGACGAGCCGCGTGTCGTCGACCGGAATGGTGGCCATGACCTGGACCAGCCATTCGAGGACCCCAGCCGTCGTTGGGTAGAGGAGGCTTCGCAGGCTGCCTACATCAGGGAACTCCCTCGCTTCGCGCAGCACTTCCTCCGGAACTACCACGTTCACCTTGAAGAAATCGCTGTCTCGGCGGCGTCGACCGATCTGGCTGAGCGTGTTCGTGTCCAAGACTTACCTCTGCCCGTAGCCGCTCATCCCACGGCCCGCCTTAGGTTGATGATCTGGCTCGGCTTGAGGCGGTCCAGACACACTGCCCGGCAAAACTCGCGCTGCGAAATGCTCGACGCATCCAACGCGCGCAGCATTCGCCGTGACAGTTCGCGCCCACCGTACTTCTTGACGGCGTTCTCCGGCAGAATCGCACTGCGCGGGCCGCCAGAGGGAATCTGGGCAAACTCGCTCCGCAACTCGGCGAGGTAGCCCATTGCGGCATCGGGTCTGATGAGACCGAGATGCATGGCTCGTACCACCACAGCGCTTGCGGTGACTTTGAACTCGTCGGATGCCTGTTTCATGTCGTCCAGCGACGTGGGCCTCATCGACCGGAGCTGTTCTGCAGGCAGGAGCATTGCACCGGCGATGTCGTACTCCCTCCCCAGGTTAGTCTCCGCGCTGCCACCGTCCCACGTCATGGGGGCGAAGACCCTGCGACCGACAAGCACAGCCATCAGCGCGAGCGTGAAAATTGTGCGTCCGACAGGCTCCTGCTGGTCGCCGTGGTCGCCCCCAGCGAGGAATACAAAGGGCACTTTGTTGTCCCGGATCGTCATTCCGCTGAACTTCACGTGCGACAGTCGCTGGGGCATATAGTGCTGCACGCTGCGGGCGACGAGCACCTGGTTCGCTTCAAGCCGCTCGATCATTAGTTCGAGCGCGTCGCTCTTCTTGCGGCAGGCGCGGATCGCTTCCTGAGAGAGTCCTATCGCGGCCATGAGCTTCGCCGCATCCTCTTCGGGAGTGAGGGCAGCCTTGCTGATGACGCCCACGACTTTGTTCTTTCCAAGTGTGCTGTCATGCTTCCTCAGCAGCTCCTGCTTGCGAATCAAATCCTTCACGATGAGCTCCACGTCGCGGAGTTCCACCTTCGCTCGCGAGCCAATCGAGAACGTGTCCTTGCTCACACCGGCAAGGAGCTTGTCTGTCTTCGCCTTAACTTGGGCATCGGCAAGCGCCAGAGGAGCGAAGAACAGTGAGAGCGGGATGTCGCCACGCCGACAGAGAAACTCCAGCCTGCGCAGCTTGATGCTTCCGGACGCGAGCGCGCGGTCGTAGTCCACGTACGTGCCCGCAACGGAGTTGTTGAGCAAGAGGGTGAACACGGCCCGATCGATCGGCACGGTCGAGCCGTTCACAAGTACGTCGATCGTCATTGTTTGCCTGCGGGCTCGACTGCCCGATACGCGGTCGATCGCGCGGCGCCGGAATCGTCCGCGAGCTCCATCGTCGCATGCTTCTCTGGCCGGTAAAGGGCGGCGCCGTGTTTTTCCTGAGCAGGGGAGAGCTTCGGCTTCGTGCCGCGGAGGCGCCACTTGGCCGTGGCGACCTGGTTGCCCTTCCGCGTTCGTATCCGGATGACGTCCGCCTCGAACTCAACAGGCCTCTTGAGCACGTTGAAGAGCGGCTTGCCTGTCGCGTCCGTCGGGTAGTAGACGCTGCCGCCGAAGCTGAGGGCCGCAGCCCTCTCATAAAGCTCACTTGCGATGTCGTGGGCGTCACGGACGGAGCGCGCCAGCCGTTTGAGCTTAGTGACCACGAGCTGGTCCTCGGCGCGCACAGCGGCAAGCACCTTTTCCAGGTCTGGCCGAGCGCTGCCACTCCCGGTGAGCCCGTGGTCAACAAAGGTGTGCTTCTCATCGATGCCGAGTGTCTTCAAAGCGTCGAGCTGAATGCTGAGGTCCTGATTTGCTGTCGACACTCGCCCGTGTCCGATCTTCATGGCCCAACTGTAGCGATTTAGTATCGCCATCGGGCCTTATCTTGGGCGTGTCTCACCGTACGCTGGCGACCGCGAATCTATGCGGTGTCCCGGCTCGTCACCAGGTGACTGCTGGACGACGGTCTCACGGGAAGGCAAGAACCGCATCGAGTAGCCTGCTTGTCGTGGACCTCGCGAGCATTATTATCAACCTCGGAATATTTGTAGCAACCGTCATTGCCGCCATCGTGGCCTGGAGAGGCGTGCGGGACGCACAGAGTGCACGCGACGACGCGGCCGAACATGAGGTTCAAGCTCTGGCTCACGCTAGGGAGGCTGCTGCGGCAGCGACCGAGTCCGCTGCGGCTCAGCAGCGAGCGGCGCAGGCGCTTGAGGCAGCAAACCGTCGGGAGGAAGCGCGCGACGCGCAACAAACGCAATGGAGCGTGGCGAGAGTCAGCGACGGTCGCTGGCGGGTGTCGAATAACACTGGGGGCGTGACCAGCGATGTCGAATTTGAGCCAGTAGGTGTAGCGAATGTGCAGATGGAGGACGGCCTTCAATTCCGCGATGTTGGTGCTGGGCAACCGGTCTTCATCCACTTTGGTGGAGGCGTGACGGACCCGCCAACAGCGACGCTGCGCGCGGAATGGAACGACAGCCTCAATCGAGCGCAGATGGCGGTCGTCGTTCTCGGTTAGGTAGATCTTTTCGACTCCTTCTCCGTCTCCCTGGCCGTCAGAGCTCCGAGACATACGCGGGCGAGCTGCCTGCTGAGCAGAAATCGAACCACACTTCCACGCGACTTCCGTTTGCCTCACTGCTCGGAATCGCTGTAAGAGAGAGATCCCGCAGCGGGTAGGGCTGCGGGGTTTCATTCTTGGTGCGACTAGTTCATTGCTGTCACGAACTCCGAACTTCGTCCAGAACGTCGAGGGATCGCAATACCCACTCCGCGGCCTCTCTTCCTCTGTCCTCCTTGCTGTTGGGTAGGCCGGCGCGGTCAAGCGCCTCCGCCTCGTTGCTAACGGTAAGGATTCCGTATCCGACGGGTTTATGTGTTTGGAGCGCGATGACGCCCAGTCGCGTACTGACCGAGGCTGATACGTGTTGATAGTGATCTGTGGAGCCTTGGATGATTGAAGACAAAACGACCACGCCGTCCCAGGACCGTTCGAGTATTTCTTGGACTATGAGAGGTATGTCGAACGCGCTGGGCGAATGAAAAACGCGAAATTCACAGTTCTCTGCTTCAAGAATCTTGGTGGCGCTTATAAGGAGCCCTGCGGATACGCGCGTGTGCCAAACGCTCACCACCACAGCAATCTTTCGCACATTTGCTGGCGCTTCATGCCCTCGCGAAGCGACATTACGGATATTGTTCAACTTTTTCCCCGATGCGGACTACTCGTGTGGTTGCATGTTGGAAGGAATCTACCGTAACTATTTGCTGATGAGAGGTCCATCGCGTTGGGAAATGACTATCGGGTTGTCATCGTCATTGCAACCTACCAGCGGCCTCTCCAACTTGAACGGCTGCTCACCTCGTTGCAACCTCAGCTAACTGGCGCAAATGTGGAGATAGTTGTTGCCGACAACGACATCCGGGGTTCAGCAGAAAGCATCGTTCGTCCATTCCTCGCGCTATATACGATCGAGGCCAAACCAGGAGTTAGTGCTGTTCGCAACGCGGGGCTAGAGCTGGCCATGACTCTCAATCCTTGGGCGATTGTTTTCGTTGACGATGACGAGACGGTTGAAGAAGACTGGCTGGCACAACTTCTGAGCGCGAAGATTCAGACGAATGCTGATGTAGTGACCGGTCCGGTTGTCTATGACGTCGAGACACGGAATGAAAGTCTGATTGTGACCCGGCAGTATCTGACCACTCGGATTCATGGGGAGCTCGAGCAAATCGTTTACGTTTCGACGAATAATGTTCTCGTCGATGCGAAGTGGTTCGCCCAACCTTGGGGATTGCGATTTGATCTCTCGTATGGTCTGACGGGCGGCGAGGATCTGGAATTGTTTTTGAGGATTCAAGGCAATGGTGGTATTTGCGTTTGGGCCAATGGCGCGCGCGTGCGAACCGAGGTTCCCCCCTTTCGACTAGAAGCAGCATGGAACTTGCATCGTGAGATGCGAAATGGCCAGCTAATGGCGCGACTCCGTCGATCGTTCGACGGGTTCTCGCGATTCAGACTCTTTGCGATTGGCGTGGGTCGTATATCTAGTGGATTGGTGAATTCAGTCCACGATATGTTTCTACTTCAAGTGCCCAGCTTGCAGGCCCGGCTCAAAGTGTTCGACGGAATTGGTTGGATTAGAGGGGCCACAGGTCTTCTTTACAACGAATACGCTCGCCCTCGTGAGTCCAGCGACGACGTCTCGTTCGTCAAGCTAGGTCGATGACCAACATGGATATATGGCCCCCAGTCTGGAATCAGTTCTTGCCCGACGTGATCGTTGCTCTTATCACGGGCGCCGCGATTGGGCTTGCGCTGGACCTCGTGCAGCGAAGACGAACAACGCGGCAAGCGAGGAGCGATGCAGCCCGGTATTGGAGCCTGCTGAAGTCGAGCTTGCGTGCGCATTTTCGTCGACCTCTTCATCCCCACGTTGATTCATGGGATTTTGGCGCTCCGCTTGGGGCCTTTGTCTCTGCCGTTCACGACGAGCCGTTGGACTATTGGAACGCACTCCTTCGAGAACCTTCTTTGACTGCGACTATCCGCGTTAGTCGCACACTCGACCTCTTGCAATCTGCCAGTCAGGAACTTAGATCGGCTTCTACCGGTGCCGTACGCCTCACTCGACCGGCCTATGTTGCGGTAACGCAGCTCTCCGAACGATATAGAGAGGCCGAAAATGCAATGCGGGCCCTCGTGTTCGAAATCGATGTCTCAGTTGCCCGAATATCTTTCGCTGACCACAACCTGAGTGACGATCAACTTCTGTATTGGGCGCGAGCGAGTCTGGACGAACGAAGTGTTGTGGCAGCGCTTGATGAGTACAAAATTCTTGTGCAGGCGCTCACTTCCGACCACGAATTGCTTCGATCGGCCCTAGCAGAGCGATAGAGCGATCTGCGAGGCCCTACGTGTCAGGGTGAGTTGAGGCCGGTAGCTCAGAGCAAGTTCGCCGTTTGACGTAGGGCGAGAATCAGGAAGTCCCACCATGTCCAGTCCCTCGTTGATCGCCGTGCGCGACGATAGTTCCA
>NZ_SOFR01000067.1:0-79284 GCF_004402735.1 Cryobacterium sp. MDB1-18-1 | reverse complement strand
CGCCGAGGAACAGGCCCTGATGGATTCGGGGCAGATGATCCCCGGCGCCGAGACCGCGGGTACCGACGCCGACACGGGCCCGGATCTGGACGTGATCGAGGCAGAGCTCCGGGAGCGGCGCGCGGACACCCGCACGAGTGGGGAGAAACGCGCCGACATCCTCCGGGCCCTGTTCGAGCACGCAGCCCGGGACGAGGACACGCCCAGCATGGGCGGGTCAGCCCCGACGGTAATGGTGCACGTGAATGCAGCGGACCTCGCCTCCGGGGTCGGGGTGGGGTGGATCGACGGCGTCGAGGCCCCCGTGTCTTTGAAGACGGTGCACCAGCGCATCTGCGACGGCGGCTTCCAAGGGGTCCTCTTCGGGGCGAACAACCAAGTCCTCAAGCTCGGGCCGGAACGGCGGTACTTCAACCGGGCGCAACGCCGGGCGATCACCGCCCGGGACGGCGGCTGCATCATCCCCGGGTGCAAAGCCCCGGCGCACTGGGCCGAAGTACACCACGTGAAGCCCTGGGCGCAGGACGGACCGACCAACGTCGACAACGGGGTACTACTGTGCTGGTTCCACCACCACACCATCGACACCTCCGGGTGGGAAATCCGGATGGTGAAAGGCTCACCACAAGTCCGGGCCCCCGGACTCATCGACCCGCAACGGCTCTGGCGGCCACCGAACCGACACCGCGCCCACCAGATCCTCACCGGACCACCCAACCGCGACTGACCGGCCCGGCTGAATCAGGTGACAGTGATGTCCGGCACCGACGGGATGTTCCTGACCGCCGTGGACCCGAAAGCCACGATAGCTTCGCCGCGGAGCGTCTGGGACTGTCCCGGCGCGACCAGCATGGCGTCGCGGAGGCCCAGGGCAAGGGAGTCCGTGCCTGGCGCGCCGTCGATCTCGACCTCGCCCTCGAGGACGACGACCAGGACGCTCTCGTCGGGTCCCGGCATCACCGATAACGGGTCGGTGAGACGCTCGACCCGGAGGGAACCCGTCGCGGCGGTGCGGCGCAGCATCAGGTTCAGGTCGTCGGAGCTCTCCGCCGAACCTGTCGATGAGACGAGGCTCTCCCCGGGAAAAGCGCAGACCTCGTACTGGCTGATGTGT
The DNA here is from genome assembly GCF_004402735.1 of Cryobacterium sp. MDB1-18-1. NCBI lineage: Bacteria > Bacillati > Actinomycetota > Actinomycetes > Micrococcales > Microbacteriaceae > Cryobacterium > Cryobacterium sp. MDB1-18-1. The sequence continues at coordinate 78,170 of NZ_SOFR01000067.1, read as the reverse complement.
TGCAAGGTGCCGTCGATGGTCAGGTCGAGCCCGGCCGCGGACAGCGGGACGAGGTATCGGTCGATGCCGGCGAACTCGGAGAATGCCGAGTCGCCGGCGATCGTCGCGATGCTGACCCTCCAATCGAAATCGTCCATTGTCGCCGCAGGGGGCGCTACGGCCACAGTGCTCGTCCAGCCTCCGCCATTGCGCCAGGCGACCGGCACCCGGGCGCTCGCGCGGGAGACGGCGTCAGAACGCTGCTCGGGCGGCACGGGTCACCACCGTGGGCACGCGCTGTCCGAGCAGCCAGGTGGCGGCGGTCAGCGGTACCCCCGGCCGATAGGCGATGTGCGAGATGGAGGGCGCGTCAAGTACCTGCAGATCGGCGCGACCGCCGACCCGGAGCGAGCCGACGGCATCCACCCCCGAGTCACGCCCGAGGGCGCGGGCACCGCCTCGAGTGGCCGCGCGCACGGCTTCCTCAACGGTCAGGTGCATCTGCAGCACGGCCGTTGCGATGCAGAACTGCATCGAGGTCGTGTACGAGGTGCCGGGATTGCAGTTGGTCGCGATCGCCACGGTGATGCCCGCGTCGAGGAGCGCGCGGGCCGGCGCGAGTGGTTCCCGGGTGGACAGGTCGCAGGCCGGCAGTACGGTCGCCACCGTGTCCGACGCGGCGAGGGCATCGAAGTCGGCGGGAGTCAGGTAGTTGCAGTGGTCGACGCTCGCCGCCCCGAGCTCGACGGCCAGGGCGACACCCCCGCCGTGCCCGAGCTGGTTGCCGTGCACACGCAGGCCGAGCCCCGCCGCCCGGCCGGCGAGCAGGACCTCCCGGGACTGTTCGACGTCGAAGGCCCCGCGCTCGCAGAACACGTCCATGAAACTGACCCACGGCCTGACGGCGGCCAGCATCGGGCCGGTCACGAGGTCGAGGTAGTCGCGGGCGCTGATGCCCTCCGGAACCAGATGCGCGCCCAGGAAGGTCACCACGTCCGCCCCGCGAGAGGCGATCTCCGCGGACCGGCGCTCGGTTTCGACGTCGAGGCCGTAGCCGGTCTTGGTCTCGAGGAAGGTGGTGCCCTGAGCCCGCGCCTCGTCGCGCAAGGCTCGGAGATTGGACTCGAGTTGGGCATCCGTTGCGGCCCTGGTCGCGTTCACGGTGGTGCTGATGCCGCCGGCGGCATATTTCGTCCCGGCCATGCGCGCCTCGAATTCAGCGGAGCGGTCGCCGGCGAAGACGAGGTGGGAATGCGAGTCGACCCACCCCGGCAGCACGGCCCGCCCGCCGACACTCGTGCGCACGTCGGCGACGGGCGGATGCTCGGCGTCGCCGATCCAGGCGATCCTGCCGTTGTCGATGACGAGCGCGGCGTTCGCGCGACGGTCCTCGTGGCCGGCGAACGTGCTCAGCTCGCCGATATCGGTGATCAGTTCGGAGGTCATGCGCGTTCCTTCGGGATCAGGCGGACCGGGTTCATGCGGTCGATGGTGTCGTCGATCCGGTGCAGGGCGGCACAGAGCAGGACTGCGGGGTCGGCAGCGGGCGACACGAGAAGCCCGTCGCTCGCGATGATACGTCCGCCGACGATGACGCGGCGCACATCGCTCGCGGTAGCGACAAGCGGGAGCTGGTCGGGACCCGCGCCGACGGTGCGGACCGAGGCGGTGTGGAGTTCGACGAGGTCCAGCCACGCACCGACATGCAGCCCGCCGGTTCCGAGCCCGAGCGACGCGTAGCCGCCGCGGGTGAGTGTCTCGGTCAGTTCCGGTGGTGAGAATCGGCCGCGCCGACCGGAGGCGAGACGTTCGCCGGCCTCGAGGCCGCGGGCCTCGAGAAAGGGGTCGACAACCGCGTTCTGGTCGGATCCGAGGGCAAGCCGGGCGCCGGCATCCGCCAGGCGTCGAGCGGGCCCGATCCCGTCGCCCAGGTCGGCCTCTGTGGTCGGGCAGAACACGGCCGTCACGCCGGCGGTGCCGAGGAGTTCGACGTCGTCGTCGGTCAGGTGGGTCGCGTGGACGACGCTCAGCCGGGGAGTCAGAGCGCCGAGTTCGTGCAGCAGGCCCGTCGGGGTGAGGCCGTATTCGGCGAGGCACTCCGCGTTCTCCTGGGGTTGTTCGGAGAGGTGGATGTGCAGTGGAACCGTTGCCGGCAACCCGGCGAGGATCGTCGCCATCGCCGACCGGGGCACAGCCCGCACCGAGTGCACGGCGGCACCGAGCGTGACGGCAGGGCCTGGACCGGTCAGAGTGCGAGCGCCGGTATCGAGGGTGTCCCGAAGGCTCGACCAGCGTTGCAGCCAGGCCTCCGCCGAGCCGTCGCCGAACCGCCGCTGCAGGTCGGAGAGCGGACGATCCGCGCCCCCGCGCAGGTAGCAGGTGTCGAGCAGGGTCAGGCGGATCCCGGTGTCTCGTGCGGCCGCCGCGACCGCGAGCTCCATGGCGTGGGCATCCGGGTACGGCCGGCCGTCCTGCCGGTGGTGAACATAGTGGAATTCGCCGACGGCCGTCCAGCCGCTGACGAGCATCTCGGCGAACACCGCCGAGGCGAGTTCGTAGTACAGGTCGGGGTCCAGAGCGGATGCCGCGGCGTACATTCTCTCCCGCCAGCGCCAGAAATCGCCGCCGTCGGCGTGCGTGTGTCCGCGCAGGGCGCGGTGGAAGGCGTGCGAATGCGCGTCGCCCATCCCGGGGACCACGGTACCGAGGACCGTGTCGCCGGCGCGCGCCGGAACGCCCCGCTCCAGCCGGGCGATCGTCCCGTCCGGGGCCGCGTGCACCCGGACCGCGTCAACGGGTGCGCCGTCGATCAGGGCGCGTGCGCACCAGAACGTCACGGTGATTCCCGGTTTCACAGCAGCTCCCGGAGAACCTGCTCGAGCGCCGCGACGCCGGCGAGGCAGTCGTCGAGCGTGGCGAACTCCTCCGGCGAATGGGAGATGCCGGTCGGGTTTCGCACGAAGATCATCGCCGTGGGCAGGCGACTCGACAGCACTCCGGCATCGTGGCCGGCGCCCGTCGGGAGAGTAGGGACGCCGTGCAGGGAGTGAACGAGCCGGTCGCGCAGCGCCTCATCGAAAGCGACGGCGCCGCTCCAGGATTCCTCGGCAACGACCGCGGTGCATCCCTCTGCTGCGGCGGCCGCCGAGACCCGCGCAGTGATCTCCGTGACGAGGTCCTGTGCTGCGGCATCCTCGGCGGCACGGGCGTCGAGCCAGACAGTGACCTGCGAGGAGATCACGTTGGTGCCACCGGGCACGGCCTCGATCCGGCCGATCGTGGCACGGGAGCCGGTGCTCGCGACGGCGGCATCCCGAACCGCGAGCATCGAGCGGGCGGCTGCGAGCATCGGGTCCCGACGGTCGGTCATGCGCGTGGCACCGGCGTGGTTGCCCTCTCCGGTGAAGGTGATGCGCCAGCGCCCGTGGGCGAGGATCGAGGAGGCGACCGCGACCGGGCTGTCCAGGTCGATCAACCCGCGGCCCTGCTCCACGTGCAGTTCGAGGAACAAGCCGATGCGTGCGAGCGCGGCCCGGTCCTCGCCGAGGCCGGCCGGGTCGATGCCGGCAGCGGATGCCGCTGCTTCGAGCGAGATTCCGTCTGCGTCGACGAGAGCGCGGGCCCGACCTGCATCGAGTGCGCCGGTCATCAGCCTGGAGCCGAGGCAGGCGATACCAAACCGGGAGCCCTCCTCCTCGGCGAAGACCAGCACGGCGCAGGGGCGTGCGGGCCGGAACCCGCTCGCCTGCAGTCGGTATATCGCCTCGAGGGCACTGACCACGCCGAGGGGGCCGTCGTACGCACCGCCGCCGGGAACGGAGTCGAGGTGGCTGCCCACGACGATCGCGTCGTCGCCGCGCGGCCCCCACCACGCCCAGGTGTTTCCGTTCCGGTCGATCTCCACGTCGAGCCCGAGCCGGACGGCGCGTCCGGTGAACCAGTCGCGCAGTTCCAGGTCGGCCGGCTGCCACAGGTGCCTGGAGTAACCGCCGCGCCGGGCATCCCTGCCGATGTCCGCGATCTCGTCGAGGCCGGAGAGCAGGCCGTGCGCCGTTGCCGGCGCCGTCATTCGGCCTCCCACATCGGCACACGCAGCCCGCGCTCACGGGCAACGGCGGCCGCCCGCTCGTAACCGGCGTCGACGTGACGCATCACGCCGGTGCCGGGGTCGTTGATCAGTACCCGTTCAATCTTCTGGGCGGCGAGATCCGTTCCGTCGGCGACGGTGACCTGGCCGGCGTGGATCGACCGGCCCATGCCGACACCGCCGCCCTGGTGGATCGACACCCAGGTCGCGCCGGACGCCGTGTTGAGCAGGGCATTGAGCAGCGGCCAGTCGGCGATCGCGTCCGAGCCGTCCTTCATCGCCTCGGTCTCGCGGTACGGAGAAGCGACGGAGCCGGCGTCGAGGTGGTCGCGTCCGATCACGATCGGGGCACTGATCTCGCCGGAGGCGACCATCTCGTTGAACCGCAGCCCGGCGAGGTGCCGTTCCTTGTAGCCGAGCCAGCAGATCCTGGCGGGGAGGCCTTCGAACTGCACCTTCTCCTGGGCGCCGTGGATCCAGCGCGCGAGTTTCGCATCGTTCGGGAACAGTTCGAGGATCGCCCGGTCGGTCGCGGCGATGTCGGCCGGGTCCCCGGAGAGGGCGGCCCAGCGGAACGGTCCCTTGCCCTCGGCGAACAGCGGCCGGATGTAGGCGGGAACAAAACCCGGAATCTCGAATGCGCGCTCGCATCCGCCCAGGACCGCCTCGGCACGGATCGAGTTGCCATAGTCGAACACCTCGGCCCCGGCGTCGCGAAACCCGACCATCGCGGTGACGTGCCTGGCCATCGATGCCCGCGCCCGGATCGTGAAGTCCTCGGGGTCCGCGGCGGCGCGGGTGTGCCAGTCGGCGACGCTGATGCCCTCCGGCAGGTAGCTGAGTGGGTCGTGCGCACTGGTCTGGTCCGTGACGATGTCGATCGCGACGCCGCGTTCGAGCAGTTCGGTGAAGACGGATGCCGCGTTGCCGACGAGCCCGACGGAAAGCGCCCGGCGGTCCGCCTTCGCGGCGAGGACCCGGGCGACGGCGTCGTCGAGGTCGTCCGTCATCTCGTCGAGATAGCCGTGGTCGACCCGGCGCTGCAGACGGGCGGGGTCGACGTCGACGATCAGCACCGCGCCACCGTTCATCGTCACCGCGAGGGGCTGGGCGCCGCCCATGCCGCCGGCGCCGCCGGTGAGGGTGAGGGTTCCGGCGAGCGTGCCATCGAATCGCTTGTCCGCGATCGCGGCAAAGGTCTCGAACGTGCCCTGCAGGATCCCCTGGGTGCCGATGTAGATCCACGAACCGGCGGTCATCTGGCCGTACATGGTCAGCCCGGCCTGCTCGAGCTTGCGGAACTCGGGCCACGTCGCCCAGTCCCCGACGAGGTTGGAATTGGCGATCAGCACCCGAGGCGCCCAGGTGTGGGTGCGGAAGACCCCGACCGGCTTGCCGGACTGCACGAGCAGGGTCTCGTCGTCCTCGAGCTCACGGAGGGTGCGCACGATCGCGTCGAACGCCTCCCAGCTGCGGACGGCCTTCCCGGTGCCGCCGTAGACGACGAGATCGTCGGGACGCTCGGCGACTTCGGGGTCGAGGTTGTTCATCAGCATGCGCAACGGCGCCTCGGTCTGCCAGCTCTTCGCGGTCAGGGTGGTGCCCCTGGCAGCGCGAACCGGACGGGGGAGATGCTTCTGGGCCACGATTTTCTTCCTTCTGGTTGATGCCGGCCGGCGCCGGTTGGTTAGTCGGTTGGTTTTGTCTGATTCTGCGGCAGCGGGTCGGAACCCAGCCGTTCGGAGATCTCGCCGGCGACCCGGATGAGAAGGGCGCCGATGCGATCCAGTCCGGGATCGGTGACGCGGTAGTTCGGGATGACGACCGACACGGTTGCGACGATCTTGCCGACCGAGTGAACGGGCACGGCGATCGCAGTCGAGTCATGGTCTGCTCCGCTTCGGACGACGGTGAAACCCCGGGGACCGACAGCGCCGGCGAATGCCCTTCCGGCAGCCGTCGTCGAGCGGGGAATGACCCGGCCGACCCAGTTGGCGAGCTGGACCGGATGGGTCCCGTGCACGCCGGCCGCGTACAGCATGGTGTCCGAGGTCGACGGCAGGCCGAGGTAGGCGTTCTCGCTCGTGAGCTCGACGATCTCGTGCAGCTTCGGCTCCGCGACGGAGACGATGGTCTCCCGGGAGAGCGCCTGGGCGCCGAGCCGGATGGTGATGCTCCCTGGCCGGTAGTCGCCGCTGTCGTCCCGCGAGACGAACCCCGTGGTTTCAAGGGTCCGCAGGAGTCGGAGGGCGGTCGAGATCGACAGGTCGCTGCCGCGCGCGGCTTCGGTCAGGGACACGGCGCCGTGTTCGCACACGTAGGCGAGGAGGCCGAGTGCGCGTTCAACGGTCCGGGTGCCCGTGGATTCCGGAGCGTCCAGGCTCATGCCGCCGCCTTTCGAGAGAATCCGATCAACTGCGACCGGAGAATTTCCATCTAGTGACAACATGATTTCATTTTTTTACGCTCCGGACAAGGCCCGGCAGTTCCGCACGGGCAACTGTTGCCGTGCTCAGCCGGGCTGGGGTGCCTCGAGGGGGATGGCTTTCGGCTTGCGCAGGGCCCGGGTTGCGGGCAGGACCAGGACCAGGATCACGAGGGGGATCAGGAAGGCGATGCCGAAACCGGTCTGGTCGGCGACCACCCCGACGATGACGGTGCCGAGGATGGCGCCGGCGTAATTGAAGAGGTTCACCCTCGCGATGATCTCGTCGCTGCGGGACGGGAGGACGTCGCCGGCGGCCCCGAAGGACAGCGGGACGAGGGCCCCCGCGATCACGCCGGTGAGGGCGAAGCCGATGATCGCGCCTGCTTCGGTCGGAACCAGGGCGATCACCACGAATCCGATGCCGCCGAAGACGATGGCCGACGTTGCGATCACCGTGCGGGCGGTACGGCGGACGAGGTAGTCCACGCCGAGCCGTGAGATGAGCACGACGATCTGGTATGCGGCGTAACCGAGCGGCGCAGCCCAGGCCGCCGTATGGAGCGTGCCGCTGAGGTAGATGCTGCTCCAGGTGCTCACGGCGGAATCGGCGACGAACGCGGCGAGGATGAGCGCCCCGATCACGAAGACGGGCCAGCGCGGAATGCGGGTGGCGTCGCGGGCGTGCCCGGGCTTGCGGGCCGCATGACCCGTGTCGAGGAGCCGCCAGCCGGCGACGATGACGAGCACGTCGACCACTCCGACGATCGCGAGGACCGCCCCGGCGCCGGCCGGGGTCTCCACGAGCGCGACCATCAGGAATGCCCCCACGATCGCGGCGAGCGTGTAGGCGGCGAAGAACCGCCCCAGGAGGGGGCGGGGCCTGCCCCTCTGCACGAGGACGCCCTGCATCGCGCTCGAAGCATCCACCGCGCCCAGCCCGACGCCGTAGAGCAGTACGGCACCGATGTAGATCGGGGCCGGCTGTGCGGTCGCCATCATGAAGAACCCGACGGCCTGGGCGGCGAGCCCGCTGAGCAGCGCGGCCTTGCTGTTGCGGCGGATGGCGATCGCGTCGGCGAGGACCGATCCGCCCGCCGCGGCGAGCGAGACCCCGAGGAGAAGGAGGGCCACCATGGTCGCGTCGAGGGACTGGCGTGCCTGGATGGTGGGCAGGGAGGTCGCGATCACTGCGTACCCGAGTCCCTGCACGGCATAGGTCGACCCGACCGAGACCAGCTCCGCCCGTGGGACGGGGAGGTGCGGGCTCAGCTCCACAGCGGATGCCGCTTCCGGACGATGGAGAAGGCCTGCCTGGCTATATCGATCGTCATGTCCACGTCCGTTTCGGTGAGGGCGGCGTTGATGAAGTGGTTGTGGTGCGAGGTGATGAATACCCCGCGCTGCACGCATTCGGCGACCCATTCCTGGTGAAGCATGAGTGAGTCGTCGTCGGCGAGACGCAGGTAGAACAGGGCTGGTTCCCCCGAGGATACAAGGGTGAAGTCCTCGCCGTGTGCCGCCGCGACGAGACCCGTGGTCAACCGGGTGCCGAGCCGGGCGAACTGGGTGGGCGCGTCGATGCGGTGCAGCTTGGTGATCGTGGCGATCGCGGCGGCGAACGGCACGGCGCTCATCCAATAGCTGCCCGTGTATGTGATGCTGCTGACGGCGTCCTTAAGGAAGTCGCGGCCGCAGAGCGCGGACACGTTGTAACCGTTGGCGAGGGCCTTGCAGAAGCAGATCAGGTCGGCACTGAAGCCGTAGTAATGGTCGGAACCGGCCAGGTCGAGCCGGAAGCCGGCCCGGACGTCGTCGACGATGAGGACGACGCCATGCTCGTCGCAGAGCCGGCGAACGGCCTGCCAGTACCCCTCGGCCGGGAGCGCGTTGTCCACGAAGTTCCCGTGCATGTACGGCTGGGCGATCAGCCCGGCGATCTGGCCGGCATGCTGTTCGAGAGTCTGGCGCAAGGCCTCGATATCGTTGAACGGAATGGTCAGGTTGTTGGCGACATCCTCTTCGAGGACCCCGGGGTAGTCGAGCTTCTGCGACCAGGGTGCCACCCCGTGGTAGTAGCCCTTCACGAAGATGATCTTCTTGCGGCGGGTCGCTGCGCGTGCCGTCATGATCGCGAGGGTCGTTGCGTCGCCGCCGTTCTTGGCGAAGAAGGCCCAGTCTGCGCTCGCGACCGTCTCGACGAGGAGTTCGGCGAGGTCGACCATGATCGTCGACGGGATCGAGACGACGTCCTCGAGTTCGGCCTGCTTGCGGGCGGCCGCGTGGACCTCGGCGTCGCCGTACCCGAGCACGTTGGGGCCGTAGCCGCACATGTAGTCGATGTATTCGTTGCCGTCGACGTCCCAGAACCGGCTTCCCTCCGCGCGGGAGGAGAAGAGCGGGAAGGAGGCCTGTGGGATGTAGCAGCCCTCCGAGGGGCCCTGGTGGCCGTAGATCCCCGACGGGATCACCTTCGTGGCCCGCGCGAAGGCGGCACGGCTGAGCGGGTATTCGAACGGCTTGATGGGATTCATGGGCGTGACGGGGGAGAGGGTGTCGGTCATGGCGGGCTACTTTCCGAGGTAGGAGCTGACGCGGTCGAGGATCCTGCTGGTGTTGTCGACGAGCGGGATCATCCCGCGCATCGCCATCCGACCGTCGCAGATGCAGGCGAGGGCGCTGTATCGCCCGCTGAGCACCCCGCCGGCGACATCGAGGTCCGCGAAGGTGAGCGCCGCACGGGGAGAACCGGTGGGTTCGGCATCGAGGCGGATGCTGCTGCCACGGACTGCCAGCCGGTAGCGGAGTCCCTCCCCGACTTCGATGTCCACGTCACCGTCGGGCATCTGCGCGACGCTGAACTGTCCGCTGCGGTCTTCGTTGCCGATGATCGTGATCGCCGTCGCGGCGACGTGCAGGGTGAGCAGGGCGTTGATCTCGGTGAAGCCCGCGTCGGCGAGGCGGTCGGGGGTCGGCTGCAGGTAGGAGCCGAGGAGGTTGCTGAGCGGCGTGAACACGGTGAGCAGGAAGCGCAGTCCGGCCGGTCCGGCGGCGGGAATCGGGCCGGCCGTTCCGTCGACGACGGCGTTGAGGTGCGCGGCCGAGCGGAAGACCAGCAGGGCGCGGGCGGCGCCCGGTGTGCGTCCCGGCGTGATCCCGTCCTGCGCGAAGCTGAGGTCGAGGCTGAGCCCGGCCGGTCCGCGGAAGCTCACCGCCACCGGGCGTTTCAGCTTGGCGAGGAGCGCCTGGGCATCGGGAGCGAGTTCGGCGAGCCGTGGTAGCGCGCCGAGTACCGCGTGCAGGTTGACCTGGGCGCGCACGTGGGGGTCGGTGTCAGTGAGCACGGGGGTCCTGTTCGGTGTTGTTGCCGGTGTTGTGGCCGGTGTTGTTGCGGGAGTTGTTGTCGTCACAGTCGAGATCGAGATCGAGATCGATGTCGAGGTGGATGCGAATCCGGATGTCGTCGCTCTCGTCATCACTCGGTTCGGTGGCTGCCTTGTCGGGCGCGGATGCGTGTCCCGCGAGCGACGCAGCGGCGAAGCCCGCGAGGGACCTGGCGGCCTCGGTGTCGCGGTCCGCGAGCCAGGTCGACGTCATCCCGTCGACGATCGCGACGAGGTAACGCGCGAGTTGCTCGACAGGTACAGTCCAGGACTGCCCGGTGAGCTCGGTGACGCGGCGCAACGACTCCTTCGCCGACCGGTAGTAGACGTCGTACTGGGTGCGTGCCGCTTCGGCGGTCCCGGTGCGGGAGGCGTACAGGGCAAGTTCCGCGAGGGCGAGTTCACGGTGCGGGTTGGCCACGAGCCAGTCGATGTAGGCGTCGAGGCCGGCCCGGAGCACGGCCTTGACGCTGCGGTCCTGGTCGGTTCCCACGCTCGTGAACACGAGGAACTTCTGTTCCTCTGTGTTGGTGTCGATCACGGCCGTGAGCAGATCGTCACGGGAGTCGAAGATGTAGTGGAAGGCGCCGAGCGGCATGCCAGCTTCGGCGACGATGGCACGGGTCGTTGCGGCCGTCAGCCCATCGCGGGCAATGACGCGCGTGGCCGCCGCGATGAGTTCGTCCCGACGCTGTGCGGGCGGGATGCGCCTCATCCGCGGGCTCCCGACGTGAGCCGTGCTGCGACGGCGAGGGAGATTCGCTGTGGCGCGAGGCTGGCCAGGCTCCCGGTGACCCGATTCCGGAACCCGACCGTGAGTGTCGGGCCGGAGTCAGGCCGGTCGAGGGAAGCGAATGCCGCGCGCACGACGGTGTCGATCGTCGCGACCGAGCCCACGGCGAATGCGTCGGAGCCTGCGGCCTCGAAGAACCCGGTCGCCGTCGGACCGGGGCACAGCGCCAGGACGGTGAGCCCCGTCCCGCGCTGTTCCTGCCACAGCGACTCGGTGAGGGAAGTCAGATACGACTTGGTCGCCGCATAGACGGCGATGCCCGGCAGTGGCTGGTGCGAGGCGGTGCTCGAGACATTGAGGAGGACGCCGCCCGGCGCCGACAGGAGTGCTGGCAGCAGCAACCGGCTCAGTATCGTCGGGGCCAGCGTGTTGACGATGATCTCGTCGGCGATCCGGCGGGAATCTTCGTGCACGAACGGCCCCGCTGTGCCGAAGCCCGCGCAGTTCACCAGAACCCGGATGGGGATTCCCAGAGCCTCGGCGGCCGCGACAATCCGATACGGGGCCTCGGGGTCCGACAGATCGTCTGGCACCACGAAGGCGTGCACGCCGGAGGATTCCTCCAACTCGGCGGCGAGGGCCTCCAGACGGTCCTTTCGCCGCGCGACCAGGGCGACGTCATACCCGCGCTCCGCCCAGCGTCGGGCGAATTCGGCACCGAGACCGGAGCTGGCGCCCGTTACAACGGCGAGGTGCCCGAGCTTCTTCGGCGGTGCATCCTTCTGCGGCGACTTCTTCGTCGGCGACTTCTTCGGTAGTGACAGAGGCACGGGTACTCCCGGTTGCAAAGTTGGACGATTGACCAACTAGGCAAGATTTGCACGCTGACCAAGGAGGCGCAATGCCCGGGTAAGACGTTTTACACGCCGGTAACGTGGCGAAACATGCGCGCCACGTGATGCCCCAGGTCGCTTCCGTGCCGTCCTTGATGTCCGGGCCAGGTCAGTACGGTACGCTCGTGCCCCGCAGGAATCCACCCGTCGTTGGACCCGGCATCGGCTCAGTGCTTCCGCATATATTCGGCAGGTAGCGTCACCTCGGGTGCGGTCGGACCATCCGACCGATGCCACAGTCCAACCACGCTCGCGAAGGGAACCGTCGTGTCGCGATCCACAACCGGGACTCGGACTCGGACTCGGACCCGGGGTCGCGGACTCGTCATCGCGGGCGTCGCGGTCGCAGTCTGTGTCGGACTGGGCTTCACCGGCTGGAACCTCGCCGGGTTCGGTGCGGGCGCCGCGGGGATCACCGTCACCTGCCCGACGGCCGACCCCGTCGACGTCGGCGCGATCACCGTGCCCGCCGGGCCCGTCGCCGGCTATTGCCAGGACCGCCTGGTCAACGCGGCCCACATCATGAATGCGGGGAGGGACCTCGGGATCGGGACGCACACCCAGACCGTCGGCGTGATGACCGCACTGGGCGAGTCGGGCCTGCGGGTCCTCGACTACGGCGACGCGGCAGGCGCCGACAGCCGCGGGCTGTTCCAGCAGCGCGACAACGGCGCCTGGGGAACACTGGCCGACCGGATGGATCCCTACGTCTCTGCGCAGAATTTCTTCACCAAGCTGACGAAGGTCGCCGGCTGGAAGGAGATGGAGCCGACACTGCTTGCCCACGCGGTCCAGGTCAACGCCGACCCCGAGCACTACGCGGCTTACTGGGCGCGGGCGGAGGACATCGTGGCGGCCCTCGCGATCCCCACGGCCCCGTGACGCACGGGGCCGGGAGGCCTGGGGCCGTACAGCACGGCCTCAGCTGCGGCGAGTGACCAGGTAGTCCAGCGCCGCGGTGTGGAGCTCGGCGTCGAAGCCGCGGGCGACCCCGTCGATCTCGACGATCGGCACGATCTGCCGCACGCTCGAGGCGAGCCAGACGGAGTCTGCGGCCTGCAGCTCGTCGGGAGTGACGGTGCGGTACTCGGTGGTCAGCCCGTTCGCCTCCGCGTACTCGAAGAAGGCGGCCTGTGCCGTGCCGGCGAGGATGCCCTGGTCGGTCGACGGCGTGACGAGGTGCCTGCCGAACTGCAGCACGGCTGTCGATGTCGGCCCTTCCAGGACGAACCCGTCGCTGCTGATGAAGATCACGTCGTCGGCTCCCCGGCGCTCCGCCTCGCGGTAGACCGACTTGTTCACCGCGTAGGAGAGGGTCTTCGCTCCCTGCAGCAACCACGGGGACGTCTGGGCGACATCGTGGCGGTAACCGCGGTCGAGGGTGACCACCTTCAGGCCGTGGGTGCGCGCCTCGGTGAAGTCGGGTTCCGGGTCGACGAAGACCCAGCCCGTGCACCGTCCGGCGCCCTCGATGCCGCGGGTGAGCACGAGCTTGACCGACAGGCGCGGGTGGGTCGACGCTGCGATTCCCTGGCGGATGCCCTCGCGGTAGAGGTCGAGGCACGGAGCCGGCAGGTCGAGCAACCTTGCCGAATTGGACAGGCGGGCCAGGTGCGGCTCGAGGGCCTGGCCGAAACCGTCGATGGCGTCGAGCGTTTCGAAGATACCGTCGCCGCGGGTCACCGCGAGGTCGAGCACGGAGATCTGCGGGTCTGCCGGGTCGGCCCGACGGACCGAGGCCGCGAGCGCGGAGGCATCCGTTCCGGTCTGGGTCGGGTCGTCCAGCATGAACAGCACGCGGGGGTCCGCCCCGTCTGTGGGCGAGGCGTCCGCGTTCATCGCAACGGGATTCGTGTCTGCTGTGCTCATCGTTCTACTCCATAGTGCTCGTGGCTGATCGTGTTCTCGGAAATCCAGTCGGGCAGCACCGCGTAGCCGAGACCCGGCCCGGTGGGAACGGTCACCATGCCGTCGAGTGCGGTGACCGGGGGGTCGATGATGTCCTTCGCGTAATATTTCTCCGACGCCGACACATCGGACGGGTAGCTGAAGTTGGGCAGCGACGACAGGGCGACGTTGGCCGCGCGCCCGATGCCGAACTCGTGCATCCCGCCGCACCACACCGGGATGCCCGCATCCCTCGCGAGATCGTGTGCGGCGCGGGCAACGGTGAGACCGCCCATCCGTGACACCTTGATGTTCAGGATCCGGCCGGCGCCGAGGGCGATCATCGTGCCGATGTCGTCGAGGTCCACGACCCCCTCGTCGAGGCAGATCGGGGTCTCCAGGGTGGCCTGGAGCCTGGCATGGGCGACGAAATTGCGGGGTGCGTACGGCTGTTCGATCATGCTGAGGCCGAATTCGTCGAGACCGCGCATCAGGGCCGCGGTTTCGTCGGTATCCGCGTAGATCCCGTTCGCGTCGACATGGACGTCCTGCTTCGGGAAAGCGGCGCGTACAGCACGAACGGGACCGATGTCCCAGCCCGGCTTGATCTTGAGTTTCACCCGGCGGTATCCCGCGTCGACATGGCGGCTGACCTCGGTGAGCAGGGCGTCGATGGAGGATTCGATGCCGAGGGAGACGCCCGCTGCGACCTCGGCGCGGGTGCCGCCCAGTGCCACGGACAGCGGTTCGTCGCGCGCGCCGGAGTACAGGCTCCACGCGGCCATGTCGAAGCCGGCCTTGGCGAACTCGTGGCCGCGGATGCGTGCCCACGTCGTCGCCAGCTCGGCCGGCGTCTCCCACTCGTGCCCGATGATCGCGGGGACGATGTATTTCTTCGCGACGAGGAGCGCCGTGTCCACGGTCTCCGAGGAATAGAAGGGGTCGCTCGCCGAGGCGATCTCGCCCCAGCCGACCGCGCCGGATTCGTCGGTGAGGCGCACCACGATGTGGTCGAGGTGGCTCTTGCGGTGAGAACTCGTCTCGAAACCGTGCACAAGCGGCAACCGGGTGACAAACAGGGAAACGCCCACTACCTTCATCGTGCTCCTTCGATGCTGCGTTGGGTGCTGCGTTCGTCCATGGTTCACTCCACGTAACTGTTCAGGATCTGGTTCAGCTGCTCCCGCTCGGCGAACCTGCGCCGGGCTCCTTTGGCACTGGCAATACTCAAGGTACTCACCAGGTGGATGACGGCGGCGACCGCCGTGGGGGAGTCGGCGTACGAGGCGCTGCTGGTCGGCACGGTCACGGTTTCGGTGGCGAAGGCTGCGACCGGAGCATCGGGGGAGTCCGTGACGGCGATCACGGTTCCGCCGGCCGCGGCGAACCGTTCGGCGACGAGCACGCTCTGCCGCTGGTACCGGCGGAACGAGAACACGACGAGCACATCGGTCGGGCGGACGTCGCTGAGGACGTCGATCGAGCGGACGGCGGCTTCGTCGATGAGGAGCACCTGAGAGAGTCCTGCCGAGAGGTCCCAGGCGAACAGGGTCGCGTATGCGAATGACTTGCCCGCGCCGAGCACATACCGCCTGCGGGCGGCCACGATCCGGGCCGGCGCGCGAACGAGGGCATCGTCTTCCCCGAGGTGTGCGAAGGTCTCGGCAAGGTTCTTCTTTTCGCTCTCCACGATGCGCGCGCGCAAGACCGACGACGACGACCGCTTCTGAAGTCGTGCTGCGTACCGGTCCTCCGGACTTGTGAGGGCCTCGTTCGCCTCTGTCGTCAACGGGCTGCCTGGCGGATGCGCGGCGCGGGCTCCTGGGTGCTGGCCGCGACGAAGACGTATGCGGCGCTCGTGCCGTCGACCCGGACGCAGGATTCGGCGACGTAGCCGCGCTCGAACAACTCGGTGAAGGTTTCGGCCACGGCGGCTCTCAATGCCTGGACGATGACGGGGGTGAGCGTCTTCGCGGGACTGTCGGACGGGATCGGCACGTGGATGACGTCGCCGTCGCCCACCGGCCGACCCCAGTGCCGGGGCAGCGTCGTTCCCAGTGCTGTGGGGTCCACGACGGGGAAGCTCGGGGGGATCGACGCCGCGGCGCGGGGCGGCGTGGCCGACTCGGTACCGGTGGCGCCCGAGAGCGCCCAGTCGACGATCAGTCGGTCGGAGAACGGCTCGTCGTAGTAGTTCGCGGCGAAGCGCACTCCGCGGGCGCCGAGCACGTCGAGGTTGAAGTGGGCATTGCGGGCAAGGGTCGGGTCGAACGCCCAGCGCATCGAGGTGAGTCCCTCTGATCTCGCGATGATTGCCTGTTCCTGCTTGAGCAGGCGGCCCACTCCCTTGCCCTGCCAGGCGGGGTCGATGAACGCGGCCTGCGAGTACAGATAGGGCGCCCCGGATTCGAAACCCACGAAGCCGTAGGCGAAACCGACGAGCTCGCCGGCGCCGTCCCGCGCGGCAACGGCCGCACCGCCGTTGCCCACGATTGCCGAGAGCAGCTTCGGGTTCAGGCTGTGATCGGCCGCGGTATAACCGAACACCCGGGTATACAGCTCGCTGGCGTGGCTGAACACGGCGCGTGACCGGGTGGATTCCACCGTGAGTTTCAGGTCACCCATGTTGTGTCGTTTCCCTGTCCTGGTCTTTTCGGAACACGATGTTCCAGAACCAATCTGACAATCATAAACAACTTATGTGTCGTATTCGTTTCGTAACTCTCAAGCAAATCCGCGAACTGGTCGAAGGATAGGTAACATATCTTCTACCTGTTCCGAGCCTGCCACCGCCTGAGGAGATGCCGTCATCACATCCACTGGACCCGTCATACCGGACGCCTCCGCGCGGGCTCGTGCGCTGGCGACCCTCGAGGACTACGTGCTCCGCGAGACGCCGACCGGGGCGGGCACGGCCATCACGGCGCTCGCGGATGCGCTCGCCGGCCGCTATTCCGGACTCGGCGGCACGGTGGTGCTGCACCGGACACCGGAAGGCCCCCACGTCGTCGCTGACTTCCCCGGGCGGGGCAGTGGCGTCGGCGCCGCTCCCGTTCTCCTGATCGGGCACTCCGACACGGTGTGGCCGGTCGGCACCCTTGCCGGCGACGTGCCGTGGACGAGCGATGGAATCCGCATCACCGGCCCAGGGGTCTACGACATGAAATCCGGCCTGGTGGTCATGGAAGAGGCCCTCGAGCTGCTCCGCGCCCTGGGCGATGCCGGCGCCGTGGACCACGTGCCGGTGCGGATCATCGTCACGGCAGACGAGGAAATCGGCTCCCCGACCTCTGGCGCGCTGCTCCTGGCCACGGCCGACGGCTGTTCTGCGGCGATCGGCTTCGAGTCGCCGCACCCCGACGGCGACCTCAAGGTCGGGCGTCTCGGCAGCACCCGCCTCGCTCTCGCCGTCTCCGGTGTTCCCGCCCACGCCGCCCTCGACCCCGAGAAGGGAGTCTCCGCGACGGAGGAGATCATCGACCAGTTGCTGCGGGTGCGCGACATCGCGGCCAGGGCCACGATCCGCGCCGAAGAACGCCCGACTGCCAAGGTGCTCTACAACCTCGGTTCCATCACGGCCCCCGGCTTGGCCAACGTCGTCGCGGACGACGCCGTGGCCGTGCTCGGCTTCCGCTTCTCCGATCCGGACATCGAAGGCGAAGTCCTCGACGAGATCGAGGCGCTGACTCCCGTCCGCCCGCGTGCGCAGGTGGCCGTCACCCGGCTGTCCTACCGCCCGGCCTGGCAGCCACGCGCCGCCGACCAGGCCCTGGCCGCCGTCATCTCGGGCTGCGACGCCGGGTTCGGCGACGGTGGTTCCGACAGGGCTCCGCTCGGCGCTCGTCCAGCGGCCGGCGCCGCGGACACCAACCTGCTCGGTGCATCCGCTCTCGGTATCGTCGACGGTTTCGGACCCCGCGGCGGCGGTGCGCACGCCCGCAGCGAGCACATCATCGTCGAGTCGCTCTGGGAGCGCATCCGCCTCCTCGCCGAGGTCCTCACCGTCATCCACCTGCCGCGCTGAGTAGTCTCGCCCGTCGCGGGTCGACGCGGCGGCCGATCGATCCTCTTTCGCGTGGTTCGGAGCGATGTCATACTCGCCTCGAACGGGGGTGCCGGAAACCGGCCGGATGAGGGGGCCAGCGGCGTTCGCGTCGGATTGCGGGTGACTCGATGAGTAAGTGGACGGCAATCGCGGTCCTCGGCAGTGCGCAGTTCGTCATGGTGCTCGACAGCACCGTCATGAACGTGTCGATCTCGACGGTTGTCACAGACCTGGACACCACGGTCGCAGCGATGCAGAGCGCGATCACGTTCTACACCCTCACGATGGCGGCGGTCATGCTGCTCGGCGCAAAGCTCGGCGACATCTGGGGCCGGCGGCGCGCGTTCGTGATCGGTGCGGTCGTCTACTCGTGCGGTTCCCTGTTGACGGCACTGAGCCCGAATTTCGCGGTGCTCTTCCTCGGCTGGTCGGTCATCGAAGGACTCGGCGCCGTGCTGGTGATCCCGGCCATCGCAGCTCTCGTCGCGGAGAACTACCGGGACAGGGACCGCGTGACCGCGTACGCGATCATCGGTGCCGTGTCCGGGGCCGCGGTCGCGGCCGGCCCCCTGATCGGAGGCTACGTCACGACCTACCTGAACTGGCGCTACGTCTTCGTGTCCGAGGTCGTGATCATGATCGGCGTCGTCCTCACGGCGCGCCTCATCTCCGACAGCAGCAGGCCGAGCAGCACCCGAATCGACGTCCCGAGCGTCCTGCTCTCGGCGGCGGGCCTCGTCCTCGTCGTCTACGGGATGCTGCAGAGCAAGACCTGGGGGTGGATCCTCCCGAAACAGGCTCCCGAGATCAACGGGACCCCGATCGAGCCCCTGGGCCTGTCCCTCGTGCCCTACCTGATCCTGCTGGGCGTCTTCCTCCTCTGGCTGTTCACCGGTCGCCAACGGCGACTGGCCGAGACGGGCCGCGCCCCGCTCCTGGACGTCGGGATGTTCTCGATCACGCAGCTCCGGTCCGGGCTCTCCGTGCTCGGTGCGCAGTACGCGTTCACGGCCGGGGTGTTCTTCATGATCCCGATCTACCTGCAGATGACCCTGGGGCTCAACGCGCTGGAAACCGGGCTGAAGATCTTCCCGCTGTCGATCGCGCTCATCCTCTTCTCCGTGGTGGGCACCCGGTTGTCGACATTGTGGTCACCGCGCCGGATCGTGCGCGTCGGTCAGCTCGTCCTGGTGGGAAGCGCCGTATGCCTGCTCGGTTCCGTCTCCCTGGACCTGAAGAGCGTCGTGTTCGGCGTCGGGATGTTCACCGCGGGAGCTGCACTCGGGCTTCTCGCCTCGCAACTCGGAAACGTGAACATGTCCAGTGTCGGCGAGGAGAGGACGAGCGAGGTCGGCGGGCTTCAGGGAGTCTTCCAGAACCTCGGCTCGTCGCTCGGTACCGCTTTGATCGGATCGGTGCTGATCGCGTCGCTCTCGTCCTCGTTCCTGAGCTCGGTGGAGAGCAGCAGCCTTCCCGACTCCGCGAAAGCCGCGGTCAGCACGCAGACAGCGGCCGGTGTCGCCATCGTTCCCGTCTCGAGTGTGGCCGGCATCGCGACGGACGCGGGACTGTCGAGCTCCGACAGTGCCGAGTTGACCGGGATCTACAGCGAATCTCAGGTGTCCTCCCTGCGGGTGTCCTTCTTCGCGCTGGTCCTCTTCGCCCTCGGATCCCTGGTGTTCTCCAGGAACATTCCGAACCAGACCGTCGCGAGGCGTCAGGGGAAGACCCGGGAGGCGCGGCAATCGCCGTGACCGGGCCCATTCCCGGCGGTGCCATTCCAGGCAGTGCCCATTCCAGAAGCGGCCGAACGACAGTATTTTGTCAGCGACGAGGGCATCACACGGGTGTCCCGGTATCCGAGGGAAGACGGCTCATGGATAGTTTCTGGAACTTTGTCGGGTTCTTCTTCTGGTCCTTTGTCTTCCTCGCTTACCTGATGGTGCTCGTGACCGTCATCGGGGACCTGTTCAGCGACCATCAGGTCAGCGGCGGGGTCAAGGCCATCTGGATGATCTTCCTGGTCTTCCTGCCCTTCCTCACCGCCCTCGTCTACCTGATCGCGCGGGGTTCCGGGATGTCCGAGCGCCAGGAGCAGCGCAGGAACCAGTACCGGGGCCAGACGGATCGCTACATCAAGACCGTCGCGGGCTCGTCGCCG
The DNA here is from genome assembly GCF_004402735.1 of Cryobacterium sp. MDB1-18-1. Classification (NCBI taxonomy): domain Bacteria; kingdom Bacillati; phylum Actinomycetota; class Actinomycetes; order Micrococcales; family Microbacteriaceae; genus Cryobacterium; species Cryobacterium sp. MDB1-18-1. The sequence goes on along the minus strand of NZ_SOFR01000067.1, from coordinate 58,577 downwards.
TCCACGGAAATCGCGGACGCGAAGAAGCTGCTCGACTCCGGCGTCATCACCCAGGCCGAATACGAGCGGCTCAAGGCCCGCGCGCTGGGCTAGTCCTGCCCGGGGAGAAAACGACAGAAGAAAACGACAGAGAGGTCGTCCAGCATGGATGTCGTCCACCATGTATGAGGACAGGGCCGCGCTCGACAATGTCGTCGAGCACGCGACCGTGGGGGAGCGCAAGGCCAGGGGCAAGCGGGCCAGGGAGCAGACTCCCCCCGCCAGTCACTCGGGTTGGTCGCCGGCCGCGGACAGACCGGACCCGGTGGCGCTGCTCGAGGAACAGAACCTCACCAGGGAGCAGGACCTCGTGCCGGTCCGGCACGGCCGCATGCTGGTATCGCCGTTCACGTTCTACCGCGGCGCGGCCAGGATCATGGCCGCCGACCTCAAGGACACCCCGAGGTCCGGGCTGATCGTCCAGCTCTGCGGTGACGCCCACCTGTCCAATTTCGGCCTGTTCGCCTCGCCGGAGCGCGCCCTGCTCTTCGACCTGAACGACTTCGACGAAACCCTGCCCGGCCCGTTCGAATACGACGTCCAGCGGATGTGCGCGAGTTTCACGATCGCGGCGCGCAACAACAGGTTCACGAGCTCCCAGGTCCACGACGTGACGCTCGCCTCGGTGCGGGCGTATCGCGAGGCGATGGCGGAATTCGCGAAGATGGGCACGATGGACGTCTGGTACGCCCGCATGACCGAGGAGACCGTCATGGCGACCCTCCAGGTCGCCGCGGGCAAAAAGAAAGGAGACCGGACGGAGCGCAAGGCTGCGGTGAACGCCGAGAAGAGGACCAGGGCGCTCGCCGACAAGGCCCGCACCCGTGACAGCCTGCAGGCGCTGTCGAAGCTCGCAGAGTTCGTCGACGGGGACTACCGGATCATCAGCCAGCCGCCGATCGTCATCCCTGTCCGGGAGCTGACGACGACGACGGGACTGTCGCCCGACGAGATCGAGGAATCGGTCCGGACGGCGTTCCGCTCCTACCGCGCCAATCTCCAGGATGACCGCCGCCGGCTGCTCGAACGTTTCGAACTCGTCGACGTTGCCCGTAAAGTCGTGGGCGTCGGGAGCGTCGGCACGCGCGCCTACATAGCGCTGCTCCAGGGGCGTGACCGACAGGATCCACTCTTCCTCCAGGTCAAGGAGGCCAGGGCCTCGGTGCTCGAGGACCACCTCGACAGGAGCCGCTACGAACAACCCGGTGAGCGCGTCGTGCAGGGACAGCGGATGATGCAGGCCGCGAGCGACATCTACCTCGGTTGGACGAAAGGGGTGCAGGAGAACCGGTTCCTCTACTGGCGCCAGCTACGCGACATGAAGGGGTCCGTCGTCGTGGAGAACATGGTGCCGTTCGGCATGACCCTCTATGCCGGGCTCTGCGGCTGGACGCTCGCTCGCGCGCACGCACGCTCGGGTGACCCCGTCGCCATCGCCGCCTACCTCGGGAAGAGAGCTGAATTCGACACGGCGATCACCGATTTCTCGCTGCGCTATGCGGACCAGAACGACCGCGACTATGAGGCCTTCGCCGAGGCCGTCCGTTCCGGACGGCTGCCGTCCATCGCCGGCCTGTAGGAGGTCCTTTCCGAACCAGCCGCGCAGCGCTGCAGCCTAAGATTCAGGAGGGTCATCCTCAGCGGCGTCCCGCTCGCCTGCCGAACTCCGGCAGCTGGCTGACGACTGGCCTCGAAGGACGACCCACCGATGTTGCACAAAACCAGCCTGCTCGCCGGGCTCACGGCCCTGGTTCTGCTTCCGCTCGCCCTCACAGGATGCTCGACGAACGGGAGCACCGCGACCGGATCGGACGCGGCATCCGCCGGGAAGACGACCATCGCGGTGGTCACCCACGGAAACCCGGGCGACGCGTTCTGGGACGTGGTCAAGAGTGGCGCAGAGCAGGCAGGCACCGACCTCGGCGCGACCGTGACGTACCAGGGCGACGGTGACCCCGTGCGTCAGAGCCAGCTGATCGATTCGGCCGTCGCGACGCATCCGGACGGACTGATCGTCTCGATGGCGAACCCCGACGGGGTCAAGGCGTCCGTCGAGAAGGCCGTGGCGGCCGGCATCCCGGTGATCACGATCAACTCGGGACTCGAGGAGTCCCTCGCCTTCGGCGCCCAGACCCACGTCGGCCAGAGCGAGTACGCCGCCGGACAGTCCGCGGGGGAGCGCCTCGCCAAGGCGGGAGCCACGAAGGTGATCTGCGTCATCCACGAGGCAGGCAACACGGGCCTCGAGGACCGCTGCCGGGGAGCCGCCGCCGGGCTCGGCAGCCCGGTCACGAACGTACAGGTCGACATCGCCAACCTCGCGGACGCCCAGAACACGATCAAGAGCACGCTCCTGGCCGACCCGACGATCGACGGTGTGCTCAGCCTGAACCCGGGCATCGCCGTCGCCGCGAGCCAGGCCATCACCGACGCGGGCAGCCACGCGCAGCTCGCGACCTTCGACGTGTCCAAAGACGTGACGACGCTCATCGAGGCCGGCTCGATCCTGTTCGCGGTCGACCAGCAGCCTTATTCCCAGGGCTACCTTCCGGTGGTCTTCCTCACCCTGCAGAAGCGCAACGGCGATGTCGTCGGCGGCGGCCAGCCGGTGTTCTCCGGCCCCGGGTTCGTCACGAAGGAGAACGCGGCGCAGGTCGCCACCTACGCGGCACACGGAACCCGATGACCGGGCTGCTCCGCCGCCCCGAGGTCGGGGCCTTCGTCGCCGCGTTCGGGATCTTCCTGTATTTCTCGATCTCGACATCCGCTTTTCTGACCCCGGCCGGCGTCGCAACCTGGCTGTATTCGTCGTCGCTGTTCGGGATCATGGCCGTCGCCGTGGCGCTCCTGATGATCGGCGGAGAGTTCGACCTCTCCGCGGGCGCGATGACGGGAACGACCGGCCTGATCGTCGGTATTGCGACGACGCAGTGGGGCCTGAACGTGTGGCTCGCCCTCGTGCTCGCGCTCGCCGCGGCCCTCCTCGTCGGGGCATTCAACGCGTGGCTCGTCACCTCGACCGGCCTGCCGAGTTTCATCGTGACCCTCGCAACCTTCTTCATCCTGCAGGGCCTGAACCTCGCCGTCACCAAACTGCTCACCGGGACCGTCTCGATCCAGGGCCTCGGGGCCGTCACGGGCTTCGACCAGGCCCGGGTGCTCTTCGGCTCCTCGTTCCCGCTGTTCGGCATGGACGTCAAGATCTCGATCGTCTGGTGGATCCTGCTGACCGCGCTCGCGACCTGGGTGCTGCTGCGCACCCGCTTCGGCAACTGGGTCTTCGCGGTCGGCGGCCAGGCCGCAAGCGCCCGCCAGGTCGGCGTGCCCGTGCGCCGGGTGAAGTTCGGGCTCTTCCTCACGACCGCGGGCGCCGCCTGGCTCGTCGGAATGCTCCAGCTCTTCGACGTGTCGACCGTGCAGGCGACGACGGGCATCGGCCAGGAATTCGTCTACATCATCTGCGCCGTCGTCGGCGGCTGCCTGCTCACCGGCGGGTTCGGCTCCGCGATCGGCGCGTCCCTCGGCGCCCTCATCTACGGCATGGCGCTCCAGGGCATCGTCTTCGCCCAGTGGGACAGCAACTGGCTCAAGGCCTTCCTCGGCGGCATGCTGCTGCTCGCGGTACTCGTCAACCTCTGGGTGCGCCGCCAGGCCGGTGAGCGCTCATGACCGCGGCGGAGCCCCTGGGCGCGGCGGAGCCCCTGGGCACGGCGGCGGATGCCCGGGCGCCTCTTCTCGAGGTCCGCGGTCTAGGCAAGAGCTACGGTTCGGTGCGTGCGCTGAGCGGGGTGACGGCCTCGATCGGAGCCGGCGAGGTGCTCTGCGTGCTCGGCGACAACGGCGCGGGCAAGTCCACACTGATCAAGGTCCTCGCCGGGGCACACGGGCACACCGAAGGCACCCTCCTCGCCCACGGCGTCGAACAACACTTCGGGAGCCCCCGTGACGCGCTCTCCCTCGGCATCGCGACGGTCTACCAGGACCTGGCCCTCGTGCCGCTGCTCCCGGTCTGGCGCAACTTCTTCCTCGGAGCGGAGGAGACGGTCGGCCGCGGGCCGTTCCGCCGCCTCGCCGTCGCCAGGATGCGGGTGACCACCCGGGACAGCCTTGCGACCCTGGGCATCACCCTCCGCGACGTCGACCAGCCGATCGGCACCCTCTCCGGCGGGGAACGCCAGGCCGTCGCGATCGCCCGCGCCGTGCACTTCGGCGCGAAACTCGTCATCCTCGACGAACCGACGTCCGCGCTCGGCGTCACCCAGGCCGGCCTCGTGCTGCGGTACATCGCGCGGGCCAGGGACAGCGGCCTCGGCATCGTGTTCATCACGCACAACCCGCACCATGCCTGGGCCGTCGGGGATCGGTTCCTCGTGCTCAACCGCGGCACGAGCCTCGGCGAGTTCGCGCGCGACGGGATCACGGTCGACGAGCTCACGAGGCTGATGGCCGGCGGCGAGGAGCTCGACGCGCTCGGTCCTGTGCTCGGCCGACCGGCATCCGCTGGGGACGCCCGCTGACCGAGGTGCGGGCCGACACCCCGGCGTCACACGCCTGTTCTACACTGGGGAATCGTCGTGCGGTGTGCAGCACCGCGTCCCGATCCGAGGAGCGAGCGTGACCGAGACCCCCGTTCCGCAGGGCGCAACCCAGGCCGCAGCGCAGTCCGCCGCCCAGGCCGCAGCGCAGTCCGCCGCCCAGGCCGTGCTCGAGGCCGGATCGCGCACGGCGGAGGCGCGCACCCTCATCGACATCCTCTTCGCCACCGAAGCCAGGCACCCCAACGCCCTCGCGCTCGAAGACCAGTCCGGCACCGTCAGCTACCGCCAGCTCCGGCACCTCGTCGACGAGCAGGCCCTCGCCCTCAGCCAGGCCGGCGTGCGCCGCGGGGACACCGTCGGCATCCGCATCCCCTCCGGAACCCGCGAACTCTACGTGTCCATTCTCGCGACCCTGCGGGTCGGCGCCGCCTATGTCCCGGTCGACGCCGACGACCCAGAGGAACGCGCTCACCTGGTCTTCAGCGAGGCCCGCGTCGTCGGCGTAATCGGCCGCGGCGGCGTCTTCGAGTTCCGGCCGGCGGTGGACGACGTCATGCTCAGGCAGCGGATGCTGCCGCCCGAGGAAGACCTGACCCTCGCGCACACCCACCGCACCCTGCCCCGCGGCAGCGACGACGCCTGGGCCATCTTCACCTCCGGGTCGACGGGGGTGCCGAAGGGTGTCGCCGTCTCGCACCGCTCGGCGGCGGCGTTCGTCGACGCCGAGGCCGGCCTGTTCCTGCGCAATGACCCGATCGGCCCCGCCGACCGGGTGCTCGCGGGCCTGTCGGTCGCTTTCGACGCCTCCTGCGAGGAGATGTGGCTGGCCTGGCGGAACGGCGCCTGCCTCGTCTCCGCTCCCCGTTCGCTGGTGCGCAGCGGCGTCGACCTCGGCCCGTGGCTGATCGCGCACGGGATCACCATCGTGTCGACGGTGCCGACCCTCGCCGCCCTCTGGCCGGAGGAAGCCCTCGAACGGGTGCGCCTGCTCATTTTCGGCGGCGAAGCCTGCCCGCCCGAACTCGCCGACCGGTTGCAGGCCAGGGGCCGTGAGGTCTGGAACACCTACGGGCCGACCGAGGCGACCGTCGTCGCGTGCGCCGCGCTGCTCGACGGCAGCGCGCCGATCCGGATCGGCCTGCCCCTCGACGGCTGGGACCTCGCCGTCGTCGATTCCGCGGGCGCCCGCGTCGCCGAGGGCGAGACCGGGGAACTCATCATCGGGGGAGTGGGCCTCGCCCGCTACCTCGACCCGGCCAAGGACGCCGAGAAGTACGCCCCGCACGCCGGCCTCGGCTGGCCGCGCGCCTACCGGAGCGGCGACCTCGTGCGCTTCGAGGCGGCCGGCCTCGTCTTCGCCGGCCGCGCCGACGACCAGGTCAAGCTCGGCGGACGTCGCATCGAGCTCGGCGAGATCGAGGCAGCGCTGCGCACCCTGCCGGGCGTCGCCGGTGCCGCCGCTGTCGTGCAGCGCACCCCGGCCGGGAACCAGGTGCTCGTGGGCTACCTCGCACTCGTCGACGCGGCATCCGCCTTCGACCGCGGCCAGGCGACCGAGCGCCTGCGGGAGGAATTACCCGCCGCTCTCGTGCCGTTGCTCGCCGTCGTCGACGAGCTGCCCACGCGGGTCTCCGGCAAGGTCGACAAGGCCGCCCTGCCCTGGCCGCTCCCGGCGACGGGCGACGACACGGATGCCGGCCTGCTGTCTCCGACGGCGGCCTGGCTCGCCGAGAAGTGGGCTGCCATCCTCGGGTCCACCGTCGAGGGTCCGGACGCCGACTTCTTCGCACACGGCGGTGGCTCGCTCACGGCCGCCCAGTTCGTCTCCGCGCTCCGCGAACGCTACCCGGACACCCGGGTCAACGACATCTACGACCACCCCCGCATCGGCGCTCTCGCCGACGAACTCGACTCCCGCACCCCCGCCGTGGTGGCCGCGGCGCGCACCGTGCTTCCGGTCCCGTTCCGCAGCCAGCTCCTGCAGACCCTGCTCGGCATCCCGCTGCACGCGCTCGTCGGCGCCCGCTGGCTCGTCTACCTCGCGGCGGCGAACAACCTGCTCGCCGCGGGCGGCGCCACGTTCGCGCCGACGCTGTCCTGGTGGTGGATCCTCGCCGGATTCCTCGTCTTCGTCACCCCGCCCGGCAAGATGGCGCTCTCCGTTCTCGCGTCCCGGCTCCTCCTCCGCGGGGTGAAGCCGGGCGCCTACCCGCGGGCGGGGTCCGTGCACCTGCGGCTCTGGCTCGCCGAGCAGGTGTCCCTGCTCGTCGACGCCGTGAGCCTCGCCGGAGCGCCCTGGATCAGCTACTACGCCAGGGCGCTCGGCGCCCGCATCGAACCGGGCGTCGACCTGCACGCGCTCCCGCCCGTGACGGGGATGCTGTCCATCGGCGAGCGCGCCGCGATCGAACCAGAGAGCGACCTGTCCGGCTACTGGATCGACGGCGACGTGCTGCGCATCGGACGGGTGAAGATCGGCGCCGGCGCCACGATCGGCGCGCGCAGCACCCTCCTCGGCGGAGCGGTGATCGGCGAGGGCGCCGTGATCGAACCCGGCGCCGCCGTGTCCGGCCACGTGCCGGAGGGCGAACGCTGGGCCGGCTCGCCTGCCACCCGGGTCGGGGCCGCCCGCGGCGCCTGGCCGGCCGAACACCCGCCACGCGGCCGGCGCTGGCTTGCGGCATACGCCCTCGGCGCGCTCGGCATGACCGCGATGCCCGCGGTCGCGGTGATTCTCGCCGCCCTCCTCGTCGGCGCCGCGATCGGCGACGCCGGCACCCTGGGCCTCGCGCTCGGCCGGGCCGCGCTGATGATGCCGCTCGCCGTGGTGGTCGCCGGGCTCGTGTACGCGCTGCTCGTCGTGCTCGCCGTACGGGTGCTCGGCGTCGGGCTCCGCGAGGGCTACTACCCTGTGCGCAGTCGGTTCGGCTGGCAGGTCTGGATGACCGAGCGCATCCTCGACGGCGCGCGCACTCTGCTCTTCCCCGTCTACGCGAGCCTGCTCACCCCGGTGTGGTTGCGCCTGCTCGGCGCGAAGGTCGGCGCGGGCGTCGAGGCGTCGACCGTGCTGCTCATCCCCGCGCTCACCACGATCGCGCCCGCAGCGTTCCTCGCCGACGACACGATGGTCGCCTGTTACGAACTCGGCGGCGGCTGGATGCACATCGGGCCCGCCAAGGTCGGCCGCCGCGCCTTCCTCGGCAACAGCGGCATGGCCGGCGCCGGCCGCACGGTGCCGCGCAACGGACTCGTCGCCGTGCTCTCGTCCACGCCGCGCAAGGCCAAGCGCGGGTCCTCGTGGCTCGGCAACCCGCCAGAGCGGCTGCGGCGGCTCGTGACGGATGTCGACGAGGCGCGCACGTTCCAGCCGTCCGCCCGTCTCCGCACGGCCCGTGCCTTCTGGGAGGTGCTGCGGATCGTGCCGGTTGTCGTGACCGGGCTGATCGCCCTCGGCGTGCTCGCCGCGCTCGACGCCCTCTGGCTCGGCCTCGGTCTCGGCTGGGCGATCCTGCTCGGCGGGATCGTGCTCCTCGCGGCCGGTGCCGTCGCCGCGGTCGTGACGAGCCTCGCCAAGTGGGCGCTCGTCGGGCGGATCTCCGTGAGCGAGCATCCGCTCTGGTCATCGTTCATCTGGCGCAACGAGGTCTCGGACACCTTCGTCGAGATGGTCGCCCGGCCGTGGTTCGCGGCGAAGGCCGCCGGGACCCCCGCCCTGTCGATGTTCCTGCGCACGATCGGGGCCCGGGTGGGCCGCGGCGTCTGGTGCGAGACATACTGGCTGCCGGAAGCGGACCTCGTGGCCCTCGGCGACGGGGTCACCGTGAACCGGGGCTGCGTCGTGCAGACTCACCTGTTCCACGACCGGATCATGCAGCTCGACCGGGTCGCGCTCGCCGAGGGTGCCACCCTCGGACCGCACAGCGTGATCCTGCCCGCCGCATCGGTGGATGCCGGAGCGACGGTCGGCCCCGCGTCTCTCGTGATGCGCGGCGAGCGGGTTCCTGCCGGGTCGGTCTGGTCAGGAAACCCGATCTCGCCCTGGCGCAGACTGCCGTGGACACCGTGAGCCCGCAGACCGGCGGGAAGAACGGCGCAGGCAAGGGCTCTGCCGGTTCGTCCGGCAAGGTCGCCCTCAACCTCCCGACGACGATCGGCGCCGGCACGGCCGGCGATCCCTACCTGATCGGCGCGGGCAACGGCGGCTACCGGGCGCTGCACTACGACCTCGACCTGGACTACCGGGTCGCGACCAACCAGTTGCGCGCGACCGCGACGATAACCCTCGTGTCGACGATGCGCCTGGACCGCTTCAGCCTCGACTTCGACGGGCTGAGCGTCGACCGGGTCACGGTGAACGGCGCCCGGCCGCGCAAGTTCGTGCACACCGGACGCAAGCTCGTGGTGACCCCGCTGACGACGATGGAAGCCGGGGAACGGTTCGAGATCGCCGTGCGGTATCGCGGGGCGCCGCATCCGCTGCGGAGCATCTGGGGAGAGGTCGGCTGGGAGGAACTGCTCGACGGAGTCCTCGTCGCGGGCCAGCCGTGCGGGGCCGCTTCGTGGTTCCCCTGCAACGACCACCCGAGCAACAAGGCGACGTACCGGATCGCGGTGAGCTGCGAGGCGCCGTACACCGTGGTCTCGAACGGCACTCTCACCGGGAAGTCGACCCGTTCCGGCCACACCAGGTGGACCTTCGAGGTCGTCGAACCGATGGCGACCTACCTCGCCTCCGTGATGATCGGCCGGTACCGTTCGAGCGTGCTGCCGCCGGTCGCGGCGGGCGGCCCGGCCCCGGTGCCGATCACGCTGCACTTCCCGTCGAACCTCGCGCACAACGTCGGCGTCGACTTCGGCAGGCTCGGCGAGATGGTCTCGGTGTTCAGCGCGACCTTCGGCCCGTACCCGTTCCCGGGGTACTCGGTCGTCGTGACGGATGACGTGCTCGAGATCCCGCTCGAGGCGCACGGCCTCGCCGTGTTCGGCCGCAACCACGTCGACGGCAACCATGGCAGCGACCGCCTGATCGCCCACGAGCTCGCGCACCAGTGGTTCGGCAACAGCCTCACCGCCGCCGCGTGGCGCGACATCTGGCTGCAGGAGGGTTTCGCCTGCTACGCGGAATGGATCTGGGGCGAACACGCCGGCGGACGCACCGCGGAGCAGAGCGCGGTGTTCCACCGCGGCAGGCTCGAGGCGCAACCGCAGGACCTCCTCATCGGCGATCCCGGCCCGCACAACATGTTCGACGACCGGGTCTACAAGCGCGGTGCGCTCGCCCTGCACGCCGTGCGGCGCTCCCTCGGCGACGCGGTGTTCTTCGACACCCTGCACGCCTGGGCCCGCGCGAACCGGCACGGCCTCGTCTCGACGGATGCCTTTGTCGAGTTCGTCTCCATCCACACCGGGAGCGAGGAAATCCGCCGCATCATCGACCGCTGGATCTACCGGACCGCCCTCCCCAAGCTCTGACGTCGGGGGAGGCGAGCAGTCGGAGGGCCGGCTGAGACGCGGGGCCGGTTCCGGGACGGGCGAGCACGGCGACCCGGCCGACGAGCCCGAGGCCCGCGCCGGGGTCGAAGCTCGCGAGGAGGATGTCGGCCAGGGCGACGCCGGCGCCGGGCCAGGAGGCGAGCGCCGGGCCGAACCCGGCCGTTGGGGCGGGGGCGAGGGTGAGGTCGCGCGGATCGACGCGGAGGCCGTCGCCGGTCGACTTCAGGATCGCCTCCTTCGCACACCAGATCCCGGCGAGGTCTGCGGCGTTCGCCGCCCGCTCGCGAGGACACAGGGCGACGTCGGCGAGGGGGGAGCGGGCGACGGCGTCCACGCTTTCGACGTCGACGCCGACGGGCCCGGCGAAGCTCACCGCGACGGCGACGTGGCCGGACGCCCGGCTGAGGCTGAGGTGAACGGTCGGGTGCGGCGCAGACCCGGATGTCACGTCCGCGAGGGAGGGCACCCCGTGCTCGGCGCTCCCGCAGTGCGGGCAGCGGCGACAGACCCGCACGCTCGCGGGATCGAGGCCGAGCGCCCACGCGGCGGCCGCCGCCAGCAGGGCTCGGTCGGCGGCATCCGTTGGTGAACGCGGCGCGACCATGACGATCACCTCGCCGATGGATTCCATGCACCAAGTGTGGCCGAACCCACGGCCGGTGGCACACTGGTAGCTGCACTCGAGGAGCACGACATGACACTGATTGACAACGCGGTCTACGTGGACGGTCGACGCCTCGCGACGCCCGCCTCCCTCGATGAGACCTATGCGACTCTGACCGAATGCGGCGGCTTCGCCTGGATCGGGATGTACCGGCCAGAAGAGGCTGAGCTGCGCTCCATCGCCGCGGAGTTCAACCTGCACCACCTGTCGGTCGAGGACGCGCTCAAGGGACACCAGCGTTCCAAGCTCGAACGGTTCGACGACATCCTCTTCGTTGTGCTCCGCCCGGCCCGGTACATCGACGCCGAGGAGCGGGTCGAATTCGGCGAACTGCACGTCTTCGTCGGGCCCGATTTCGTCGTGACCATCCGCCACGCCGAATCCCCGGACCTCGCGAAGGTGCGCGCACGGATGGAGTCGACGCCGAGGCTCCTGGCCCTCGGCCCTGAGGCGGTGCTCTACGCGATCTTCGACCAGCTCGTCGACGAATACGCGCCCGTGATCGCCGGCCTCGAGAACGACATCGACGAGATCGAGGACGAGATCTTCGACGGCGACCCCGAGGTCGCCCGGCGCATCTACGACCTGTCCCGCGAGGTGATCGAGTTCCAGCGGGCGACCCAGCCGCTGATCGGCATGCTCGAGGCCCTCAAGCGCGGCTTCGCGAAGTACAACGTCGAGGTCGAGCTGCACCACCACCTCGACGACGTGCTCGACCACGTGCTGCGGATCAACGAGCGCGGCTCGGCCTTCCGGCAGATCCTCGACAACGCCCTGATCGTGCACTCGACCCTCGTCACCCAGCGCCAGAACGACGAGACCCGGCGCCTCTCGGAGACGGGCCTGGCCCAGAGTGAAGAGGTCAAGAAGATCTCGAGCTGGGCGGCGATCCTGTTCGCTCCGACCCTCGTCGGAACCGTGTACGGGATGAACTTCGAGAACATGCCGGAGCTGCACTGGGAGTACGGCTACCCCTATGCCCTCGGGCTGATGGTCGCGGGCGGCTTCGTGCTCTGGCGCGTCTTCAAGAAGAACAACTGGCTGTAGCCGCTTCGGGCGCCCGCCGCGCAGATCAGAACCGATCGCCTGAGGCCTGAAGCGCAGGGTCAGGCCGGGACGCTCGCCGTCAGCAACCCGCCGAGGAACCGGGCGATCGCCCGGGCAGCCGGCAGCGGGGCGCTGGCCTCGACGGCGGGGTTGTAGTTCGTGTTCGTGTTGACGTCGTAGGTGACCCGGCGGCCGTCTGCGGTCTCGATGAACTCGATGCCGGCGATCTCGATGCCGTGGTCGGCGAGGAAGGCCTCGTACCGGGCGATCAGTGGGTCGCTGTCGAAGCCCTTGCGCAGGGCGAACGGCTCGACCGCTGCCGCGTCGTTTCCCGGGTCGATGACACACGCGTCTGCCGGACACAGCTCGAAACTACCCGCCGAGATGTCGACCCGGACCGCGTAGACGTAACGCCCGCCGACGAACTCGACCCGGGTGATGAAGGGCCGTTCCGCGGGCAGGTATTCCTGGAGCAGGGTGATGCCGTCGGCCGGCTCCTCGAAGAGCGGCGAGGCCAGGTAGGCGTCGAACTCCTCGAACGAGTCGAAGCGCCGCACGCCGAGTCCTTTGCCGCCCTGGTTGTGCTTCGTGATGAACGGCGTCGCGAATTCGCGGGAGCGCTCACGCAGGTCGTCACGACCGAACACGGCAACGGTCTTCGGAACGTCAAAGCCCGCCGCGCGCAGGGCGCGGTGTTGCTGCACCTTGCTCACCTCGAAGTTGATCGTGTCCCCGCCGTTGACGACGCGGCGTCCGGAGTCTTCGAGCCAGCGGAGATAGGCCCGGGTGTAGTCCTTCGAGTGCACGTTTCCGCGGCTGTGCGCCGAGGCGCTCATCCGCGACCAGTACACGCCCGGTGCGGGTTCGGCGTCGAGATCGATGGAGCCGCGGGTCAGCAGGACCTCCTCCGCAGGGACGCCTTCTGCGGCGAAGGCCGCGGTGAACGGCGGCAGCCAGTCGGGGTTCTCGTGGAGGATGTACACGCGCGGCAGCTCAGTCATCACTCCAGCGTACGAACACGGCAGAGGCCGCGCGACCAGGGTCGTCTCCGTGGCAGGTTGTGACGGTGCGTGACCCGCGAGCACCGCGCTCGGGGACCCGGACAACCACCGTGCCGAGCACGAGCCAGCCGACTCGGACATCCAGTTGTTCGTCTCGCTGTCCTCTCACCTCGCGCTTGATCCCGCTGCTGTCGGGATCGCACGGTCCTGCAGGCGGTGAAAACCGGCACGGAGGTGGAGCCGCTGGGCGCGCTCGTTGAGGGATCCGGTGTCGAGCACGACGGCGGAGACGCCCCAGGCGCGGGCCTCGTCGATCGCGGCACGGACGAGGGCCTCACCGGTCCCGGCGCCCTGCACCTCAGGGGCCCTAGCCCTCGTTCGCGGTGCCGGTCACGCCTGGGCAGCGCGCCAGGCGTCGACGTCCGCGCCGAGCGCGGCCTTCTCCGCCGGATCGAGGAACGAGGCTTCGATCCCGTTCCGGGCGAGGAGGGCGAGCCGGTCAGGCCCGAGTCCGAACTCGGCGTCGAGCGCCGCGAGGTTGTCGTCGATGTACCCGCCGAAGTACGCGGGGTCGTCCGAGTTGACCGTCGCGAGCAGGCCGAGGTCGAGCATCCGCACGATGGGGTGGTCGGCGAGCGTGTCGATCGCACGCAGCCGCACGTTCGAGAACGGGCAGACCGTGAGCGGCACCCGATCGCGCACGAGCCGTTCGACGAGCGCGGGATCCTCGAGGCTGCGGATGCCGTGGTCGATCCGCTCCACCCCGAGCCGGTCGAGCGCGCTCCAGACGTACTCGGGCGGGCCCTCCTCGCCGGCGTGCGCGACCCGGCGCAGCCCGTTCGCCGCGGCGAGCGCGAAGACCTCCTCGAACAGCTCCGGAGGGTAGCCGACCTCCGCGGAGTCGAGTCCGACACCGTCGATCGTGTACCCGCTCGCGAGAATCTCGCGGAGGATCTGCAGGGCCTCGTTCGCGGGCCGGTCGCGCAGGAACGTCACGATCAGTTTCGTCGAGATGCCGAAGTCCGGGACCGAGGTGCCGAGGGCATCCGCCACCCCGCCGAGCGCGGTCAGCAACGGGATGCCGCGGCTCGTGTGCGCCTGCGGGTCGAAGAAGATCTCGGCGTGCCGCACCCCCGCGTCAGCGGCCCGGCTGAGGTAGGCCCGGGTCAGGTCCGTGAAGTCGGCGGCTTGGCGGAGGACGTCGAGGTTGTGGTAGTACAGATTGAGGAAGGATTGCAGATCGGTGAACTCGTATTGCGCCCGCAACTCCGCCAGGGTCGCGAAAGGCAGGACGACGGCATTGCGTTCGGCCAGCTCGAAGATGAGCTCCGGTTCGAGAGTGCCCTCGATGTGCAGGTGGAGTTCGACCAGGGGGAGTTTCATTTCCCCATTCTCGCAAGCCCGGTCGGCTCCGAATCACCAGTGGTGTCCTCCTTCAGCGCACCGGCGGCAGCGCCCGCCAGCGCACGGTCCAGCACGACGGTCGGCAAACACGACAAATCCGCGGGTTTTCCCGCGAATCCCCACGAAACCCGGGGAGCCTGCGGCCGAACGGTGTTTTCCGGACTTAGGGTGTCGGTGTGTGGCGCCTCGATAGAAAACAAGATGACGACGACATCCTGTCGACCAACCCGGATGCTCCGTCGGGTGAGCCGCGGAATGCGGTCTCCCCGCAGACCGTGAGCCTCGGGGATCCCTCGGTCGTCGCGGGAAACATCGCCGAGCCGGTCTGGAACCGCTGGCGCACCGAACTCGCCGAGATCGGCGGGCGCTCGCCTCTGTTGCACTTCGCCGACGAGCCGCGCACCCGCATCGAACTGAGCCAGGCCCACCCCGGCGGACTCCCGCAGTTCATCACCGGCAAGTCCACCCTGCTCTCCAACCTCATCCGCGACGAACTCGCGCTGCGCAACGCCCGCCTCGCGGCCGGCGAGATCACCCAGAAGGGCATCGAACTGCGCTCCATGCGCGGCATCGAATCGGTGCACCTGGGCATCGGCCTCGCCGAATGGCGCTTCGGTGACGTCGACTTCCTCGGCCCGGTGCTGCTCCGCCCGCTCGCGATCCGCCGCTACGGCCGCGACTTCGAGCTCAAGCTCAAGGGCCAGCCGTTCCTGAATCCCGAACTCGGCCGCGCGCTGCACGAGCAGTTCCAGATCACCCTCGACGCCGACGCCTTCGTCGCGCTCGCCGTGACCAACGGCGCCTTCAAACCGCAGCCCGTCATCGACCGCCTCCGCGGCCTCACCTCGCACCTGCCCTGGTTCAACGTCACCCCGCGCCTCGTCGCATCCTCCTTCGCCGACGTCGGCCGGGCCATGAAGGCGGATGCCGCGCACCTCGAGCATCCGCTGCTCGACGCGATCGCGGGGAACCCGAGCGCCCGACAGGCCATCGAGGGCGCATACAACCCCGTCGTGCCGATCGGCCAGGACTCCCGGCCGCCCGCGACCGACGTGCTGCTGCTCGACGCAGACCCCGAACAGGAGAACGTCGTCGCGCAGATCGCGGCAGGGAACTCCCTCGTCGTCAAGACCCTGCCCGGCACCGGAGGCACCCAGACGATCGTCAACGCGATCGGCTCCCTGATCTCCCAGCACAAGCGTGTCCTCGTCGTGAGCGCCCGCCGCTCGAGCCTCGACGGCATCAACCAGCGCCTCACCCAGGTCGGCCTCCCCGGCGTCGCCGTCACCCCACGGCTGCTGCGCCGCGACCTGATCGCCTCGATCACCCGCAACGAGAAGGCCGTCCAGCCGATGGTCGGCGACGTCGACGACGCCCTCGTGCGGCTCCGAAAGGTGCTGCTCGACTACCGCGGCGCCCTCACCCGGCGCGACCCTGCCCTCGGCGTCTCCGTGCTCGACGCCCTCGGCGAACTCGCGAGGCTCGCCCAGCTGTCCTCCCCGCCGTCGACGACCGCCCGGCTCGAGCGGCACGCGCTCGAGCGCCTCGCCCAGAACCGGGCGACGGCGGCGCAGACGCTGATCAAGGCGGCCGCGCTCGGCCAGTTCCGTTACGGGCCAGGCGACTCGCCCTGGTACGGGGCGTCCTTCGCGGTGCCGGCCGAGGCATCCGCTGCCCACCAGCTCGCCAAGCGGGTCAACCAGGTCGAGCTGCCGCGCCTGCTCGAGCGTGCCGCCGGCCTCGTCGGCCAGACCCGGTTGCGGCCCTTCGAAACCATCGCAGAGCTCGGCGTGTACCTGCGGCTGCTGCTCGACATCCGCGACACCCTCGACAAGTTCCAGCCGGCCGTGTTCGACCGTTCGCTCACCGAGCTCATCTCGGCGACCTCCGCCCGCCGCGACTCTCCGGACATGACCGGCACCAGCCGCCGGCGCCTGCGCCGCCTCGCCGAGGAATACCTGCGGCCGGGCGTGCACGTCACAGACCTGAACGACAGCCTCCGCCGGATCCAGCAGCAGCGCACCCTCTGGCAGCGCTACGTCGTCGCCGGCGTCATGCCGGAGGTGCCCGTCGGGATCTCCGACGTCCACGTCGCCTTCCAGCGCGTCTCCGAGGACCTCGCGGCCCTCGACATCCCACTGCGCAACACCGGCACGAACCGGCAGCTCGTGATGCGCCCGGTCAAGGAACTGATCTACACGATCTCCGGCCTCGCCGCCGAGAGCGAGGTGCTCGCCAACCTGCACGAGCGCACCGCGCTGCTCGCAACGCTGCGCGAACACAACCTCGACCCCCTGATGACCGACCTCGCGAAGCGGCACGTCTCAGAGGAGAACGTCGCCAACGAACTCGAGCTCGCCTGGTGGCAGTCCGTGCTCGAGACCATGCTCGGTGCCGACAAGGCGCTCCTGAACGCGAACACCCAGGTGCTCGACCGGCTCGAGGCCGACTTCCGTCTCGTCGACGAGGCCCACGCGTCGACGACCGGGCAGCGCCTCGGCTGGCTCCTCGCCGAAACCTGGAAGATCGGCATCGTCGACTGGCCCGAGGAGGCCGACCGCCTTCGCCGCCTGCTGCGCGCCGACCGCGCGACCCCGTCCCGCCTGAACAAGGCGGCCCCGCACCTCGGCCGCGTGCTCGCCCCGGTCTGGCTCGCCTCGCCGTACGAGGTCTCCAAGCTCGACGACCAGCACTTCGACGCCGTGCTCCTCGTCGACGCCGGCGCGACGACCCTCGCCGAGAACGTCGGCGCCATCCGTCGCGGCAAGCAGATCGTGGCCTTCGGCGACCCCGTCACCCAGACGCCGTCGCCGTTCGAGACCGGCATCACGGATGCCGGCGGCGGCACGAACGCCAACGCGCGCGTCAGCCGCGTCAGCCTCGCAGACCGCGCAGAGCGCGAAACCAACGTCGACGCCCTGCACGCGGACTCCGCCCTCGCCCGCCTCGGCGAACTGTTGCCCACCCTCACCCTGACCCGCAGTTACCGGGCCGGCGGCGAAGACCTCACCGAACTCGTCAACCACCGCTTCTACGGCGGCCGCATCGACTCCCTCCCGTGGGCAGGCAGCTACCTCGGTCACGGCAGCCTCACCCTGAACTACGTCGCGGGCGGCCATGGCATGCCCGACGCCGACAGCGGAGCCGTCGAGAGCGTCGACGCCGAGGTCACGAAGGTCGTCGACCTCGTGCTCGACCACGCCGTCAAGCGCCCGCGCGAATCGCTCATGGTGATCACCGCGAGCGCACGCCACGCCGTTCGCGTGCACCAGGCGGTGCTTTCCGCCTTCTCCAAGCGCACCGACCTGGCCGACTTCATCCTCAAGGACCGGGCCGAACCGTTCACCGTGCTCACCCTCGAACAGGCCGTCGCCCAGAGCCGCGACCGGGTGATCTTCTCGATCGGCTACGGCCGCACCCCGCACGGACGCCTGCTGACCAACTTCGGCTCGCTCGGCGAACCCGGCGGCGACCGCCTGCTCGCGATCGGCATGACCCGGGCCCGTCGCGCCATGGACATCGTCTCCTGCTTCCGCCCCGCCGACATCGACGAGGACCGCCAGCGCCACGGCATCCTCGCCCTCGCCCAGGTGCTCACCGAGACCGAAGCCAGGCACAACGAGGCGCAGGTTCCCGATGCCACCGAGCCGATGCTCGTCGACCTCGCCCAGCGCCTCGAACGCCTCGGCGTCACCGTGACGCTCGGCCATCGCGGCAAGCTCGCCCTCGCGGGCTCGCACGCCGGTCGAGCCGTCGTCGTCGAAACGGATGCCGTCGTCGACCGGGCAAGCCTGCGCGAGTCGCTGAGGCTCCGTCCAGAGGTGCTGCGGCGACTCGGCTGGCACTACCTGCGGGTGCACTCCTTCGAACTGTTCAGCAACCCGGACGCCGTCGCCACCCGCGTCGCCGGCCTCGTCGGCGTCACACCCCCCACGCCGCCGGCAGCTCAGTACCCGCACGCGTGAGCCGCCGCGCCTTCGAGACGGCTGTGTTCCCGGGGAAAGACGCTTTATGAAAGACACCGACGACTGGGTCGAGACCCCGGAGAGTGCCGCCGACCGGTCGCACGGACTCGACCCGGAGGATCCCGCGTCAGCGCCGCGCCAGTCCGTCGTGAAAGCCCGCGGCGGAGCCCGCCGGGCGCGCCTGACGCCGGCGCCGGACACGGATCCGAACCCGCACCCGCCGGTCCTGCGCGAGGAGGGCGGCGTCGCACCGCACGTCGCCGGAACCGAGCCGTCACGGAGCGCGAACGAGGCCCAGTTGCGTCAGGACCGCCCGCCGCACTGGTGACCTGCGCCCGGCATCCGCCGTTGCGTACGCGCTTCCGACGCTACGGCAGGCACGCCGGAGGAGAGCTACCTCGGGGACGGGCCGGTGTCGGGCTTGGCGGCGTCCGCGGCGAGGAGGTCGCGGATCTGGGTGAGCAGGTCGAGCTCGGTCGCGGGGACGGTCGCGTCCTTCGGCGGCAGGCCTGCCGCACGGCGGCGCTCCTGCGCCTCCTTGAGCTTGTTGATCGGCATCACGAACACGAAATACACGACGGCTGCGATGAGCAGGAAGTTGATGATCGCCGCGAGCACGAGCCCGAAGGACAGGCTGCCGCCGCCGGGCAACGGGACATTCATCGATTTGGAGATGTCTTCCGCGTTGAAGATCGCCGCGATCAACGGGTTGAAGATCCCGGTGACGATGGCGGTGACGACGGACGTGAACGCCGCGCCGATGACGACCGCGACCGCGAGGTCGATCACGTTGCCGCGCATGATGAATTCTTTAAAGCCCTGGATCATGGGGATCCTCCTTAGGGTTTTGCGGACGGGGCCGCACTCGAAGTGGGGGTCGAACGTGATGCTGATGATACCGATGACGACGACGGGCCGGCGGATGCCCCGCCCGACTTCTCGGACGACGCGCCCGACTTCTTCTCCGACTTCTCGGCCTTCTTGGGCTTGTCAGAACCCTTGTCGGAGTGCGAACCCTTCTCGCCGTGCGACGCGGTGTCCGCGTGCGACTTGGCGTGCTTCTTCGGGTGCGCCTGCAGGGCCGCTTTCGCGTCCGAGCGGGAGTCGTTCTGGTAGAAGCCCGAACCGGTGAAGCTCACGCCGATCGAGGAGAACACCTTGCGCAGCTTGCCGCCGCAGGTCGGGCAGACGGTCAGCGTGTCGTCGGTGAAGGCTTGCTGGATATCGAACGCGGTGTCGCACTCGGTGCAACGGTAGGAATAGGTAGGCACTGAAACTCCGGCTGTAGGAACCCGGCGCGCGCCGGGAACCCTGATTGAAATAGATGAACGTGAGGGTGGATGAGTTAGAAGGTGATGATGCGCGTGGGCGTGACCAGGCCGTCGACGGGCTGGTCGTGCACTTCACGCGGCACGGAGTCGACGTATTCGTTGTCGAAGACGACGGCGTAGACCGGGGGACATTTCTCCATCGACCCGAGGGTCTTGTCGTAGTAGCCGCGGCCCCAGCCCATCCGCAGCCCGGTCGTGTCGACGGCGGCCGCGGGGACGATGATCAGGTCGACGTCATTGATCGCGATCGGCCCGAGCAGGCTGCCCGCGGGTTCTGGCATCCCGGAGACACCGGGGAATTCGGTCTGGTCCTCGCCGACGGTCCAGTCGAGCAGGCCGTCGTCCCGGGAGACCGGGAAGAGCACCCGGATGCCCTGGGCCTCGGCCCAGTTCACGAACGGCCGGGTATTGGGTTCGTTCCTGGCGGACAGGTAGCAGGAAATGGAGCGAGCGCTGAGGTCGACGACGATGCTCTGCAGGTTCGCGGTGAAGCCCGCCGTCGCGGCATCCGTCTCGACCGAGGTCATGTTCTGCCGGCGCTCACGCAGTTCGGCGCGGAGCGCCCGCTTTCGGTGAACGGTCTCGGAGTCCATATAAGTCATCCTAGATGCCGATAGCGTAGGGGCCATGGGTACACGCATCACGAAAGCCGTCATTCCCGTTGCTGGTCTGGGAACTCGCTTCCTCCCGGCCACGAAAGCAATGCCGAAGGAGATGCTCCCCGTCGTCGACAAACCGGCGATCCAGTACGTCGTCGAAGAGGCCGTCGCGGCCGGCCTGAACGACGTCCTGATGATCACCGGGCGCAACAAGAACGCCCTGGAGAACCACTTCGACCGGATGACCGAGCTCGAGGACGTCCTGATCCAGAAGGGCGACAAGGACCGCCTCGCCAAGGTTCAGTTCGCGACAGACCTCGCCGACATCCACTACGTTCGCCAGGGCGACCCGCTCGGCCTCGGCCACGCCGTCCTCCGCGCGAAGATGCACGTCGGAAACGAGGCCTTCGCCGTGCTCCTCGGCGACGACATCATCGATGCCCGCGACCCGCTGCTCGAGAAGATGCTCACCGAGCAGGTCGAACGCAACACGAGCGTCATCGCGCTCATGGAGGTCGAGCCCTCGCAGATCCACCTCTACGGTTGCGCCGCGATCGAGGCCACCGACGACCCCGACGTCGTGCGCATCACCGGCCTCGTCGAGAAGCCCGCTGAAGCGGATGCCCCGTCGAGCCTCGCCATCATCGGCCGGTACGTGCTCCGCCCCTCGGTCTTCGGCGTGCTCGAGCACACCGAGCCGGGCAAGGGCAACGAGATCCAGCTGACCGACGCCCTGCAGGAGATGGCGGTGAACCCCGAGACCACGGGCGGCGTCTACGGCGTCATCTTCCGCGGTCGCCGCTACGACACCGGCGACCGGCTCGACTACATCAAGGCCATCGTGCAGCTCGCCGTCGACCGCGAAGACCTCGGTCCCGACTTGCGCCCATGGCTCAAGGGATTCGCCGCCACCCTCGACTGATCGGGGTGACTCGGGGACTGATCCGGGTGAATACAGTGGGGGAACACCAGTTGAATCCGAGTAGACAGGCAGGTTGTGGCGATCGCGATTCCGACGCTCTTCGACGGTGATGTGACGTTGCGTCCCATCCGGCTGCGCGATGACAAAAACCTCGAACGCTCCCTGATGGAGAACCGAGGCTGGCTGCGCGCCTGGGAGGCGACCAGCCCATATGCGCCGATGTCCTTCGACACCCGCGCGAGCATCCGCAGCCTGCTCGCGCACTCGCGCACCGGGAACGGCCTGCCGTTCGTGATCGAATTCCAGGGCCGGCTGGCCGGGCAGCTCAACGTCTCCTCGATCAGTTGGGGCTCGCTGTCGAGCGCGACGATCGGGTACTGGGTCGCCGAGGAGTTCGCCGGTCGTTCGATCACCCCGATCGCCGTGGCCCTCGCGACCGACTACTGCTTCGGGCAGCTCGGGCTGCACCGGATGGAGATCTGCATCCGGCCGGAGAACGGCCCCTCCCTCCGCGTCGTCGAGAAGCTCGGCTTCCGCTACGAGGGCCTCCGCCGCCGCTACATCCACATCAACGGCGACTGGCGCGACCACTTCTGCTTCGCCCTCGTGGCCGAGGAAGTGCGCCAGGGTGTGCTGCGCCGCTGGCGCGACGGGGCAGCCCCCGCCGATGCTGCGGCGGTGACCCCCGCGGACAGGGCCGCGGCGGCGCATCCGCTCGGTGTGGCCGAGTACTGAGCATCGAACCACAATCCCGCGCACAAGAGACGCCGCGCAAAAAGACACGCCGCGCAAAAAGAATCGTCGATTCACCGGCGAGTCGGCGGACACACCCCGTCTAATCAGCGCCGGAACGGCCCCGGACTCATACCGTAGGGAGCATGAGTAGCGAGGTCCTGGGTGGCGGAGTCATGGTGGGGGTCGCCGCCGTGCTCTGGGTGGCCTATTTGATGCCGACCTGGACCCGACGACGCCAATATCTCACGATCGAACGCAATGCGGTTCGGTTGCAGCAGACCATGCGTATCCTCGCGGAGACGTCCGAGATTCCGCAGGAGGTACGACTCGAGGCGAATGCCCGCACGGTCGTGACCCAGCAGAAGCTGCTCGCGCAGGCCGAGGAGGACGCTCGCGTCGAGGCCAAGGCCGTGATGGCCGCCGCGAGTTCCGCCCGCCGCGCGGTCGCCGCCCAGGCCGCAGCAGAACGCGCCGCCGCCGCGCAGGTCGCCGCGGTGCAGGCCGCCGCCCAACGCGCCGCCCAGTCCACTGTCATCGGGCATGCAGCGGCCAGGAGCCGGCGCGTGCGCCGCGTGCGTGCCCTCGCGACCCTCGTGCTCCTCGGCGGCCTCCTGGCCGTCACACTCGGCCTCGTCGCCCTGGTCTCCGGCGGCTCGGCCGTCCTCCTCGCCGTCGGCGCCGCCTCCGGCGTCCTCGCATTCGGCACCCTCAACCGCCTCGCCCGCACCAGCGCGCACGCCAGGGCCCGGTCCGTCGCCGCGGGCCCCGCCGTCGCCGAAGCCCGCTCCCGGCCGCTCGTCGGGCAGGACTTCGAACCGGTGCAGTTCGAGGAGACCCCCGTTCCCGTGCAGACCTGGACGCCGCACCCGCTGCCCCGCCCGCTGCACCTCGCCCCCGGCACGGTCGCCCAGGTCGCCATGGCTTCAGCGGATGCCGCCGCGCAGCTCCGCCGGGCAGCCGCGGAGGCCGAGGTGGCCCGCCGCGCCGAGCAGCTGCAGGTCGCGGTCACGCCGCTCCGGCACACCGGAACGATCTTCGCCCAGGGCAGCAGTCTGGGCAGCAACGTGGGGACGAACGTGGGCACAAGGCCGGTCACGAAGACCGGGCCGGTCGCCGTCGCGGGCAAGGCAACGGCCGCCGCACCGGTCAGCCGCTTCGCGTCGATGGGCATCGTCGGCGAGACCGAGCCGGGAATGACCGACCTCGATGCCGTTCTGCGCCGCCGCCGCGCCGCCGGGTAGGCACTCGGACGAGTGCCCCCGTTCCGCCAGGAGGTCGCCGCGCACGGGGTGTGCTCAGAACGAGGCCCAACGCGTGATATTCTTCATAAGCGGTTGGGGGCTATGGCGCAGTTGGTAGCGCGTCTCGTTCGCAATGAGAAGGTCAGGAGTTCGAATCTCCTTAGCTCCACCGGCAAGACAGAAGGATCGTGGCCCAGCGGCCCCGGTCCTTTTGTCGTTTCCGGGGTGAATTCCAGCCACGACGATACTCGGCGACACGTGAGGGTTGCGCGGATCAGTGCGCGAGCGGGCCGGGCTTCTGCAACTCCTGGGTGATCCGGTTCGCCTCCTCGAGGAGCAGGCGACCGAGGAACTCCTGTCGCTCCGGCCGGAACCGGGGCTCGATCCCGGTCAGGGACAGCGCCCACGCCGGCCGGCCGGACCGATCGAAGATCGCCGCTCCCATGCCCCAGCTGCCCTCCAGGATCAGCCCGGGGTTGACCGCATACCCCGTGGTGCGGGTGAGCTCGAGGTTCGAGCGGATGCCCGCCGCCGTGTGCGCCGGACCCCACGTCGCTGCGAGCTCGCCGCCCAGCAATGCCGTCACCTCGTCCTCCGGCAGGTACGCGAGGATCGCGAGCCCGGCGGAGGCGACGCCGAGCGGGAACCGCACGCCCTCGTGCAGAACGAACGACCGGATCGGGAAGCTGCCCTCTTCCCGCAGCAGGCAGACGGTCTCCGCGCCTCGGCGGATGGAGAGGAAGGCGCTCTCGCCGGTCTCCTCGGCGAGCCGGCGCAGGCTCGGCCGGGCGAGCTCCTCGATCGGGTATCGGTCGGCGGCGACGACCCCCATCACGAAGATCTCGGGCCCGTAGTGCCAGGTGTGCCGCACGGGATCGTGGTCGAGCAGCCCCTCTGCGGCGAGCGAGGTGAGCAGGCGGTGCACGGTCGGCCGGGTCAGGCCGGAGTCCCGCACGATGTCGGAGAGCGCAGCCCCGCCCGGCGCGCGGCCCACGAGCCGGAGAAGCAGGGCGATCCGGGCCGTCACCTGGGCGCCCTGCACGGTGCCGCCCTGCACGGTGCCGCCCGGTCCCTTTGCGTCAACCGTGGTCATCTCGACTCCTATGTGTCCATAATGTGGATGATGGTGAGCCTAGTGTTCACGGGGTGGATGCGCAATAAAACGCACGGATTTCCGCGATTGACAGGGTCTTCGCCGCCCGGTTAGCATGGCCGTCAGACAGCGTGTCCACAGGGTGGACACAGTGAATGCTCAATGAGGAGACGACCATGTCCACGGTACTGACCAGCGCGGCCGACGCACTCGGTGACGTCCTCCACGACGGGATCGTGCTCGCGGTGGGCGGCTTCGGCCTCTGTGGGATTCCCGCCGACCTGATCGACGCGGTGCGGGCATCCGGTGTTCGTGATCTCACGGTCGTCTCGAACAACATGGGCGTCGACGGGATCGGTCTCGGCCGGCTGCTCGAGACCGGGCAGGTGCGGAAGGTGATCGCGTTGTACGTCGGCGAGAACCGGCTCTTCGCCGAGCAGCTTCTCGCGGGCGAGCTCGAGGTCGAATTCAGCCCCCAGGGCACCCTCGCCGAGCGCCTCAGGGCCGGGGGAGCAGGAATCCCCGCCTTCTACACGAAGACCGGGGTCGGCACCCTCGTGGCAGAGGGCAAGCCCCACGCGGTGTTCGACGGCATCCGCTACGTGCAGGAACGCGGCATCGTCGCCGACGTCGCCCTCGTGCACGCCTGGCGCGCCGACACGGAGGGCAACCTCGTCTACCGGTACACCGCCCGCAACTTCAACCCGCTCGTCGCGACCGCCGGCATCGTCACGATCGCCGAGGCCGAACAGATCGTGCCGCGCGGCACGATCGACCCGCACGACGTCGTGACGCCGGGCGTCTACGTGCAACGCCTCGTGCAGGCGGATGCCCGGGCCAAGCCGATCGAGCAGCGCACCGTGCGCGAGCGCGCGGTCGTGGTGCCGGCCTGAGCCGCCCGCGACCACCCGCCCGACACCCCCATCCGATCGACACCCAGGGAGTACCCCATGACGTGGACCAGAGACGAGATGGCCGCGATCGCGGCCGGCGAACTGCACGACGGCGATTACGTCAACCTCGGCATCGGTATCCCGACGCTCGTCGCCAACAACCTGCCTGAGGGGGTCTCGGTCACGCTGCAGAGCGAGAACGGGCTGCTCGGCATGGGGCAATTCCCCTGGACGGGCGAGGAGGACGCCGACCTGATCAACGCGGGCAAGCAGACCGTGACGATCCTGCCGGGCGGATCCGTCTTCGACTCGGCGATCTCGTTCGGCATGATCCGCGGCGGCCACGTCAAGGTCGCGATCCTCGGTGCGATGCAGGTGTCCGGCAGCGGGGACCTCGCCAACTGGACGATCCCCGGCAAGATGATCAAGGGAATGGGCGGCGCTATGGACCTCGTCGCGGGCACCCCGCGGGTGGTCGTGCTGACCGAACACGTGGCACGGGACGGCGCCGCCAAGATCGTGACCGAGTGCAGCCTGCCGCTGACCGGAGTCGGGGTCGTCAACCGGATCATCTCCGACCTCGCTGTCTTCGACGTGACAGAGACCGGGCTCGTGCTGCGTCGCCGCGCCCCCGGGGTCGCTCTCGAGGATCTCCGCGCCTGCACGGAACCGGACTTCATGGTCTCGGAGACGGAAACCGACACCGCAACCGACACCGCAACCGACACCGCAACCAACACCGCAACCGACCAGAAAGCAGTGCGACTGTGAGCCTCCAGGAACAATTCGGCACCGACGTCCTCCTCGCCGGCTGGGGGCACAGCCGCTTCGGCAAGCTCAGCGAAGACACCCTCGAGACCCTGATCGTGCAGGTCGCCACCGAGGCGATCGCGAACTCCGGCGTCGACGCCGGCGAGATCGACGAGATCTACCTCGGCCAGTTCAACTCCGGGCTCGTTCCGCTCGCCTTCGCGTCCTCGCTCGCGTTGCAGACCGACCCGGCGCTCGCGTACGTTCCGGCCACCCGGGTCGAGAACGCCTGCGCCTCCGGCTCGGCCGCGTTCCAGCAGGGCGTCAAGTCCCTGCTCGCCGGCACCGCCCGCACCGTGCTCGTGATCGGGGCGGAGAAAATGACGGATGCCTCATCCGAGCGGGTGGGATCCGCGCTGCTCGGCGCCGACTACGACCTGGCCGGCCAGCCGTCGACATCCGGTTTCGCCGGCCTCTTCGCCGTCGTCGCCGAGGCATACGCCGACCGCTACGGCGACGTCGGCGACGTGCTCGGCTCCATCGCCGCCAAGAACCACCGCAATGGCGTCGACAACCCCTTCGCCCAGCTGCGCAAGGACCTCGGCGAGGACTTCTGCCGCACCGTCTCCGAGAAGAATCCGATCGTGGCCGGGCCGCTCCGGCGCACCGACTGCTCCCCGGTCTCCGACGGGGCCGCCGCGATCGTACTCACGGCAGGGGCGCCCCGCCGCTCCGGAGCCGCGACCGATCCCGTGCGGCTCACCGGCTTCGGTCAGGCCAACGACTTCCTGCCCGCCGCCCGCCGCGACCCCACCGCCTTCGCGGCGACCCGGATCTCGTTCGAACGCGCCCTGCGGATGGCGGGGGTGGGCCTGGACGAGCTCGACTTCGCCGAGGTGCACGACTGCTTCACGATCGCCGAGCTGATCATGTACGAGGCGATGGGGCTCACCCCGCCCGGCGAGGGCCGCCGGGCCGTCGAGGAGGGCTGGGTGTACCGCGGCGGCAGGCTCCCGGTCAACATCTCCGGCGGACTCAAGGCGAAGGGCCACCCGGTCGGGGCGACCGGAGTGTCGCAGCACGTCGTCTCCGCGATGCAGCTCACCGGCACCGCCGGCGACATGCAGCTCGATGCCCCGCGCCGTGCGCTCGTGCAGAACATGGGTGGAGTCGGCGTCGCGAACTACGTGAGCGTGCTCGAGGCCGTCTGACGCGGCATCCGCAGCACCGGTGTCGGGGGTGCCCGGTAGCCTCGGCCACGAACGAGGGAGCGGGGCATGAGCGGCACGGACATCCCGGCAGGAGGCGGCGGCACAGCGAGCGGCGGCACTGCGGTGCGGTTCCGTTGCGGCCACGGCGCCCCGGCAGCGGATGCGCGCATCACCCTGCACAGGGACTGCCCGCTCTGCGTGCTCCTGCGTGAGACCCGGCGCACCAGGGCCCAGCTGGTCGGCACGGTCGCGGCGGGCGCGCGCGGCGCCCTCGCGCAGGAGACCCGCATCGGCGCCGTCTACGACTGGATCTGCACCCGCGGCCACTCCCGGTACACCGCGACGGTCCGCGAAGCCCTCACCGGCCCCGGGTGCCCCCGGTGCCAGGCCAATGCCGCCGCCCCGGCCGCCCGGTTCGAGGGCGGCGTGCCGTTCATGAAGCCCGGCCTGCGGCTCGGCACCTCCGCGACCGAGCAGCGGCTGCGGGTGGCGCTCGGGGAGCGCATCCGTCTGCCGCACCGAGTGAATGCCGTGCGCATCACCCGCACCTTCTACGGCAAGCCCGAGGTCTGGCCGGACATCATCATTCCGGCGCTCCGGATCGCGATCGAATACGACGACCCTGGGCGCGACGGCTTGGCGCATCGCGGCCTCAAGGAGGTCTCAGACCGGGAGAAGGACGCGGCCCTGAACGAGGTCGGCTGGGAGGTGATCCGGGTGCGGGCGGGCGGCCTTACGGAATTGGGCCGCCACAGCATCGTCTGCCGGGCGGTGACGACGGCGGTCGTCGACCGGATCCTGGAGCTCCTCGTCGAGATCCGGGGTTCCGAGGCCGTCTCCGGCATTCGGCGGGACCTGGCCTAACGGAAGAAGGGTGCCGCCCCGCCGAAGCGGGACAGCACCCTGTCTGCAGTGGAACTGCGTGAAACTAATCGGGCGGAGGCTACGCCTTCCGTGCCTTCTCGGCCGTCTCGTTGGACTTGGCGTGCTTGTCGGCACGCTTCTCCTTGAGAGATTTTCCGGCGACCTTCTTGGTCGCGTCCTTCTTGGGTGATTTGTCAGCCATGTGCACTCCTTCGACCCGAGCCCCAGCGGCATCGTCTTCCTCGACCCTACGCGGAATCGCTGGGAACGGCATCCGCTCGGCCCGGCCCTTGTGCCCGGGCGCGCCGGTCGTAGGCTGTGTGCGACCAGCCACCTGAGGGATTGAGGGAATATGAGCGAGAACGACACGTACCGGGCGATCTTCTACGGCGCCAACCCGATCGCCGCGGGAACCGAACGAGTACTGGAATACGTCAACGGCAGATACGCCCAGGAGGTCACCCTCGAAGTCGAGGAGGACGGGCAGATCGTGCGGCGCGTCTTCAAGCTCGGGCACGTCACCGAGGAACCGATCTCGTACCGCTACGTCGAGGACCTCCACGACGAAACCGGAGAGGCCGACGTCCCGAACTGACCCCGGGCTGCCGGACGGACAGGACGTGTTCCGTTCCGGTCGAGAGTGACGCGCGGAACGGGCACTCTCGACCGGAACGGTGCACGTGGCGTGGCTAGATGCGCTTGCCCGGGCTGCGGCTGAGCCGCACCGGAAGCGCCATCAGCGGACCGACGAAGCGGCGCTGCAGCCTGCGTGCCGGGCCCCAGACGAACTGCACGAGGTACTGGGCGAGGATCGCCCCCGCCGCCAGCGCCACGGCGACCGCACCGGCGGTCAGCATGCTGAGCACGCCGTCGATGTTGCCGTCGGAGAGCTGCAGCAGGCCGCTGAACAGGGTCAGCCCGGGCACGAGCGGCACGAGTGCCGTCACGACGATCACGAGCGGCGGCGTGCGCACGACCCGTGACGTGAGCGCGGCGGCGAGCCCCACTCCGACGGCCGCGGCCGCCGACGACCAGACCAGCCCGAAGCCCGCGCTCGTGCCACCCAGGTACAGGATTTCGGCGAGCGCCCCGAGCAGGCACACGACCCAGTACGCGCGCCACGGCACCTGCACCGCGAGCGCGAAGCCCACGACGATGACGACGGATGCCGCGAGCAGCGCGGCCACGTCGGCGAACGTCAACGCGACGTTGCCGTTCACCCGCAGCACCAGGCCGAACCGGGCGAGGAGGAGCGACGCCCCCGCGACGCCGGTCACCAGGCCGCCGGTGATGAGGAGCGCCTCCATCATGCGGGCGGTTCCGGTGAGGTAGAAGCCGGACAGGGTGTCGTGGACCGCGCCGAAGGTCGTGACCCCGGCGAGGAGCATGATGATCGTCGCGATCACGACGAGGGAGGGATTCGCGGACGGGTCGACGAGCGCGACGACAGCGGCCGTCATCGGGCCGATGGCCCCGCCGACGACGTTCTGGTAGAAGACCGGCACCTGTCGCCGGTCGAGCGCCGTCGTGATCAGGTCGATGAAGAAGGTCGCGATGAACGCGGCGACGAGCACGGTGAGCCCGCCACCGATCAGTACGGCGGCGCCGGCGCCGACGAGGCTCCAGCCGAGCCGACGCCAGAGCGCGGTGACCTGGGGGCGGGCGCTCACGATGGTCGCGAGGGCCTTGCGCGCGTCGGCGACATCGATGGGATTCTCGATGAGTTCGGCGATCAGCTCACTCGTGGCGGTGAGCTTCCCGTAGTTGAGCGAGCGGTACTTGACGTTGCGGCTGCGCGTGATCGACTCGTGTGTGCCCGGGTCTTCGTGGGTGAGGGCGATGATCGTGTGCGTCACGTTCGCTTCGGTGCCCTTGAGCCCGTACGCGCGGGTGATCGCTTCCATCGCGGCGGTGGCATCCTCGGCGCCGGCACCGGCGGCGAAGATGACCTCGGCGAGGCGCATGGTCAGGTCGAGGACCGCGCGGGTGTAGCCCGCGTTGTCGAAGACCCCGATGCTGACGGTGGCGTCAGACATCCGTTCGACGGACCTTTGTGGGGCCCGGCGGGGAGCGGTGGGGGGTGGAGTGGGTCACCCCCCAAGCCTAAGCAGCCTTTCCCTTGCGCCGGGACATCCGCACGATGAGGATCACGATGAGCGCGGTCGCGCCGAGGAGTGCGATCCACGGCAGCGCGTAGCCGATGCCGACGAGCGCGGCGCCGAGCGCGCCGACCATGGCCGCCCAGCCGGCCCCGATCGCGGTCCAGAAGTCGCCGGGGGCGCCGGGCGCGACGGTGCCCGTTGAGTAGAGGGAGAGGGTGATCGTCGAGAAGTCGACCTGATCGGACAGGAAATTGCGCTGCGACTGCAGGCTTTCGAGGTCCGCCTGCCTCTGGGAGAGCGTGCCCTCGATCGCGATCAGGTCTGTCGTCGTCGTCGCCTGCTGCATCAGTGAGAGCAGCCGGTCGACGGAGGTCTTCAGGGCGGTGATGCGGGCGTCGAGGTCCTGGGTCTGCTGGGTGATGTCCGAGGCGTTGAGCGACACGTAGTTGAGGGTACCGAGCTTCTTCAGGTCGGTCACCGTGCGGTCGAGGGCGGCGGCCGGGATGCGCAGGGTGAGGGTTGCGCTGGCCGGCTGGTTGTCGGTCGCGGGGTTCTCGGTGCGGCTGTCGATGCGGCCGCCGGCCTGCTCGGTGATCGTCACGGCGTCCTGCGTCGCCTTGATCGGGTCTTTTGCCGTGACCGACATCGATCCCGTCATGATCACGTCGCGTTGGCCCGACGCGACTTCGCTCGTGCTGCCGGCGACGGTGCCCGAGGTGGCGCTCCCGGCGGCGTCTCCGGCTTGCGGGGCCCCGAGGATCCCGGAATCCTTGGTCGTTCCGTCGCCCGTTGCGGCGCCGGTTCCGGGGTTCGTCACGGAGGAGCCGGCATCGTTCGACGAGCCGGAGGCGGAGCATCCGGCCAGCAGGAGCACGGCGGCGAGGAGCGCTGCGGCGGCGGGAAAACGTTTCATGGGGCAACTGTATGGCGCGCCCTGAGGCCACTGTCTGGACGCCGTCTGGGAGTCGAATCACAATCCCGTCTCGGTGCGGGCGCAGTTGTTAGGGTCGATTCATCGGCCAGGCAACGCCGGCCGAGTGCCACGGGACACACGTTCCACGAGACGCGCTCTCCCTGACACGCACGCTCCATGAGACACATTCGACACACGACGGAGGAAACATGGGATTCGCAGAGAACGCCAAGGACGCCCTCGACGCGACCGGGCAGAAGATCAGCCGGACGTTCGAGGACACCAAGGACCGGATCGAAGACAAGGTCGACGAGATCAAGGCGGATGCCGAGGTCAAGCGCGCGGAGGCCGGCGTCAAGCACGCCGAGGCCGAGCGCGACGCGACGAAGGCCACCAAGGAGTTCAAGGAAGGCCTGCGCGACGATACTTGAGTCATGGGATGGTGGGCGGCGATGAGGGATCGGTTCCGTCGACGCCGCCCGCCCCTCCTGCACATCGCGACCGATGAAGGCACGGGGCCGGTCGTCATCCTCGTGCACGGCATCGCCAGTTCGTCCGTGACGTTCCGGGAACTGGTGCCGCTGCTCACCCCGCGGCACCGGGTCATCGCGGTCGACATCCTCGGCTTCGGCGAATCGCCGGCTCCTGAGGGCTGCGAGTACCGGCTCGAGGACCACGTCGAGGCGCTCGCAGCCACGATCCGCTCGCTCCGGCTGCGCGAGCCGTTCGTGCTCGTCGGCCATTCCCTCGGCAGCCTCATCGTCGCCCGGCTCGCGGCGTCGCAGCTGACCCGGTTCGATCGCCGCACCCGAATCTCGCGCGTTGTTCTCGTGGGCCCGCCCGTCTATCTCTCGCCGTCCGAGATCGGGGACCGCTGGGTGCGTGCCCGGGTCAATGTGTACCTGCGCGTTTATGCGTTCCTGCGGGAGAACAAGGATCGCACCATCACGAACGCGGCGATCATCTCGCGGATGCTGCCGAAGGGCATCTTCGAGATCACCGAACGCAACTGGACCCCCTTCGTGAAGTCCCTCGAGCACTGCATCGAATCGCAGACGCTCGTGAGCGACATCGCGATCCTGCGCGTGCCCGTCGACGTCGTCTACGGCAGCCTCGACGCGTTCATCCAGTCGGGCAGCCTGACCGTGATCGAGCGGATGCGCCACGTCTCGATGCACCGCGTGGAGGCGAACGACCACCTGATCCGGCCGCGCCTGGCCCGGGAGCTGCTCGCAGTCATCGAGACTGCGACCGGGGTCGACGACCGACCGGTGGACCCGGAGGGGCCGCGCGCACCGGCATCCGCTGTCGCACGCTGACCAGGGCGGCCGGCCGGGTGATTAGGCTGGGGACATGGACACACGCACCCTGGGAAGAACCGACCGAACCGTCTCCGTGATCGGGCTCGGAACCTGGCAACTGGGAGCGGACTGGGGGGACGTCAGCGAGGCCGACGCGACCGCCGTTCTCGCAGCATCCGTCGACGCCGGCGTCACCTTCTTCGATACCGCGGACGTCTACGGCGACGGACGCAGCGAGCAGATCATCGGGCGCTACCTCGCCGGGGACGGCAAGGACGCCGGGATCACGGTCGCGACCAAGATGGGCCGCCGCGTCGACCAGCTCGCCGAGAACTACGTGCTCGCCAACTTCCGGGCCTGGACCGAACGCTCCCGCCGCAACCTCGGTGTCGACACCCTCGACCTCGTGCAGCTGCACTGCCCGCCGAGCGCGGTCGTCGAATCGGGCGAGGTCTACGACGCGCTCGACACCCTCGTCGCCGACGGCACGATCGCCGCGTACGGCTTCAGCGTCGAGACCTGCGACCAGGCCCTCGCGGCGATCTCCCGCCCGGCCACCGCGACGGTGCAGATCATCCTGAATGCGTTCCGGCTCAAGCCGCTCGACACCGTGCTTCCCGCGGCCCGCGCCGCCGGGGTCGGCATCATCGCCCGGGTGCCGCTCGCGAGCGGTCTGCTCACCGGCAAGTACACCCGCGCCACGACCTTCGCCGAGAACGACCACCGCAACTACAACCGCGACGGCAGCCACTTCGACGTCGGCGAGACCTTCTCGGGCGTCGACTACGAGACCGGGCTCACGGCGGCCGCGGAGTTCGCCGCGCTCGTTCCCGCCGGGCTCACGACCGCACAGGCCGCGCTCGCCTGGGTCGCCCAGCAGGACGGCGTGAGCGCCGTCATCCCCGGCGCGCGCTCGATCGCGCAGGCGCAGGGCAACGCCGCGGCCGGGTCGGTTCCCCCGCTCAGCGCCGAGTTCCTCGCCGGCGTTCGCGACATCTACGACCGGCTCCTCCGCGCCCAGATCCACCCGCGCTGGTAGCACTCTCGCGGATGCTGGTGCGTGCGGGGTGCGATCAGCCGAGGTCGTCGGGGTCCCGGCCGGTGCGCTCGCCGGAGTCGAGGGTCGCGATCGCGGCGAGGTCGGCCGCGTCCAGGCTGAAGTCGAAGACGTCGAGATTTTCGCGGATGCGGGACGGTGCCACCGACTTCGGGATCACGATGTTCCCGAGGTCGAGGTGCCAGCGGATCACGACCTGCGCTGCTGACTTGCCGTAGCGGGCGCCGATGGCGTCGAGTGTCGGGTTGCCGATCGCCCTGCCGCGGGCGAGGGGTGACCAGTCTTCGGTGAGGATGCCGTGGGCGGCGTCGTAGGCACGGGCATCCGCTTGCTGCAGCCAGGGGTGCAGCTCGATCTGGTTGACCACGGGAACCACGTCGGTTTCGGCGAGAAGCCGGTCGAGGTGATGCGGGTGGAAGTTGGAGACGCCGATCGAGCGGGCCCGCCCGTCGGCGCGGATCGCCTCGAGGGCCCGCCAGGTGTCGACGTACTTGTCCTGGCGCGGGGCCGGCCAGTGGATCAGGTACAGGTCGACGTAGTCGAGCCCGAGCTTGCCGAGGCTCTCGTCGAAGGCACGCAGGGTGCTGTCGTAGCCGTGGTCCGCGTTCCACACCTTGGTCGTCACGAAGACGTCGCCGCGGGGGAGGCCGGCCCGGGCGATGCCCTGGCCGACGCCGGCCTCATTGGCGTAGAGCGCTGCGGTGTCGACGTGCCGGTACCCGGACTCGAGCGCGACCTGCACGGCGTCGGCCGCGTCGGCATCCGGAATCTTGTAGACCCCGAGCCCCAGCTGCGGGATGGAGTGGCCGTCGTGGAACTGCAGAACGGGTGAAGAGGTCATAGCTCCATTAAACCGGCCATGCGGCTTTCCGCGAAAGCGGGTGAATCGTCGGTTGGACACGGCCTGAACGACGATTCACCCGCTTTCGCGGAAGGGGTGGCCCGGCGAGGTGCGCGCTTCTCACGTGGTGAGAGGCGCGCTTTCGAGTCGGCGGCCCAGCACCGAGAGTATGAGGATCTCGTGCCGACCCCTCGGGGGTGCGGCAGGCCGGGCAACGTCGCCCGGCGAGAACCCGGGATGCAGGAGGTCACGGTGAAGGCTGTCCGGATCCATTCCTATGGCGCACAGCCGACCCTCGACGACGTGCCGGAGCCCGAGATCCTCGGCCCGTGGGACGTGCTCGTCGACGTCGGCGCCGCCGGGCTCTGCCGTACCGACCTGCACATCATCGAAGGCCAGTGGGATCCGATCCAGCACCCGCACCTGCCCTATACCCTCGGCCACGAGAACGCCGGCTGGGTACGGGCGTGCGGCTCGGCCGTGCACAACGTCGCGGTCGGGGACACCGTCATCATGCATCCGCTCACCAGCTGCGGGCTCTGCCCCGCCTGCCGGGAGGGCCAGGATTCGCACTGCGAGAACGCCACCTTCCCCGGCATCAATGTCGACGGCGGCATGGCCGAGGTGCTGCGCACGAACGCGCGCGCCGTGGTGAAGCTCGACCCCGCGCTCCAGCCCCGGGACGTGGCCGCTCTGGCGGATGCCGGACTCACCGCGTACCATGCCGTGCGGAAGGCCGCCCCGGTGCTCTTCCCCGGCAGCCACGCCGTCGTGATCGGATCCGGCGGCCTCGGGCACATCGGCGTGCAGAGCCTCGCGGCGATCACGAGCGCGGAAATCACGGTCGTCGACCGCTCCGAAGCGGCGCTCGAGCTCGCCGGGCAGATCGGCGCACACCACACCGTGCTCGCGACGAGCGACGCGGCGGTCGAGAAGGCCGTCGCCGAGATCACCGGTGGCGGCGCGCACATCGTCTTCGACTTCGTCGGCGAACGCGGCGCAGAACTGCTCGCCCCGAAGTTGCTCCGGAACCGTGGCTCGCACTACGTGATCGGCTACGGCGGTACGGTCAGCCTGCCGACGATCGAGATCATCTCCCGCGAGATCAATGTGATCGGCAACCTCGTCGGCACATACACCGACCTTGTCGAACTGATGACCCTCACCGCCCAGGGCAAGGTCACCCTGCACACCGCCGTCTACCCGCTCGAGGCCGCCAACGACGCGATCGCCGACCTCGAGAGCGGTCGCCTGGTCGGCCGCGGCATCCTCGTACCCGGTCACGCCGCCTGAGCCAGATCCACCCCGATCCATCCGAAGGAGACCAACAGTGACGTTCCTCGAAACCTCGGAAGCCCCGAGCGGCTTCCTCGACTCCCCGCAGGCGCGGGCCCTGCTCGTGCGCGTCATCCGGGTGGCATTCCCGCACGCGCAACTGCCGGACACCGCATACGAGAAGACCGCAGACGCCCTGATCGCGCTCGCCGAGAAGACGCCACGGCACTTCCTCGCCCTGTCGTCCGGCCTCGCGAGCCTCGACACCCTCCCGGCCGGAGCGTTCCTCGACCTCAATGCGATGGATGCCACGGCCCGCCTCCGCGCGATCGAACAGACCGAATTCTTCGGCTTCGTTCGTGCGAACACCGTGCTGACCCTCTACAACCTCCCGGAGGTCTGGCAAGCGCTCGGCTACGAGGGCGCATCCTTCGACAAGGGCGGCTATCTGCACCGCGGTTTCAACGACCTCGACTGGCTCCCCGAGCCGCGGATCGAGGAATACACCGGCGAATTGCGCTACGTCGAGATCGGCCCGCTCACCCGGCAGGTCGGTGCCGCGACCCCGGCGACCCCGGCTGCGGCATCCGCAGCCCCGGAATCCGCTTCGGGCAGGGACGAGGTGACGAAGTGAGCGCCATCGACCACGACGAGGAGGCCGTCGTCATCATCGGGTCCGGAGCGGGAGGCGGCACCCTCGCCTACGAGCTCACTGCCCGGGGCATCCCGGTCGTCGTGCTCGAGGCAGGGCCCCACATCACCAATGCGGAATACGTCAACGACGAGTGGGCGGCGTTCTCGCAGATGGCCTGGCTCGACCCGCGCACGACGAGTGGCTCCTGGCGCATCGCCCGTGACTTCCCGAACCTGCCGGCGTGGATCGTCAAGGCCGTCGGCGGCAGCACCACGCACTGGTCCGGCGCCACGCCGCGCTTCCTCGCCCACGAATTCCAGGCCCGCAGCACCTACGGCGATATCGACGGCGCGAACCTGCTCGACTGGCCGATCACCCTCGCCGAACTCGCGCCGTACTACGACCGCGCCGAGATCGCGATGGGCTCGACGCACCGGCACGGTCGCGCCGCCCTGCCCGCCAACAACAACTACAAGGTGTTCGCCAACGGTGCCGCCCGGGTCGGCTACAACTTCTACGCGACCGGTCCGTACGCGACGAACGCCGAGCCGTACGACGGGCGCCCGGCATCCGTGCAGGACGGCTTCAACTTCCAGGGCGACAAGTCCGGCGCGAAGTGGAGCACCCTCGTGCGCGAGATTCCCCGTGCGGAGGCGACCGGTCACCTCGACCTGCGGCCGCTCAGCCAGGCCGTGCAGATCACGCACGACCGGACCGGGCGCGCCGATGCCGTGCTGTACCTCGATGCCGCCGGCGGCATGCACCGGCAGCGGGCACGCATCGTCTGTGTCGCCGGGAATTCGATCGAGACGCCTCGACTGCTGCTGCTCAGCGCGAGCTCACTGTTCCCGGACGGACTCGCGAACTCCTCCGGCCAGGTCGGCCGCAACTACATGCGGCACACCACCGGCTCCGTCTACGCCCAGTTCCCCGACCCGGTGCACTCCTACCGCGGCGAGACCATGGCCGGGATCATCGCGGACGAGGCGCGCCACGACGAGCGCCGCGGCTTCGCGGGCGGCTATTACCTCGAGACCCTTTCGCTCGGGCCGGCGTTCCTCGCGGCCTTCGCGGACCCGGGTTCGTGGGGGCGCGACTTCACGTCGATCCTCGACGGCTACGCGCACACCGCGGGGCTCTGGATCGTCGGCGAGGACATGCCTCAGGAGACCAACCGGATCACCCTCAACGGTTCGGTCACGGATGCTGCCGGCCTGCCGGTCGCGAACGTGAACTTCGACGACCACCCGAACGACGTCGCCATGCGCGACCACGGCTACCGCCAGGCCGAACTGCTCTACGACGCGGTCGGGTCGATCTCGGCGCACCGCACCCCGCCGTATCCCTCGACGCACAACCTCGGCACAAGCCGGATGAGCGCACGACCGGAGGACGGCGTGGTGAACAAGTTCGGGCGTGCCCACGATGTGCCGAACCTGTTCGTGAGCGACGGGTCGGTCTTCACGACCGGCGCCGCGGCCAACCCGACGCTCACGATCGTGGCCCTCGCCATCCGGCAGGTCGACCATATCGCCGAACAGCTCGCCAACCGGTCCCTGTGACCGGGCTACCGGCTCCGGGATCCGGGACCCCTCCGGCACCCTGACACCGTCCCGAACCACGCCCGACAAGGAGATGACGCACCCATGACCCACGACCAGATGATGAGAACCCCGTACGACCAGATCGGCGACGTGCCGACCTTCACCCTCGAATCGAACGATGTCGAGAACGGCCGGGAACTCGACCCGCCCCAGCGCAGCGGGATCTTCGGCGCCGGCGGCAGCGACACGTCCCCGGAACTGCACTGGAGCGGTTTCCCGGCGGGAACCCGAAGCTTCGCGGTCACGATGTACGACCCGCTCGCCCCGACGGCGAGCGGATTCTGGCACTGGGCCGTCGCCGACATCCCCGTTTCGACGACGAGCCTGCCGACCGGTGCGGGGGAGGAGGACAGCACCCTGCTCCCGCCCGGCGCCTGGCAGCTGACCAACGACGCGAGCCTCCGCCGCTACCTCGGTGCGGCCCCGCCGGCCGGCCACGGGCGGCACAACTACTACATCGCCGTGCACGCCCTCGACGTCGACACGATCGGGATCCCCGAGACGTCGACGCCCGCGTTCCTCACCTTCAACCTCGGCGCGCACACCCTCGCGCGCGCCGTGATCACGCCCTGGTGGGAGGCCCGCTAACCGTCGCGGAGCGGATGCTCAGCGCCTGACGCTGCCGGAGCGGAAGTACCGCGAGAGTCCGGCAGCGGTCTCGCGCAGCATCCGCTCGTGGTCGCGTTCGCGGATCGCGATGGAGTCCGCGCGGGCCGAGATCGCCACGGAGCCGACGAGCAGGCCTGCGGAGTTGCGCACGCCGACCGCGGCGCACGTCATACCCGGCACGAATTCCTCGTGCTCCCAGGCGACGTGCGACCGGGAGATCGACTCGAGCTGGCGTTCGAGTTCCCCGCGATCCGTGATCGTCGCCGGGGTCAGCTGCGGCAGCCCATGAGCGTCGAGGTACTGGTCGCGCTGTTCGCCGGTCATGCCGCTCAACATGATCTTGCCGAAGGCGGTCGCGTGCGCGGCCTCGTGGAACCCGAAGCTCAACGGGGTGAGGCGCGGGGCTGCCGGGGAATCCACGATGTACGTGACGACGACATCGGCCCCCCGGTAGACGGCGAAGTACGCGGCCGCCTGGGCGTTGCGGTGCAGGCGGGCGATCTCGGTGCGCACCTCGGCGGGCACCCCGATCTGGCGATGCAGCGAGACGCCGAGCTGATGCAGCTTGTAGCCGAGTTCGAACTTGCGCTCCCGGCGGATGTGCACGAGGTAGTCGCTCTGCACGAGCGTCTGCATGAGCCGGTACACGGTCGGCAGCGGATAGCCGAGGCTCGCGGAGACCTCCTTCGCCGTGGCCCCGCCACGTTCGGCGACGATCTCGAGGATCGCGAGCGTCTTCAGGATCGAGGCGACCCCGCTCGGGGCGGGCGGTGCCGGCAGTGCCGTGACGTTGGACGTCAGTGGCGGCTGGGCGAGCGTCCGGGGCGACGGCGGCTGGGACAGGGGAAGAGCATCCGTGGTCTTCATGCGGCCATTGTCGGTCGGGCCCGGCCCGGGCACAATCGTCCGGCTCCTGAGAAGATCCCGGGTTCGGCGCGTGAGGCAGCTTCTCACATGGTGACAGGGCCCCTGACCGGGCCGGCACCGGCGAATTTAGGCTGGCGGCATCCGCATCGCTTGAAGAAGGAGATCGTCATGGCCGCCTCCAGCGCCATTCGCACCATCATCAGCCCCGGCCGCTACGTCCAGGGGAAAGGGGCGCTGTCCCGGCTCGGCGAATTCCTCGCGCCGCTCGGGAAGACCCCGCTCCTCGTCTCCGACGACGTCGTCTGGGGGATCCTCGGGCAGCGCGCCACGGACTCGCTGCGCGCCGCCCAGCTGCCCGTCACCCGGGAACGTTTCGGCGGCATCCCCACGGCCGCGGAGGTCACCCGCCTCGTCGGCGTGATCGACAGGACCGGCGCCGACGTCATCGTCGCCCTCGGCGGCGGCAGCACCATGGACGCCGTGAAGGCGGCCGGGTTCCTCGCCGGGATCCGCTGGGTCACGGTGCCCTCCGTCGCATCAACGGATGCCCCCACCTCGGCCCTCTCCGTGATCTACACCGCAGATGGCGCGTTCGAGGAGTACCGCTTCTTCCCGAAGAACCCGGACCTCGTGCTGATGGACACCCAGCTCGTTGCGGATGCCCCTGCCGCGTTCCTGGCGGCGGGCGTCGGCGATGCGCTCGCAACGTGGCTCGAGGCCCGGGCGACGAGGCAGGCGCACGCGAACACGATGGCCGGCGGCCTGCCGACCCTCGCGGGCACCGCGCTCGCCGAACTGTCCTGGGGCGTGATCTGGGACAACGCGCTCCCCGCCCTCGACGCCGTGCGCGACCACCAGGTCACCCCGGCCGTCGAGAAGCTCGTCGAGGCGAACACGCTGCTGTCGGGGCTCGGATTCGAGTCCGGCGGGCTCGCCGCGGCGCACGCGATCCACAACGGCCTGACCGCGGCGCACCAGACCCACGGGCTCGCGCACGGGCAGAAGGTCAACATCGGCTCGGTCACGCAGCTCGTGCTCGAGGGCGCCCCGACCCAGGAGATCCGCGACTTCATCGAGTTCACGACCCGGGTCGGGCTGCCGAACACGCTGACGGAGGTCGGCCTCAGCGTCGACGACGAGGATGACCTGCGCCGCGTCGCCGAGGCGGCGACGGTGCAGGGGGAGACCATCCACAACATGCCGTTCCCGATCACCCCCGACGAGCTGGTCAGCGCGCTTAAGTCGATCGAGCGGTTCTCCCGCACCGTGCGGAGCGAGGCGCACCTGCCCGCTCCCGTGCAGTACGTGGCCCACCAGGTCGACACGCACTAGCCGCAGGTCTCCGGCAGCGGATGCCGCGGCATCCGCTGCCCCGACCCGCGGCTTCGCGACGCCCGCGAGAGTACACTTTTGGCCCCTAAACCACTGGTTTGAGGGCCAAAAGTGTACTCTCGTGGACTGTAAGCGGGCGAGGCGCGGCCGGGGCGGTGGGGTTAGGAGACCTGGATCTGGATGGGGGCGGTGTCGGGGATCGGGCCGGCGTCGCGGCCGCGCAGGTCCGGGTGCCAGCGGCGACCGAGCGCGGGGATCAGGGTCCCGAGCGCGGCGAAACCGGCGGCGACGAGGATCGCGGACCCGGCGCCGTTATGGTCGATCATGAAGCCGGCCGTCGCGGACCCGAGCGCCGCTCCCATCAGCTGGCCGGTGCCGACCCAGCCGTACGCCTCGGCGGTGTCGCTGAACTTGACGCTCGCGGAGACGATCCCGAACAGCACAGCGAAGGCCGGCGCGATGCCGATGCCCGCGAGGAGCAGCGTTGCGGCGAGCCACCAGAAGCTGAGGCCGAGAGTCGCGAGGGAGAGGCCGATCGTGACGATCAGCATCCGCCCGGCGAGGGCCCACGGGCCGATCGGCGCGTGACCGAGCGCGAGGCCACCGACGAGCGAGCCGATCGCGAAGATGCCGAGCACCCAGCCGGAGTCCGAGCTGCCGTGACCGAATGCCGCGACGACGCCGGCCTCGACGGCCGAGCAGGCCGCGACGAGCATGAAGCCGACAACGGTGCTGAGGAGCACGGCAGGGCGCTTGAGCACGGCGCCGAGCTTGCGGCGGCTGCGCGGGATCCGTACCCGGCCGACCTCGGGCAGCACGACGAACCAGATGCCGCCGCCGACCAGGAATGCAGCGGCGAGGAGGATGCCCGCGACCGAGCTGATCTGGATCGCGACGAATGTGGCGATGACCGGTCCGAGCACCCAGATGATCTCCTGGGCGGATGCGTCGAGCGAGAACAGCGGGGTGAGCTGACGGGAGTTGACGATCTTCGGGTAGATCGTGCGCACGGCCGGCTGGATCGGCGGTGTCGTCAGCCCCGCGACGAGGCCGATCACCATCAGGCCCCAGATCGGCAGGATCAACAACGCCATCACGACGATGGCGCTCGCGCAGATCGCGATCGTGGCGATGATGACCGGGCGCATGCCCCAGCGGCCCATCAGGCGGCTCGTGAGCGGGCCGGCGATGGCCTGGCCGATGCTCATCGCACCGAGTACGAGGCCGGCGGACCCGTAGGAGTCGTAGACGTGCTCGATGTGGATCAGGAACGCGAGCGAGAGCATCCCGAACGGAAAGCGGGCGGTCAGCTGCGCGGCGATCAGACGGGCAACCCCGGGCGTCTTCAGTAGGGTCCAGTAGCTGCTCACTCGTTCGAGTCTACGGGCGAGGCCCGGTACGGGTCGAGTCGGGCCCCCGGCACGCAATCCGTCGCCGCCCCGCGCCGAATTGCGTCGCGTGCGCGCCCGTTTTCGCAACGAACGTGTACCGAACGCAATTCCGTGCCGAGGATCGTGTCGACGGCCGTGCCTGGGGCCGTATCAAAGGGGCGGGGCATGGGCGGATGCGGGTCCCCGCGCCGCGCACACCCGGTACCGTGGTTTCGTGAACACTTTGATCTCCGCCGAGGACCTGGCCCGCCTGCTCGAGACGCGTGACGACATCCGTGTGCTCGACGTCCGGTGGGCGCTCCTCGGGCCGAGCGGACGCGACGAATACGCCGCCGGACACCTGCCGGGCGCGGTCTACGTCGACCTCGAGACCGAACTCGCCCGGCCAGGGGCGCCTGAAGACGGGCGGCACCCGCTGCCCGCGATCGACGACCTGCAGGCGGCGGCGCGGCGCTGGGGAATCCACGACGACGACACCGTCGTGGTCTACGACGACCTGAGCCTGATGTCGGCGGCGCGGGCGTGGTGGCTGTTGCGGCACGCCGGTCACCGCAACGTGCTCCTGCTCGACGGTGCGCTCGCCGCCTGGCGCAGGGCGGGATTGCCGCTCGTCACCGGGGAGCAGCCCGACCCGCCGATCGGCACCGCACACCTCAGCTACGGCTCGCTCGCCACGATCGACGCCGACACCGCCGCCGCCATCGCGCACACCGGCATCCTCCTCGACGCGCGTGCCGGCGCCCGGTACCGGGGCGAGACGGAGCCGGTCGACCCCCGCGCCGGCCACATCCCGGGCGCGGTGAGCGCCCCGACGACGGACACCCTCGCCGACGACGGACGCTTCCTGCCCGCCGACCAGCTGCGTGCGCAGTTCGAGTCCCTCGGCGTGAAACCGATGCGCCCGATCGGGGTCTACTGCGGGTCGGGGGTCACGGCCGCCCACGAGATCGCCGCGCTCACGATCGCCGGGTTCGTCCCCTACCTCTACCCCGGATCCTGGTCGCAGTGGTCCAACCTCCCGGACCGCCCCGTGGAAACCGGGGACGGCGGGCGCGGCGGGTTCGGCGGTTTCACCG
This sequence comes from Cryobacterium sp. MDB1-18-1, assembly GCF_004402735.1. NCBI lineage: Bacteria > Bacillati > Actinomycetota > Actinomycetes > Micrococcales > Microbacteriaceae > Cryobacterium > Cryobacterium sp. MDB1-18-1. The sequence continues at coordinate 15,785 of NZ_SOFR01000067.1, read as the reverse complement.
GGGCCAGCGTCCGGCTGTAGGCGGCGAGGCCGGCTCGCGGCGGCCCGGTGCGCTCACACCGAATTCACACGTCACGCAGAGCCCGGGGATGCAATACTTAGGTAATGCTTACCTTACCCAGCACCGAGGTGACCGGCGAGGACCTGCTCCCTGATGCACGCCCCGGCTACCGGCCGTACCGGGCGACGGTCGCGGGCATCCGGCGCCTGAGCCCGCATTTTGTGCGGGTGACCTTCACCGGTCCGGAATTCGAGCACTTCGGCACGGCGGGACTCGACCAGCGGATCAAGCTCGTCCTGCCGATCCCCGGCGTCGGCCTCGCCGATTTCGGAGTGGACGAGCAGCACGACCCTGCCTCGACCGGCACCGGCTGGTACGACCGCTGGCGGGCCCTTCCCGAAGCTGAGCGCAACCCGTTCCGCAGTTACACCGTCCGCAGGGTGCGCCCGCACCTCCGCGAACTCGACGTCGACTTCGTCTCCCACGACGCAGCGGTTGCCGCCGGTTCCGGCCCCGGCCCCGCATCCCGCTGGCTCGCCGCGGCCCAGGTCGGCGAGCACGTCGTCATCGTCGGGCCGGACTCGCGCAGCCGCGACGCCGGCCTCGGCCTCGACTGGCGCCCCGGCGACGCGACCTACCTGCTCCTCGCGGGCGACGAGACCGCGGTCCCCGCGATCTGCGGCATCCTCGATACCCTGCAGCCCGGGCGCACGGCGCACGCCTTCCTCGAGGTGCCGGATGCCGCGGACCAGCTCGACGTGCGGGTCCCGGACGGTTGCACCGTCACCTGGCTTCCACGCGGAGGCGCCCCGCACGGCGAACGCCTCGACGCCGCCGTGCGCACCTGGGTCGCCGGCCACCAGGGACCCGAGGTCCCGACCGGCGTCGCCGTGAACGCGGCCGAGCTCGAGATCGACATCGACCGCGAAACCCTGTGGGACACCCCGGACACACCGCCGGGCGCAGGGTTCTACGCCTGGCTCGCCGGAGAGGCCGGCGCGATCAAGCGCCTCCGCCGGTTCCTTGTGAGCGAGACCGGTGTCGACCGCCGGCGCGTCTCCTTCATGGGCTACTGGCGCCTCGGCAAGGCCGAGCCCCAGTGAGCCGCCTGGCACACCCGTCCGAGCATCCGGCCGCGAACCTCCCCGCCCAGAACCGCCCGGCCCCGAACCGTCCGGCCCCGAACCGTCCGGCCCCGAACGAATCCGACGGATTTTCTGCCCAAAGAACACCGGAGAGTGCCGTTTCGGGCCGAAAGACCGCAAGACTCCGTCGAACCGGTTCGGGTCGACGTCCGGTGGCTGGGCTCCTCGGCGCGGCCGTGCTCCTCGTCCTCGTGATCATCGCCTCCCTCGTCGTCGGCGCGCGGGACGTGCCCTTCGGCACCGTCCTCGACGCCCTGTTCCGGCCCGACCCCGCCGTGACCGACCAGCTGGTCGTGCTCGACCTGCGTATCCCGCGCACGGTCGTCGGCCTGCTCGCGGGCCTCGCCCTCGGCCTCGCCGGTGCGCTCATGCAGGGCGTCACCCGCAACCCCCTCGCCGACCCCGGCCTGCTCGGCGTCAACGCGGGCGCCTCCCTCTTCGTCGTAGCCGGAATCGCCGTCTTCGGAGTCACGAGCGCGCTCGGCTACGTCTGGTTCGCCTTCGTCGGGGCCGCGGTCGCGGCATCCGTCGTCTACGTCATCGGGTCGCTCGGACGCGGGGGAGCGACCCCCGTCAAGCTCACCCTCGCCGGCACGGCGCTCACCGCGGCGCTCACCTCGCTGATCACCATCGTGCTGCTCAGCGACCCGTCAACCTTCGACCGCTACCGGTTCTGGTCTGCGGGCTCCCTCTCCGCCCGCGGCCTCGACACCGCGCTGCAGCTCGCGCCGTTCATCCTCGTCGGCGCGATCCTGGCGGCGACGGCCGGGCGGATGCTCAACGCGCTCGCCCTCGGAGACGACCTCGCCCGCGGTCTCGGCCAGAACGTCGTGGCCGCACGGATCGTCTGCTTCGTGGCCGTCGTGCTGCTCTGCGGCTCGGCGACCGCCCTCGCCGGGCCGATCGTCTTCGTCGGCCTCGCGGTTCCGCACCTCGCCCGCTGGTTCGCCGGCCCGGACTACCGCTGGACCCTCTCCCTCTCGGCGCTGCTCGGCCCCGCCCTGCTCCTGCTCGCCGACGTGATCGGGCGCGTGATCGCCCGCCCCGGCGAGATCGAGGCCGGCCTCGTCGTCGCGTTCCTCGGCGCCCCCGTGCTGATTGCTCTCGTGCGAGGCACCAAGGCGGTCGGGCTGTGAGCACAAGCACTCCGGTCCTCGCGCCCGCGGCTGTGCTCGGCGCGGCGCGGGGTGCACGGCGCCGCCGGGAGCGCCGGACAGTGATCGTCCTCTCCGGGGCGGTGCTCGTCGTCGCCGCGCTGAGCCTCTCCGTCGGCTCCTATTCCGTCGCGGTGCCCGACCTGCTCCGCACCCTCGCCGGCCAGGGCACCGGGGCCGAGAACTTCATCGTGCTGACCCTGCGCCTGCCCCGGCTCGTGCTCGCGCTCCTGACCGGCGTCGCCTTCGCGCTCTCGGGCGCCTTGTTCCAGACCGTGCTGCGCAATCCGCTCGCGAGCCCCGACATCGTCGGCGTCACCGGCGGGGCGAGCGCCGCAGCGGTCCTCGGGATGCTCGTGCTCGGCTTCGGCAGCCTCGCGACCGCTTTCGCGGCCTTCGGCGGCGCGATCCTCGTCGCGACCGTCATCTACCTGCTGGCCTGGCGCGGTCGCGGCGGAGGCGCCGGAGGCGTCGCCGGCTATCGCTTCGTGCTCATCGGCGTCGGCATCGCGTTCATGGTGCAGGGCCTGCTCGGCTACCTGCTCAGCCGCGCCGAGCTCCGCGACGCCCAGGACGCCCTGACCTGGCTCGTCGGCAGCGTGAGCGGTGCCGCTTGGCCCGAGATCGCGGTCGTCGCTGTCGGGCTCGCGGTGCTCCTGCCGATCGTGTGGATGCTCGCTCCGCGTCTTCGCGCGCTGCAACTGGGCGACGACCTGGCCACGAGCCTCGGGGTCGGTGCCGAGCGCAACCGGCTCGGACTCCTCATCGTCGCCGTCGCCCTCGCCGCGCTCGGGACGGCCATGGTCGGCCCGCTCGCGTTCGTCGCGTTCGTGTCCGCGCCGATCGCCCGCCGCCTCGTCGGCACCGGCGGACTGAGCCTCGTTCCCTCGGCCCTCGTCGGTGCCCTGATCGTCAGCGCCGCCGACTTCGCGTCCCAGCACCTGCTCCCGGGCGGACTCCAGCTGCCCGCCGGGGTCGTCACCGGCGCCATCGGAGCGCCCTACCTGCTCTGGCTGCTCGCGACCGGAGCGGCGGGCGGCAGCGGCGCCGGCAGCACCCGCGGCATCCCGCGCGACAGCACAGAAGGAACCCGATGACCCAACCCGAACCGCACGCTCCCGACCCGCAGACAGCGGTCCCGGCTTTCGCGGGTCCAGCAGCCGCCGAACCGGGCGACCGCACGCACCACGAGCTGCGCACCGTCGCCCTCGGCCTCGGCTACGACGGCGTCCCGATCGTCACAGACCTCGACCTCGAGATCGCCGTCGGCCGGATCACGGTCATCGTCGGCGCGAACGCCTCGGGCAAATCGACCCTCCTCCGCGGACTCGCCCGCCTGCTCACCCCGCAGACCGGCGTGGTCCTCCTCGACGGCACCGACATCGCGACGATTCCGGGCAAGCGGGTCGCGACCGTGCTCGGCCTCCTGCCGCAACAGCCGCTCGCGCCGGAGGGAATCACCGTCGGCGAACTCGTCGGTCGCGGCCGGCATCCGCATCAGGGCTGGTTCCGCGGCACCACGGCCGCCGACGACGCCATCGTCGCCGACGCCCTCGTGCGCACCGGAACCCTCGACCTCGCCGCGCGCCGGCTGGAGGAGCTCTCCGGCGGCCAGCGCCAGCGGGTCTGGATCGCGATGGCCCTCGCCCAGGACACCGACATCCTGCTGCTCGACGAGCCGACGAGTTTCCTCGACGTCGCCCACCAGATCGAGGTCCTCGACCTCCTCCTCGAGCTCAACCGCACCCGGGGGACCACGATCGTGATGGTCCTGCACGACCTCAACCTCGCGGCCCGGTACGCCGACGAAATGCTCGTGATGCGCTCAGGCGGGATCATCGCCGCAGGGCCGCCCGTGGACACCCTGACCGTCGACGTCGTCCGCTCCGCCTTCGGGCTCGACGCCCTCGTCATCCCCGACCCGGTCTGCGGCTCACCGCTCGTCGTGCCGATCGGGAGGTTCCATCCCGCGCCGACCGCGGCATCCGCTATATTAGGTAAGGCTAACCTAATTTAGTCGAACCGTGTCCCTCCCCGAGACAACTGAGAAACCGGAGTTTCCCGTGCACCGTCCCCCCATTCGCGCGCTTGTCGCCGTCGCCGCCCTCGTCGCCCTGACGCTGACCGGCTGTTCCGCGCCGGCGCCCCAGTCAACGGATGCTGCGGCGGGCGACTCCGCAGCCGCGTCGTTCCCCGTCACCATCGAGAACGCCTTCGGGTCGACCGTGATCCCGAAGCAGCCGACCCGGGTCGTGACCTGGGGCTGGGGGAGCGCGGACGACGCGATCGCCCTCGGCGTCATTCCCGTCGCGATGCCGTTCCAGGCATACGCCGGTGACGCCCAGGGCGTGCTGCCCTGGATCTCCGAGGCGCTCGTGACGAGCGGAACGCCGACGCCGACCGTGCTGCCCGACTCCACGGAGCCGCCGTACGAGGACATCGCCAAGGCCGCACCCGACGTCATCCTTGCCGCATACTCGGGCATCACCGCCGAGCAGTACGCGCTGCTCAGCAAGATCGCCCCCGTGGTCGGCTACCCGGACCAGCCCTGGGCGACGAATTGGCGCGACCTCATCACGATCACCGGAACGGCTCTCGGCAAGTCCGCTGAAGCGACCACGCTTCTCGCGGGCATCGACGCGAAGATCGCCGCGGCAGCGGCAGCCCACCCCGAGTTCGCGGGCAAGTCCATCGCCCTCACGAGCGACAGCGGAGGAACGTTCTACGTCTACAAGAAGGAAGACCCCCGCGTCGCATTCACCCTCGACCTCGGCTTCGTGAACGCATCCGCCGTCGATGCCCTCGCGACCGACGAGGCGAGCTTCTACTACACGCTCAGCCACGAACAGCTCGACAAGCTCACGAGTGACGTGCTCGTGAACTTCGGGACGACGCAGGAGGAATCGGATGCGTTCCTCTCCGCCGGGTACGCCCAGGCCATGCCGCAGGTGCAGCGTGGTTCCGTCGCCTCCCCGGTCGGCGCGGCATTCATCTCGTCCGTCTCCCCGCCGACGGGTCTCTCGCTGACCTGGGGCCTCGACGACTACGTGACGATGCTCTCGACCGCGGCCAAGGCCGCCGAATAACGCCCGTCGCCGGGGTTGAATTGCGGTCAAAGCACCTTCGTCGTCGCGACGAGGGTGCTTTGTGCGCAACTGGGCGGGCCGGCGGTTCGGGCGCTGTCGTCGCACCCGGCGAAATCTGCCCGAAACACGCCAACGGCCATACTTGATCGAGACACGTCCCCCTCACGCTCGCTTTAGCTAGTCCAAAACGTGACCTGCGCACAGAATCCGCGTGAGCATCCTGTTATATGCTCACCTCTGTCGCTTACCGTTTACGGACTCAATGACGAACCCCTGACACCGACAAACAAAGAAGGTTCCGCATATGCGCGCTCGATACCTACTCCCCGCCGTCGCCGCCGCGGCCGCACTGATGCTCACCGGCTGCGTCGACAACTCGACGCCCTCGACCGGCTCGACCACCAGCGCCTCGGCCGCAGCGATCACCAAGGACGACGCGGCCGCCGCACTCGTTCCCGCCAAGATCGCGTCCTCCGGCAAGCTCATCGTCGGCAGCGACCCGACCTACGCCCCCAACGAGTTCAAGGACGAAGCAGGCAAGCCCATCGGCTGGGGCATCGAGATCGCGAGCGCGGTCGCCACCAAGCTCGGGCTCACGGCCGAATTCCAGGTCGCCAAGTTCGACAACATCATCCCCTCCGTCGCCGGTGGCAAGGCCGACATGGGCGAGTCCTCGTTCACGGACACCGCCGAGCGCGAGCAGCAGGTCGACTTCGTCAACTACTACACCGCCGGTATCCAGTGGGCATCGGCCAAGGACAAGACCGTCGACCCGGACAACGCCTGCGGCATGAAGGTAGCCGTGCAGGCGACCACCTACGAAGACACCGACGAGGTCCCCGCCAAGAGCGACGCCTGCGTCGCGGCCGGCAAGCCCGCGATCGACAAGCTCAAGTTCGACACCCAGGATGCCGCGACGAACGCGGTCGTACTCGGCCAGGCCGACGCGCTCAGCGCCGACTCTCCCGTCACCCTCTACGCCATCGCCCAGACCAAGGGCAAGCTGCAGCTCGCGGGCAAGACCTTCGACGTCGCACCATACGGCATGGTCGTCGCCAAGGGCTCTGACCTCGGCAAGGCCGTCCAGGCCGCACTGCAGTCCATGGTCGACGACGGCAGCTACAAGGCCATCCTCGACACGTGGGGTGTCGCCGACGGCGGCATCGACAAGATCACGATCAACGCAGCCGCGAACGGCTAACCGGTGAGCACGCCGAATCTGAACGGCCGGGGGGCGGGGCCCGCCTCGTCCCCGGCCGATCCGGCCGCCCCGGCCGCGTCGGTTCCCATCAAAGCCATCCGGCTGCGTCACCCCTGGCGGTTGGTCTTCGCGATCATCCTGATCGTGGTGTTCGCCCTGGCCATCGTCGACGCGGCCTTCCGCCCCGCGTACGACTGGCCGACGGTCGCGAAGTACCTGTTCGACCGGCGCATCTCCCAGGCCGCGCTCGTGACCCTCGAACTCACCGTCTACTCGATGGTGATCGCGATCGTCCTCGGCGTGATCCTCGCGGTGATGCGGCTGTCGCCCAACCCGGTCGTGAAGAGCCTCGCGTGGTTCTATCTCTGGGTCTTCCGCGGCACACCGGTCTACGTCCAGCTGACCATCTGGGGCCTGATCTCGCTGATCTATTCGAGCATCGACATCGGCATCCCGTTCATGCACCCGTGGGTGTCGTTCGAGACGAACGCCGCGCTCAGCACGTTCGCCCTCGCGGTGATCGGCCTCTCGCTCAACGAGGCCGCGTATATGGCCGAGATCGTCCGTGCCGGACTCCTCGCCGTCGATCGTGGCCAGGAAGAGGCCGCGACCGCGCTCGGGATGAGCTGGTCGCAGACGATGACCCGGGTCATCCTGCCGCAGTCGATGCGGGTGATCATCCCGCCGACCGGCAACGAGGTCATCTCGATGCTCAAGACCACCTCGCTCGTCACGGCGGTGCCGTTCAGCTTCGACCTGTTCGCCCGCTCCCGTGACATCTCCGCCGAGACGTTCAACCCGATCCCGCTGCTCATCGTCGCGTCGATCTGGTACCTGTTCTTCACCTCGATCCTGATGGTGGGCCAGTACTTCCTCGAGAAGCGTTTCGCGCGCGGCATCGGCGACCGTCAGCCGGACAAGAAGGGCGGCGGCTCCAACCCCGACCCGATCACGGGCGTCACGATCGTGCCCGGCTCCGAGCAGGCGCCGGCGACCCGCACCGGCCGAGAACCCGAAACCGGCCAGGGAGGCCCGTCATGAGCGACCTGACCACGCCGAACGCGGCATCCGCTGCCCGCGGTTACGTGCCGATGGTGCTCGCAGAGCAGGTCTCGAAGAGCTTCGGCTCGCACGAGGTGCTCAAGAGCATCTCCCTCGAGGTCAAACGCGGCGAGGTGATGTGCCTCGTCGGGCCGAGCGGGTCGGGCAAGTCCACGTTCCTGCGCTGCATCAACCACCTCGAGGTGCTCTCCGCCGGGCGGCTGAGCGTCGACGGCGAGCTGATCGGCTACCGCGAGACCAACGGCAAGCTCTACGAGATGGCGCCCAAGGAAGCGGCGAAGCAGCGCAGGGACATCGGCATGGTGTTCCAGCGCTTCAACCTGTTCCCGCACATGACCGCACTCCAGAACGTGATGGAGGCGCCGCTGCGGGTCAAGGGGCTGCCCAAGGCGCAAGCCGAGCGCACCGCCCGCGACCTGCTCGCCCGGGTGGGACTCGCCGAACGCGCGGACTACTACCCCGCGCACCTCTCCGGCGGCCAGCAGCAGCGCGTCGCGATCGCCCGCGCGCTCGCGATGGAGCCCAAGCTGATGCTCTTCGACGAGCCGACGAGCGCGCTCGACCCCGAACTCGTCGGCGAGGTGCTCGACGTGATGAAGGGCCTCGCCAAGGAGGGCATGACGATGATCGTGGTCACCCACGAGATGGGCTTCGCCCGCGAGGTGGGTGACTCGCTCGTGTTCATGGACGGCGGCGTCGTCGTCGAGTCCGGCGACCCCGAGCTCGTGCTGAGCAACCCGCAACACCGCCGCACGCAGGCGTTCCTCTCGAAGGTGCTCTAGCCACCAGCTGACCCCGGCGGATGTCGGGGTCAGCTGGTCAGGACCTTGTGGATCCGCTGCAGAGACACCGACTCCGCGGCCTTGAGCTCCTGCGCGAACAGGCTGATCCGCAGCTCCTCGATCATCCAGCGTGCGCGCACGAGGTTCGCCGCCATGCCGGGGGCCAGCGGAATCCGGCCGCCGGCAGCTTCGTAGCGGGCCGTGGCCGACTGGCTTTCATTCATCCAGACCCGGTCGCGGCTGGGATTGTCGCCGAGTTTCACGATCCGTGAACTGATGCCGCCGAGGTAGCGCGGCAGGTGGCGCAGCTGGGCGAGGCCCGTCGCGCTCACGAAGCCGGGGTAGATCAGTCCGGCCAGCTGGGCACGGGCATCCGTCAGCGCGGGCAGCAACGCCATGCTCGTCGAGGCCTTGAGCGCCTTGTCGGCGGCCCGGGAGGCGGTGAGGATGCGCGCAACGAGCCCAACGGCCTCGAACATCGAGTCCATCAGCACCCCGGACACGCGGTCCCGGATCGAGTCGAACTCGGCCTTCATGAAGACCTGGCCGCTCGGGTTCACCCGGAACAGCACCTCATCGACGCAGGCCGCGAGGCAGTCGTCGAAGAGGGCCTGCGTGGTGCGGTACGGGCTCGTGGCGAGGCTGAGCTTCTCCGCCCCGGTCAGGTGCTGCTGCACGTAGGCGACCGGAGACGGCGTCGCGAGCAACAGTAGCCGGCGCACCCCGCCCGGCAGCGTGCTCGCCTGCTCTGCAGCGGTGCTCATCATCCGGATCGCGACGCTCGTACCCTCGTCGACGAGCGTCGGGTAGCCGCGAATGGTGTTGTCGCCCTGTTTGGTGTCGATGAACCGGGGGAGTTCCGCGAAATCCCAGGTCGTGAGGCCGCCGCGCTCGATCGCGTTCACGGGCGTGGCAGCGGATGCCGCCGCGACGCTTTCGCGCGCCCGGGAGCCGAGCCTGCGCTGCAGCTCGCCGAGGTCCTTTCCGGAGGCCATCGCCTGCCCGCGGTCGTCGACGACGCGGAACGTCATCCGGAGGTGCGCGGGTACGCGCCCGAGCTCGAAGTCGTTTGCGTTCACCGGGACGTACGTGAGCCGCTGGATCAGGCCCGCGAGGATCTCGGTGAACGGCGCAGCCTCTGTCTCGAAACCCGCCCCCGTGCCCGCGCCGAGCCGGGCGCCGATGCTCGTGCCGCCCATGCTGCTCGTGTCCTTCGCCGTGCGGGCCTCGCCGGGCGCAGGCGGCAGCTCGGTGAGCAGCCGGGCCGCCCAGTCGGCGGCGGGCACGACGTTGCGGCGGATGCTCTTCGGGAGCGACTTGATCAGCGCGGTCACGAGGTCGGCGCGGAGGCCCGGTACCTGCCAGTCGAAGCCGGCGGGGGAGAGCCGGGCCAGGAGGGCGAGCGGGATCAGGGCGGCGACGCCATCGTCATCCGCCCCCGGCTCGAACCGGTAGGTCAGGTGGAAACGCTGGTCGCCCTGGTGCCAGGTCGGCGGGAAGACGGCCTCGTCGATCTCCGGGGTGGCCTCGTCGGGAACGAGCGCCTCCGCGGTCATCGTGAGGAGGTCGGGGGTCTCGGCGCGCGCCTTGCGCCACCACGTCTCAAAGGTGCGCGTCGAGCAGACCTCCGCGGGGATGCGGCGCTGGTAGAACTCAAAGACGGCCTCGTCGTCGAAGAGGATGTCGCGGCGCCGGGTGCGTTCCTCGAGCTCGGCGAGTTCCTTGCGCAGCTTCGTGTTGGCCCGGTCGAACGCGGTGACACGCTGGTCGACGCGGTCGAGGTCCCATTCGCCGTCGACGAGGGCGTGCCGGATGAAGAGCTCGCGGGCGTAGGCCGGGTCGACCCGGGAGAACTGGATGCGGCGGCGCGGCACGATCGGAACCCCGTAGAGGGTGACCCGCTCGTAGGCGACGACGGAGCCCTGCTTCTTCTCCCAGTGCGGTTCGGAGTAACTGCGCTTGCAGAGGTCCCCGGCGAGCGGTTCGGCCCAGGCGGGGTCGACGACGGCGTTCATCCGGGCGAAGAGCCGGCTGGTCTCCACGAGTTCCGCGCTCATCACGGCGTTGGGCTGCTTCTTCGCGAGCGACGAGCCGGGGAAGATCACGAAGCGCTGCTGGCGGGCGCCGATGTAGTCCTTCTTCGCGACATCCTTGAGGCCGATGTGCGAGAGCAGCCCGGCGAGGAGGGAGCGGTGGATGCCGTCGGGGTTGACCGCCGGGTCGCCGATGTGTAGGCCGAGCGGCTTGGCGAGCTGGCGGAGCTGCTTGTAGACGTCCTGCCACTCGCGCACCCGCAGGTAGTTCAGGAACTCGTTCTTGCAGAGCCTGCGGAAGGCGCTCGAGCCGAGTTCCTTCTGCTTGAGCTCGAGGTAATTCCAGAGGTTCAGCAGGCCGAGGAAGTCGCTCGTCGGGTCCGCGAACCGCGCGTGCTGCTGGTCGGCCTGCGCGCGCCGCTCGAGCGGCCGTTCCCGCGGGTCCTGGATGGTGAGGCCGGCGACGATCGCCATCACCTCGCGGCTGGTGCCCTGGGTCTTGGACTCGATGACCATCCGCCCGAAGCGGGGGTCGATCGGCAGCTTCGCGAGCTGCTGCCCGATCCGGGTGAGCTTGGACACCCCGCCGCTCGCGTTGCTCACCCCACTGCCCGGCGCAACGGCGCCGAGCTCGGCGAGCAGGTCGAGGCCGTCCTTGATACCGCGGGAATCCGGCGGGGTGAGGAACGGGAACGCGGCGATGTCGCCGAGGCCGAGCGAGATCATCTGCAGGATCACGGCGGCGAGGTTGGTGCGCAGCACCTCGGGCTCGGTGAACTCCGGGCGGCGACCGAAGTCCTCCTCCGAATACAGCCGGATGGCGATGCCGTCGCTCGTGCGCCCGCTGCGCCCGGAGCGCTGGTTCGCGGAGGCCTGGCTGATCGCCTCGATCGGCAGCCGCTGCACCTTCGAGCGCACGCTGTACCGGCTGATCCTGGCGGTTCCGGCGTCGATGACATAACGGATGCCCGGGACGGTCAGGCTGGTCTCGGCGACGTTCGTCGCGAGCACGATCCGGCGCCGAACCCCGGCGACGGTCGAGGGCTGGAAGACCTTGTGCTGATCGGCGGAGGAGAGCCGGCCGTAGAGCGGCAGCACCTCGGTCGGGCTCGTGCGGTCGCCACTCGCGAACTTGCCCTGCAGGGCATCCGCTGCGTCGCGGATCTCGGTCTCTCCGCTCAGGAAGACGAGCACGTCGCCGTTCGACTCGCGCTCGAGTTCGTCGAGCGCCGCTGAGATGCCCTCGATGTAGTCGCGGTCCACCGGCGGCGTCGCCGAGACCTGGTCCTCGTCGTCATCGTCCGCCATCGCTTCGGCCACGAGCGGGCGGTAGCGGATCTCGACCGGGTAGGTACGGCCGGAGACCTCGATGATCGGGGCCGGCGTGCCGTCGGCGGCCGCGAAGTGCTCGGCGAAACTCTGCGGGTCGATCGTCGCCGAGGTGATGATGACCTTGAGGTCGGGGCGCTGCGGCAGCAGCTGGCGCAGGTAGCCGAGCAGGAAGTCGATGTTGAGGCTGCGCTCGTGGGCCTCGTCGATGATGATCGTGTCGTATTTGCGCAGCATCCGGTCGCGGTGCATCTCGTTGAGCAGGATGCCGTCGGTCATGAGCTTGATCTTGGTGTCAGGACCGACCTGGTCGGTGAACCGCACCTGGTAGCCGACGACCTGGCCGACCTCCTGGCCGAGTTCTTCGGCGATGCGCTCGGCGATCGTGCGGGCGGCGAGCCGCCGCGGCTGGGTGTGGCCGATGCTCGTGCGCCCGAGTTCGAGGCAGATCTTCGGGATCTGGGTGGTCTTGCCCGAGCCCGTCGCGCCCGCGATGATGACGACCTGGTTGTCGCGGATGGCGCGCGCGATATCCTCGCGGCGTTGGCTGACGGGGAGTTCGGGCGGGAAGGTGATGACAAGGGGAATCATGAGCATTCCATCGTAAGACTTCCGGGTGCCCGGTGTGCGCGGGCGGCTCCTCCCGGCCTGGCGCTTTAACCGGAGACTGTTACGCTCAAACTATGGTAGACGGACAGGGAATCGGCGACCGGCACGCGGCCCTCGCCTCGGATGCGCGCCGCCGGGTGCTCGAGTTGATCGCGGGTGCCCGCGAGCCCGTCGACGCCGCCGCCGTCGCCGCGAGCATCGGCCTGCACGTGACAACCGCGCGCTTCCATCTCGACCAGCTCGAGGGTGCCGGGCTGATCCGCCGTGCCGTCGACCGGACCGGGATCCGCGGGCGTCCGCGCATCCTCTTCACCGTGAATCCCGCGGTGCGCGAAGACGGTGTGCAGCGGCTGCTCAGCCACGCCCTCGTCGGCGCCCTCGCCGAGGACGACGACGGCGGCCGGGCACGGGCGATCCGCGCCGGCGAGCGCTGGTCGTCCGCCTTCGACCTCGAGGCGCGCGAGAGCGAACCGGGCACAGGGGCGGCCGGGGGAGCGAGCGACGTCGGGCCGCTCGTGCACATCCTCGACGGCCTCGGCTTCGACCCGATCGCCCAATCGCTTGAGGCGTCGCCCGGTCAGCCGGCGTCGCCCGGTCAGCCGGCGTCGCCGAGCGAGACGGATGCCCGCGACGGTATGGTCGTCGAGCTCCGGGCCTGTCCCTTCCGCGACGAAGCCAGGCACACGCCCGCGGTGGTGTGCTCGCTGCACCTGGGTCTGATCCGGGGCATCGCCCGTTCCAGCGGGCACGACCCGGACGACGTGGAGCTGCGCCCCTTCGTCCTTCCCGAGTTGTGCGAGGTGCGCCTCCGCGGCGACTGGGTGCCCGTCGACCCGCTCGCTAATTAAAGCGGAATATATTAGGTTTAAATCATGGTTGACATGATCCCCCTCCTTCCCGCATCCGCACCCCGGCCCGCGGCCCACGACGAGCCCGCCGGCCACACCTGCACCTGCGGCGAGGCCGAGGCCGCAGGGTACCCAGAACTGGACGCCCGGCAGCTCCCGCACGCGATCCGGCACGCCGCGATCTTCGGCGCGCTGGACGCTGTCCTCCCCGGCGGCGGCCTGGTCCTCGTCGCTCCCCACGACCCGTTGCCCCTCCTCGCCCAGCTCGAACAGCGACACCCGGGCCGGTTCACGGTGAGCTATCTCTCCCGCGAGCCCGAGGCGTGGAAGCTCCAGCTCACCCGCTGAAGCACCGTAGGTCAGGTTCCGTCCGGTTCCGGCGTTTAGGGTGGGCCCATGACGACTTCTGTGCCCACCCTGACCCTCAACGACGGCCACACCATTCCTCAGCTCGGCTTCGGTGTGTTCAAGGTCGATCCGGACGAAACGACCCGCATCGTCTCCGACGCACTCGAGGTCGGCTACCGCCACCTCGACACGGCCGCGATCTACGGGAACGAAGCCGGAGTCGGGGCCGCGATCGCGGCATCCGCCGTGCCTCGCTCCGAGCTCTTTGTCACGACGAAGCTGTGGAACAGCGAACAGGGCACCCAGAGCGCATTCGACGCTTTCGACCTGAGCCTCGAGAAGCTCGGGCTCGACTACGTCGACCTGTACCTCATCCACTGGCCGACGCCGGCGAAGGACAGCTACATCGAGAGCTGGAAGGCGCTCGAGAAGATCCGCGCCTCCGGACGTGCACGCTCGATCGGTGTCTCGAATTTCCTCGTGCCGCACCTCGAACGCCTTCTCGCCGAGACGGATGTCGTCCCGGCGGTCAACCAGATCGAGCTGCACCCCGCGCACCAGCAGCCTGAAGTCACCGTGTTCGCGCGCGCCCACGGGATTCAGATCGAGGCGTGGGGACCCCTCGGCCAGGGCAAGTACCCACTCCTTGAGGAGCCCGTCGTCGTCGTCGCGGCCGAGGCGCACGGCAAGAGCCCCGCTCAGGTGGTCATCCGCTGGCACCTGCAGACCGGCAACATCCTGTTCCCGAAGTCGAACCGGCGCGCGCGCATGATCGAGAACCTCGACGTCTTCGACTTCGAGCTCAGTCACACCGAACTCGCCACGATTTCCGCGCTCGAGCGCTCGGGCCGCGTGGGCTCCCACCCCAACGATGTGAACTAGGCTCCGCTCAGAACGGGTAGCTGCCCGGCGTGCGGCGCAGGGTGATCCAGCGCGTCTCCGTGAAGGCGTCGATGTTGGCCTCCGCACCGCCCTGCCGCGAACCCGTGCCGGACGAGCCGACGCCGCCGAACGGTGTGTTCGCCTCGTCGTTGACCGTCTGGTCGTTGATGTGCACGATGCCGGACGGGATCCGCTGGGCCAGTTCGAGGCCGCGCATGGCGTCGGCGGTCACGATGCCGAGCGAGAGCCCGTATTCGGTCGCCGAAGCGATGCCCACGGCCTCGTCCTCGGTGCTGAACCGCACCACGGATGCGACAGGGCCGAACACCTCCTCGCAGAAGGCGGGGGCATCCAGCGGCGAGTCCGCGAGCACGGTGGGCCGGTAGAACAGCCCGTCGTAGCTGCCGCCGGCCCTCAGCTTCGCGCCGGAATCGATCGAGCTCGTGACCAGGCGGTGGATGCGGTCGCGCTGGTTCTCGTCGATGATCGGGCCGAGGTGCACGTGCTCGGTGGCGGGGTTGCCAACGGCAAGGGAGTCCGCCTTCGCGGCGAGCTTCTCGACGTACTCGTCGAAGATGCTCTCGTGCACGATGTGCCGCCCGACCGTCATGCAGATCTGGCCCTGGTGCAGGAACGATCCCCAGGCCGCGAGGTTGACGGCCTTGTCGACGTCAGCGTCGGCGAGTACGACGAAGGCGGAATTACCGCCCAGCTCGAGGTGGGCACGCTTGAGATGCTTTCCCGCGAGCTCGCCGACGGCGCGACCGGCCCTGGTCGAGCCGGTGAACGCGATCACCCGCACGTTCGGGTCGGTGACGATGGCCTCGCCGACATCGGCGCCGCCGGTCACCAGCTGCAGGAGCCCGGCGGGCAGGCCGGCCTCCTCGAAGATGCGCACCATCATCACGCCGCCGGTCACAGCGGTGCGCGGGTCCGGCTTGAGCACGACCGCATTGCCCAGCGCGAGCGCCGGCGCCACCGCGCGGATGCCGAGGATGATCGGCACGTTGAACGGCGACACGACTCCGACGACGCCGACGGGCACCCGCTGGGCGATGGAGATCCTCGGCTCCTCGCTCGAGAGTACCTGGCCGAGCGGATGCGACGGCAACGCCGCCGCCTCATAGCATTCCTGAGCGCCGACGTGGAGGGCGAAGCCGGCAAGCCCGGGAACCGCGCCGACTTCCCGCACGTTCCAGTCCATGATCTCGTCGGCGTGTTCCTCCAGGAGCGCGGCGGCCCGGCGCAGCACGGCGGCGCGCACCGGGTGCGCGGTCGCGGCCCAGGCCTTCTGCGCCGCGGCCGC